>CBJNFW010000030.1:0-42834 GCA_966435935.1 uncultured Nocardia sp.
CGACGACGCGTTCGACACGGTGCTCTCACCGTTCCTGCTGTGCAGCGTCCGCGACGTCGCGGCCGCCCTCGCCGAGTTCCGCAGGGTGCTGCGGCCGGACGGTGAGCTGCTCGTGCTCGAACACATCCGCGCCGCCGACGGCACCCTGCTCGGCCGTCTGCAGGACCTGACCGAATCGCCGTGGCACGCACTCGCCGACGGCTGCCATCCGAACCGGCGAACGAACAACGACTTGGCCGCTGCCGGATTCGACGTCTCGGCTCTGGCCACCGGAACCTTTCCGCTGCCCACCCACATCTCGCGCTATCTGGTCGGTCGAGCACCCATCGCGCCACAGCCCGCCCGCACCGCCGACACGGGCCATTCGATCCGCTGATCGTCGCGGCGCGCACGATGATCGGGCGAAGGTCCAGCCGGTGCTCTACCGCGCCGGCACGGGCCCGGCACCCCGCCGGGCCACCCGGTCACGAGTCGACAGCGCCGGCCATCGACTTTCCCGGCAGGTCGATCTTCTCGAGCCGGGCCACCGCGTTGTCGGTGAGCCACCGCGCCTGCTCGTCGCTCATCGCGATGGCCGCGTATCCGACGCTGAGCTCGAGGCCGCCGAGCCGCTCGTCGGCGATCACGAACAGCGATGGGCCGAACATCTCGAGCGACACCGCCCTGGTGATGTCCTCGAGCGTGTAGGCGCCGTACTCGGCCCGGAGGCCGGACTCGCCCGCCGTGGTGACCGCGAGCCCGTCGACGCGCCGGTGGTTGCGCAGTGTCGGGACGATTTCGTGCCGGTACACCTCCCGATCGGGAAATTTCATGATCGAAGCGGACTCGGGGTCCTTGGCCAGCGTGGCGATCAGCTTGAACGAGACGTCGCGGGCGGTCGCCCAGAAGTCGCCGGTGATCGGATGCTCGGTACGCAGGATGTCGACATAGCAGCCGCAGGTCTCGGGCGGGAGCGTGAGCGTGCTGAGGCGGCGGAGGTCGACCGTGCTCAATACGGTCATGACCTCGAGCCGGTACCGCTGGGCGATGGCGTGCAGGAACGCGGCGGTCACCGCGCCGTGCAGCGTTGTGCGGTTGGCTTTGATCGCATTCGCGAGCGTGGCGGTCGTGGTGGGCCCGAGGTGACGGGTCAGCACTCGCGTTTGTTTCTTCGCACCGCGCACCCTCTGCTTGGGTAGCCGGATTGCCGGGATATAGGGCGGCCTTTCGCTGCCCGAGTTCTTGCCCCGTCCGGATTTGCTGGGCACACCGGCCTCGACCGGCGGCGGCAAGCCGGCGTGGCGCGGCGATCGGCGTTGCGCCACGGCCGGATCGGCGAGGAATTCCAGCAGCCGGCCAGCGAGCATATCGGCGGACTGCGCATCGAGCGTCGCGTGATCGGCGCAGATCAGCAGGTGGTTGAACTCGGCGTCGGGCGATTGCCGCACCAGCGTTATCCGCAGGCGCGGATGGTTGCCCTTCCGAATCGGTGTGCGGATCTCGGCCGCGAAAACCTTGCGCCAAGCATCCGGGTCGGTGTCATCGAGCACCCGCAACGGGATCTGCGGTGTGCCCTCGGTGTCGAACCAGCCTTGCCGGTAGGCGAAGGGCGGCAGCGGGCGCCAGACGATCGTGCCGTAGCGGATATGCGAGCGAAGGATCGGGTGCTGGGCCTGCAGCCAGGCCAGCGCGCGCCGCACCAGCGCCGGATCGAGACGGCCGCGCAGGTGCAGCACCTGCAGGGTGATCAGCCCACGATGGGCATGCAAATGGTTGAGCAGTTGTTCCCGTTCGCCCAGCGGGCGCGTTTCACCCACGCTGTCCTCCCATGTTCGAACGCCATTTCGGGAAGCGATGAAATTGGCTATTATGCTGACGACATAAAGGACTCGGGTGATGAGCGATATCGAACAACCGATTATCGATTATATCTCCGCGATGACGGCCGAGGCCGGCGCAGGACCGGTTGATCGCGAGACCCCATTGCTGGAGCTGGGCCTGCTGGATTCGATCAGTCTGGTAAAGCTGGTGCATTTTCTCGAGGAGCGATTCGAGATCAGCATCCCGGACACCGAGATACGGGCGGAGCTGTTCGAATCGCCCGCGAAACTGGCGGCGTATGTTTCGCAGCGAGCGGCTCAGCCCGCATGAAGCTCGCGCAGCCGTGCCCGCAGCACCTTGCCGGCCGCGCTGCGCGGTAACGCGTCGACGAACACGATCTCGGCCGGGACCTTCTGCGCCGACAGCCTCGCGCGCACATGGCGAATCAACTCCCCGGCCGACACATCCGCCGCCTCGACGACGAACGCGACCAGGCGATTGCCGCTGCGCGGGTCCGGCAGACCCGCCACCGCGGCCTCGGCGACAGCGGGCGAGGACATGAGCGTTTCCTCCACCTCGAGCGGGTCGACCTTGTAGCCGGATACCTCGATCAGCAGCTTGCTGCGGCCACGGATGAAGATACGACCTTCCTCATCGAGACAGGCCAGATCGCCGGTCCTGAACCAGCCCTCGTCGAACGCCTCGGCATCGGCCGCGGGATCGTCGAGGTAGCCCCGCATGAGCGAGGACGATCGCAATTCCAATTCGCCGACGGATGCGCCGAATTCGCTGTCGAACGGAACGATGCGGACCTCGCCGTCGCCCGCCGGCCTGCCCACCGACGCCCAGGTCGCATCGGGATCCGCGGAGTTGTTGTGCGAGAACATACTGGCCTCGGTCGAGCCGTAATCCTGACGGAGTGTGACACCGAAACGCTCGCGCCACACCTCGAACACGGACCGCTTCATCGCCGCGCCGCCGGAAAAGGCCAGGCGCAGTGCGAGATCGAAACTTCCGGGCCGGCCGGCGATGATGTCGTACATCGCCGGAACGGCGCCCATGACGGTGACGCGCTCGCGGACCATGGTGTCGAGCAGCTTCCCGCGCGAAAGCGCCAGCGGCAGGCGATCGCTCCAATAAAGCGTCGTCCCGCCGCCGGCCACGGTTTGGGTAGCGCCCAGCAGGAAGCCCATCGAGAAGTTGCCCGGCAGTATGTCCAGCACGATATCGCCGGGCTGAATCTCCCACGCTCTGCTGGCTCGTTCGGCATCCGCGATGAGCTCGGCATGGGTGTGCGGCACCACCTTGGGCAACCCGGTCGAGCCGGACGAGAAGAGATAGAGCGCGGTCGTATCGTCCGGCACCCTCGGCAGCTGGACGGATGCACCCGCTTCGGGCAGGGCAGCGGTCGAGAACAAGGGAATGCCGGGCGCGGCATCGGCGATCAGCGTCTCGGCGGCGGCAACCAGGCCCGGAACCGCGATGACGGCCTCGGGGCCGGCCTTTCGCGCGAGCGTGGCAAGTTCGGATCGCGTGGCCGCCTCGCCCAGCGGCACCGCGACGGCGCCGATGGCGAAAAGCGCGTGGGCGGTGAGGAAAAGATCGGGTGAGTTCGGGATCAGCAAGACCACCGGATCGCCGCGTGCGATGCCGCGGTCCACCAGACCGCGGGCGAGTCGGGCGATCCGCTCGACCAGAGCGGCGTAAGGGGTGAATACCTCACCCTGCCGCAATCCGCTGGTTGTCGGTGCTCGCGCTGTCGACGTGAGCAGATTGTCGTAGATCATCTCTACTCCGCGAGAGCATTTCTATCAGAGAGGATAGGAGCGGGATAACGCATCGACAAGGCACCGGCGAGGACGCCGGGGGGCCGGGAATCTCCGTCCGTTGGTTCGGCCTCATGACGGCCATCGAAATTCGTTCTCGCCGAAAGAATTCGATGTGCGCGGAAATGCGTATCGAGTCCGGAGCGCGGCCGAATCGGAACCGGCGGCGGCCGAAGTTTACCTGTCAACCATCCAGGTATGGTGCACGAGCGCGGGTATCCGAACCGCGGCGGCCGGGGCCGGCGCAGACGTTGGCGGGCGTATATCGATGCGGCGCGCCTGCTGCACGAAGCGATGCAGCGGCAGTTGGCCCGCGACAGCGGGATCGGATTCGCGGACTTCGAAATTGTGGTGGCGTCGTCCGAGGCTTCCGATCGGCGATTGCGGATGGCCGATGTCGCCGAACGGATCATGACGGTCCGCGGTGAGGTCAGCCGCGCGCCGGCCCGGCTGGTATGCCGGATGGGCCGAGAAGGTGACCTGTGCGGACGACGGTCGTAGCGTGTGGGCGGTGCCGACCCGGGTGGCCAGCACCTGGACCCGGCTGTGGCGCAGCGGGCCGCCGACCGATAATGATCGACCGGGAAACTACCCGGGGTACGGTCGGGAGTCGCCGCGAGATCCGGCGAGAGGAGTGGGGTCGATGAACGAGAGCGAGCAGCGGCGTTCCGCGGAGGGAGAAACCATGCGCGGGCTCCTGCGGGAGAAGTACATGTCACCGCGCGGCGCCGCGTGCACATCCACCGCGCGCGGGCTGCACCACACGGCGCTGGTGTCCTCGGACGTCGAACGGACGGTCCAGTTCTATCAGGATCTGCTCGGCTTCCCGCTGGTCGAGCTGATCGAAAACCGCGACTACCCGGGCTCGTCACACTTCTTCTTCGATATCGGCAACGGAAACCTGCTGGCGTTCTTCGACTTTCCGGGTCTGGACCTCGGCCCGTACCAGGAGGTCCTCGGCGGCCTGCACCACGTGGCGATCAGCCTCGAACTGTCGCAGTGGGAGAGGCTGCGGGACAAGCTGACCGAATCCGGGATCGAATTCGTCGAGCACAGCCGGGTTTCGATGTACTTCCGCGATCCCGACGGCGCGCGGATCGAGCTGATCGCCGACCCGCTGGGGCAGATGTACGGAAGCCGGATTCTGTAAGTGCGCTCGGACGCCCGCACACCTGGTGGCCCGTTGCGGCACATGGACGGTGAGCAGTTGCACGCCCTCGTCGCCGCGGCGGTGAAGCACTGGCATCCGCGGGTTCGGATACAACGCGCGTCACCCTGCTCGGGGTTCACGCCATGAGCCCCGCCTCGGGATCCGGAGCGTGCACCGCACTGCGCGATGCCGCCGGTCCGGGCGAGGCACTGACCACCGCGGCCGGCGGCGACCCGGACGCTGCCCTGCGTGACTACGAACAACACATGTTCGACTACGGATTCGCCGCGGTGCGGGAAGGCGCGGCGAACGATTGCTGGGCCAGAAGCCTCTGCCGGTGCGGTAATTTCTCCGTTCGCCGAGACCGGTGATCATTCGCGCGGGAAGAAGATTCAGTCGGCGATCCGGCGCGCCGCGCGATCGGGCAGGACCCCGGCCGCGACGAGTTCGTCGTAGATCCGCTGCTGCTGATCGTCCAGGTTCGAATACAGCATGTCGTAGGCGCGCTCCTGCTCGGCGAGCACCGCGACGGGGTCCCAGTCGTCGCCGAGCGCCTCGAGGACAGCGCTGCGACGTCGCGCCTCATCCATCGTGAGGTCGTAGGCGAAATTATGGTCGGCCATCCGGCATCTCCAACCGAGTGTTATCCGAAAGTGAATGGCCTTCGGAGACCGGCAAATTGACCGCAATGGCCCGCATCCGTTCTGCAAAGCTCACCGGCGCAAAGAATCCAGCGCCGGGCGAACCGCGATCTGCCGAATCTCGATCACTTCGGGTGGGCCAGGTTCTGGACGCCGGTGATCGAATCGATGATGTTCTTGATGGTGGAGGTTCCCTCATCGAGGGCCGAGCTGCCCGAGTCGAGCGTGGCGGAGCCGGTGGACGAGCCTGCCGAACCCGAGGACGAGCCGCTATCGGACGAGCCCGAGGCCAGGCCGGCGGAACCGGTGGCGGCGGAAGGAGCGGAGGGAGCGGCGGAGGCCATGGCGACCGGGCCGAAGAACAGCGCCGCGGCGGACAGGGTGGTGGCGGTAGCGGCGAGGGCCTTGCGACGGTTCATGTATGGAGCTTCCTTTAACAGTGGGGTAACGACACCATCACGGCATCTACCAGACAGGTTATGAACCTGAAATCTATATAGCCACTGATTGTTATGTGGCGATAATCACCGTTAATATTTGGCTAACGGTTTTTGTGTGCAGATTTCATTAGTTGATCTTCGTTTTCCGGTGTGTATTTCATGATCGAATTCCGCCGGTATTCCGCCGTCGCCGCGTATCGGCATGCGGCCGATACGATTTCGCCGGCGCGGCGCTCGATCACGGCGTGACCGCGGTCGGCGCGGCCCGCTCGCCGAGGGCGCCATGGCCGGGGGATACCCGAACCCGCTCGGCCCCGGCGGCGTCTTCACCGCCACCCCGCTCCCCGTACCCGGTCGGTGAGCGCCCGATCCTCGCCGTGACTGTCCGGACGTGGGGAAAGCGAAGTGTGCGGGCCATGTGCGACACCGAGGCGAGCGTCGCCGCGAATACAAGCACATCCTGCTGACCAGCGGCAAGGACTTCACAGGCCGCGAGTGCGAGGCATGCTGGGCGAGCGTCGGGATCGGCCGGCTCGAAGGACTCTGCGCATGCCTCTACCCGCCCCGCACGCGACTCCGGGCCGCCGGTTGGTGCGCTGGCGCGATCCGAGTGTCGGCGAACGCGGTCGGTGGCCGGAACCCTCGCCTACTCATGAATGAACGTGGTTCAGCTCGGGCCTTCTGGTCAGGGCGTGTTCTCGTTACCATCGGTAATTGAACTGAACTCAACTCAACTGGAGGGTCATGTCCACGCCATTGGTCGCCGCGGGGGAAATCCGCTGGCCCCGGTCCGAACCGGCCGGGTTCATACCCGGTCCGGAGCAGTCCGCCCTGCGTGAGTCCCTGCGCGCGCTGCTGAGCAAACACGGCGGTATCACCCGGGTTCGCGAAGCCTCGTCCACGGAACGCGGGTTCTCGGCATCGCTGTGGCGGGCGCTCGTCGACGACATGTCGGTCACCGCGCTCGCCGCACCCGAGGATCGGGGCGGGCTGGGATACGGGGTGGCCGAACTGGCGACGATTCTCGAGGAGTGCGGGCGCGCATTGGTTTGCGAGCCGGTCTACAGCTCCGCCGTGCTGGGCGTACAGGCTCTGCTGCTGACCCGCCCCGGCGACGACGACCTCCTGGCGGGCGTACTGGCCGGTGATCTGCTGGCCACCGTCAGCGATCTCGATGCCGCCACGGACGATCTGCGCGCTGCCCGGACGTCGGCCGGATGGGTCCTGGACGGTACCGTCACCCACCTCACCTGCGGCGGGACCGCCGATGTGATCGTCGCGTCCGCGGACTGCCCGGACGGCCCCCGCCTGGTCGCCCTGCGTCCGGGCCCAGACTGCGTGAGAATCGAGCGTACGGTCCTGGATCCGACCCGCCGGCAGGCGGACGTGACGCTGCGGGGTTGCGCTGCCGTCGCGCTCACCGAACCGGAGCAGACCGCCGCGGCGGCCACACGCTTGCGCGACCTCGCCACGCTCGCCCTCGCCAGCGAGAACACCGGCATCGTCGACATGCTGCTCGAAATGACCGTGGCTCATACCTCGACGCGCCGCCAGTTCGGCCGGGCGATCGGCTCCTTCCAGGCGGTCAAGCATCGGCTCGCCGATCTGCTGGTGCTGCTCGAGCGTGCGCGATCGGCCTCCCGATATGCGGCTGCGGCCTTCGCCGAGGATCCGGATGCGGCGAGGCTGGCGGTTGCGGTGGCCGGTGCGGTGTGCACCGACGCGGCGGTCCAGGCGGCGGCCGAGGCCGTGCAGTTGCACGGCGGAATCGGCTTCACCTGGGAGCATCCCGCCCATTCCTATTTCCGCCGGGCCATGGGAAACGAAGCGGCACAAGGGGGTTCCCGTGCGCACCGCAGCACGATAGCCGCCCTCGCCGGGTTGTGAGCGGTGGCGCCGCCCCACCGGAACCCGTCGGTGACGCGTATTGACGCCGGTGATTCCAGCCGGTAAAACTGAAGTGAATCCAGTTCAGGAAACTCTCCCCGATCGAAAGAGGCCACATGATCGACACCGACCACATCGTGCTCGAGAAGGACGGCGACATCGCCCGGGTCTGGCTCAACCGCCCGCACAAGAAGAACGCCGTCACCACCGAACTGCTGCACCGGCTCGACGAGATCATCGTGGAGGTCGACAACGACCCCGAGCTGAAGCTGCTCGTGCTGCGCGGACGCGGTAATACCTTCTGCTCGGGCTTCGACCTCGACGAACTGCGCGCGAACTACGTCGGCAAGACCACCTCCATGGACGTGGCAGTGCTCTCGGCGAAGGTCTGCGACCGCCTGTACTCGATGAACACCCCATCGCTCGCGGTGCTGGAGGGCTATGTCACCGCGGGTGGTTTCGAGCTGATGATCTCCTGCGACTTCGCCGTCGCGGCCGACGATGCCAAGATCGGCGACTTCCACATTCGCCGGGCGCTGTTCGGTGGCGCGGGTCCGATCTACCGGCTGCCGCGCATGATCGGCATCCGCAAGACCAAGGAGCTGATGTTGACCGGGAAGCTGTTGAGCGGTCAGCAGGCCGCCGCGTTCGACCTCATCAACGCGTCGGCGCCGGCCGCCGAACTCGACCAGCTGGTCGCCGATTTCGCCGCGCCCATCGTCGACAAGAGCCCGTTCACGATGAAGCTCACCAAGATGACCATCGACCGCGGCCTGGATGCGGACATCCAGTCGCTGATGGTCATGGAGCACCTGGCCGTCGGCAACGCGCTGCAGTCCGAGGACGCCGCCGAGGGGGTGAACGCCTTCCTGGAGAAGCGCGAGCCGAAGTGGGTCGGTCGCTGAATCGCGAACCGGTTCAACACTTTCCGCCGAGGTAAGAAGGAAAAGACATGGGCGTTCCGGAGGTCCTCGCACTCGAGGGCAGCAGGTGCACGACGTGCGGCACCGTCGCGTTCCCGGCCGGCGCGATGTGCGGGCGGTGCGCCACCGCTACCGCGACCGCGATTCCCCTGAGCGACCACGGTGTGGTCTGGGCGTACACCGTGCAACGGTTCGCGCCCAAATCACCGCCCTATGTCGTTCCGGGCGAAGGATTTTCGCCGTTCGCGGTCGGATATGTCGAACTTCCCGAAGGCATCAAGGTCGAGGCGGTCCTGGACTGCACCGACTTCGCCGAACTCGACGGGGCACAGGTGCGGCTGGTCGCCGTCGCGCCGGTGCCCCGGTTCGCCACTCGCACGTTCATTCAGGAAGGTAAGGCGCAGTGACACAGTCGGTCTCGATCATCGGCACCGGACTGTCGAGGTTCGGCAGACAGCCGGGGGTCACCGGCCGCCAGCTCGCGGTCGCGGCGATCAACGCCGCGCTCCACGACGCCGGATTGAGGTGGCCGGACATCCAGCTGGCCTGCGGCGGCAGCGACAGTTCCGGTCTGGCCGATACTCTCGTCGCCGAATTGGGCTGCACCGGAATACCTTTCATCAACGTCAAGAACGGCTGCGCGACCGGCGGCAGCGCACTGCTGGGTGCGGTCAATGCCGTGCGCTCCGGTACCGCGGAGATCGCGCTCGCGGTCGGTTTCGACAAGCATCCGCGCGGTGCGTTCGATCCGATGCCGCAGGATTGGGGTCTGCCGCAGGGCTACGGGGAGGCCGGGCTGATGGTCACCACGCAGTTCTTCGGCGCGAAGATCAACCGGTACATGCGACTGCACGGCATCTCCGCCACGACGCTGGCAAGGGTCGCGGAAAAGGCTTACCGCAACGGCAGTCTCAACCCCAATGCCTGGCGCACAGAACCGATGTCCGCGGCGCAGATCGCCGCGGCCCCCATGGTGAACGACCCGCTGACCAGGTTCATGTTCTGCTCACCCGGTTCCGGTGGCGCCGCGGTGATCGTGGCGAGCGAGTCCGCGACCCGGCGCCTGGGCGCGCGTGGCATCCGCCTGCGCGCGATCAGTCACCGCACCCGCCGCTTCGGCTCCTTCGAGGTGTTCAGCCCGGCGATCCAGGGCAGCGGCGAGCCGACCAGCGTGAGCTCCGACGCGGCGGCCGCGGCATTCGAGCAGGCCGGTATCGGTCCCGCCGACGTCGACGTGGCACAACTGCAGGACACCGAGAGCGGTGCGGAGATCATGCACATGGCCGAATGCGGCTTCTGCGAACACGGCGAGCAGGAGGCGATGCTCGCCGCGGGCGACACCGGAATCGGCGGGCGCCTGCCGGTCAACACCGATGGCGGCTGCATCGCCAACGGTGAGCCGATCGGCGCGTCGGGGCTGCGTCAGGTCCACGAGATCGTCACCCAGCTGCGCGGCGCGGCGGGGGCCCGGCAGGTTCCCGGGACGCCGCGGGTGGGGTTCACCCACGTCTACGGCGCGCCGGGGATCAGCGCCTGCACCGTGCTGTCGGTGTGAGCCGAGCACATCGATCGAGAGAAGAGCAGTGAGCGAACCTACGATTCCCGATTTGGACCGGTTCATCGAACAAGCCACGTCCTGGCTCGCCGGTGTTGCCGCACCCCGCACCGAAAATCCCTGGGGGAGCGGGTCCGATTCGGTCGCGGTCTTCGAAAACTGGACCGAAACCCAGGAGCGTGCCGAGACCGAGCGCGTGCGCGCCTACGAGCGCGCCAAGTTCGATGCGGGCTGGGGTGCGCTGAACTGGCCGCGCGGCTACGGCGGTCGCGAGCTGCCGCTGTCGTATGTCCTTGCGTTCCGGCGCGCCGAGGAAGCCTTCGACGTGCCCAAGCGCACCGAAATGTTCTCGGTGACACAGCAATTGGTGGCACCGACGATCGACCAGTGGGGCACTCGGGAGCAGCGGGAGCGGTATGTGCGCGCCATGCTGCGCACCGATGTCATCGCTTGCCAGCTCTTCTCGGAGACCGAGGCGGGGTCGGATCTGGCCGCGGTGCGGACCAGGGCGGTCCGGACGGACGGCGACGCGTGGATTCTCAACGGGCACAAGGTGTGGACCTCCGGCGCGCGGATCGCGGACGTCGGCGTCGCGGTGTGCCGGACCGATCCGGCCGTCGCCAAACACGCGGGCCTGACCGTGTTCCTGGTCCCGATGGACGCACCCGGGGTCACCGTGCGCCCGATCCGGCAGATGACCGGGGGGAGTTCCTTCAACGAGGTCTATCTCGACGACGTTCGCCTCGACGACGGTCATCGCCTCGGCCCGGTCGGCAAGGGCTGGCAGGTCGCGCTGACCGTACTGGCGGCCGAGCGCCTGGACGGGGCCAACCTGGGCCTGGCCAATGCCGATCGCGCGATCGCGCTGGCCGGGAATCTGGATCGTGCCCTCACCGAGCTGGAACGGGACCGAGTGGCCGATCTGGTGACTCGCGGTTATGTGCAGCGCGTCGCCGCGATGCGGGTGGCCGCGGCCGTGGTGGCCGGGCGCGATCCGGGACCCGAGGCATCGATCGGGAAGCTGCTGGCCACCGACACGATGGCGCGGACCTCGGAGGTCGTGCGGCTGCTGCTGGGCCGCGACCTGGCCGTGGATTCCGGCGCGTGGGGCACCTTCGCGTGGACCGAACATGTGCTCGGCGCGCCCGGATACCGGATCGCGGGCGGCACCGATGAGATCCAGCGCAACATCATCGCCGAGCGCGTGCTCGGCCTGCCCAAGGAGCCGCGCCCATGAGCGGAGCGCAGCGGAGCGAGTCATCGGCACAGGGCGCACGGCGCATGCCGGAGCCGAGCGCCAGCGAGGTGGAGGCATGAGCCCGACACTGGAACAGCGAGTCGCGGCGCGACTGCGCGCCGATCTCGGCGTGCGCCTGACCTCGTTCGAACGGCTGCCCGGTGGGCATTCCGGTCTGACTTTCCGGGCGGAGACCAGCGGCGAATCGTATGTGGTCAAGGCGGTGCCGGAGGGCAGTACACCGATCGGGCGCCACGACATGTTGCGGCAGGCGCGCATCATGCAGGTGCTGGCGCGCACGCCCGTGCCGGTGCCGCGCATCGCGGTGGTGGACAGCGACGAACCCGCTTGGTTCGCCATGGAACTCGTCGCCGGCGAGTCGCTCGAGCCGGTACTCGACGATCCCGCGGTCGCCGCGGACCTGGCCGCGGCCCGGATGCGCCGCGCCGCGCAGCTGCTGCCCGCCCTGCACGCGGTGGATCCGGCCGATATTTCCGTGCCCGCGCTGACGCCCGCCGAGGAACTCGCCCGCTGGGCGCGCACCCTCGGCGCCGTGCCGCCCGAACTGGTTTCCGGCGGTGATCGGCTGCTCGCGCTGCTCGAACGCCGGATCCCCGAACCGATGACGCCGGTGCTGGTGCACGGCGACTATCGCCTGGGCAACATCATCTCCGCGGGCCCGGAACCGAAAGCCCTGATCGACTGGGAGATCTGGAGCATGGGCGATCCGCGGGTGGAACTCGGCTGGTTCCACGTCTTCGCGGACGGCGGCAATTTCCCCGGTGTCGGCCGGGAGGTGCCCGGTCTGCCCAGTGCGGCGGAACTGCTGGACATCTACTGCGCCGGCGGGCCCGCGCTCGCCGAGCAAACCTGGTTCGACGCGCTCGGGCGGCTCAAGATGGCCGCGATCATGGGCCACAACCTGCGCAGGCATCGCGAAGGCCGGCACCACGATCCGGACCAGGAAAAACTGCCCGCGACCATCACTCGCCTCATCGAGACCGGAACCGCACTACTCGCCGGTTGACCCTCGCCCGCCGCTCAGGAGCCGCACTGTGGACTTTTCCTATTCCGCCCGCACCCGGGATCTGCTCGTCGAACTCGAAGACTTCATGAACAGCCACGTATATCCGGCCGAGCCGGTGTACGAGGCGCAGATCGCCGCCGGTGCGAACCCGCACGAACAGCCGCAGATCATGCGCGATCTGCAGGCCGAGGCCAGGCGGCGAGGCCTGTGGAACCTGTTCATGACCCACGACGGGCTGGGCGCGGGCCTCACCAACCTCGAATACGCGCCGCTGGCCGAGGTGGCCGGCCGTTCGGTGATCGGCAACGAAGCGATCAACTGTTCGGCGCCGGACACCGGCAACATGGAAATCCTGGCCATGTACGGCACCCAGCAGCAACAACAACAATGGCTGAAACCGTTGCTGGACTGCGAGATTCGCTCCGCCTTCGCGATGACCGAGCCCGCGGTGGCCAGCTCGGACGCCACCAACATCACCTCGACGATTCGCCGCGACGGTGACCAGTACGTCCTGAACGGGCGCAAGTGGTACACCTCCGGAGTTCTCGACCCGGACTGCAAGCTGATCATCTTCATGGGCAAGTCCGATCCGGCGGCCAAGACCTACCGCCAGCAGAGCATGATCCTGGTGCCCGCCGACGCTCCCGGTATCGAGGTGCTGCGCGATCTGCCGATGTTCGGCTTCCACGATCGTCTCGGTCACGGCGAGGTCCAATTCACCGACGTCCGGGTGCCCGCGGCGAACATGCTGGGCGCCGAGGGCGACGGTTTCGCCATCGCCCAGGGGCGGCTCGGTCCCGGCCGCATGCACTATGCGATGCGCGCGATCGGCATGGCCGAACGAGCCATGGAGCTGATGTGCCGCCGGGCGCTCGAGCGCACCGCATTCGGTGGCCCGCTCGCCGATCGCGGCGTGGTCCGCGAGTGGATCGCGCGCAGCCGCATCGAGATCGATCAGATCCGGTTGCTGGTGCTGGAGTCGTCCTGGCTGATGGACACCCAGGGCAATGCCGCGGTGCGCTCGCAGGTCGCGGCGATCAAGGTCGCGGCGATGGAGGTGGCGCACACCGTCGTCGATCGCGCCGTGCAGACCTTCGGCGCCGCCGGGGTGAGCAACGACACCGTCCTGGCCCGGATGCACGCCATCACCCGGGCACTGCAGATCGCCGACGGCCCCAACGAGGTGCATCTGCGCACGATCGCTCGTCTCGAAGTGGAGAAATACCGATGAACACCTCCGATCTGACCGGCAAGGTCGCCCTGGTCACCGGTGCCAGCCGGGGCCTGGGACTGGCCATTGCCCGGGGTCTGCGCGACGCTGGCGCCACGGTGATCGTGTCGAGCCGGAAACTGGCGGCCTGCCAGGAGGCGGTGGCTCGGCTGGGCGATTCCCCGGTCGGCAGCGCCCATCCGCTGGAACTGCACGTCGGCAAGTGGGATGCCATCGAGCCGGCCCTCGATCGGATCATCGCGGAGTTCGGGCGGCTGGACATCGTCGTCAACAACGCGGGCATCGCACCGGTGGCCGAGGATCTGGCGTCGGTGACCGAATCGTTGTGGGACAAGACCATCGAGGTCAACCTGAAGGGGCCGTTCCGGCTGATGGCCGCGGCCGGCGCCCGGATGGCCGCAGCCGACGGCGGATCGATCATCAACATCTCCAGCATCGGCGCCCTGCGGCCGAGCCCGCCGGAAACGATGTACGCCGCCGCCAAGAGCGGGCTCAACGCCTTGACCCTGGCCTTCGCGCAGGCGTACGCGCCGACGGTCCGGGTGAACTGCGTCCTGCCGGGCGGGTTCGCGACGGATATGGCCGAACACTGGGACGACGAGTTCATCGCGAAGATCGTCGATCGGCTCCCGGCGGGTCGGCTGGGCAGGCCGGAGGAAATCGCCGGGCTCGTCACCCATCTCGCCGGTGATGCGGCCAGCTTCACCACCGGTGCGATCATTCCGGTCGACGGTGGCCGGACCGCGGTGTACTGAGATGGATACCGCAATGCCCGACACCCGGACCACCGCCGACATCGATACCCTCACCCGCCTGTTCGGCCTGCCCGGCCGCACCGCCGTGGTCACCGGCGCCTCCTCGGGCCTCGGGCTCGGCTTCGCCGAGACGCTCGCCGATGCCGGGGCCACGGTGTTCGCCGCGGCCCGGCGCACGGACCGCCTGGCCGCCCTGGCCGACAGCGATCCGCGCATCGTGCCGGTCCGGTGCGATGTGACCCGCGACGAGGACCGCCGGGCGCTGGTCGATCGCTGCTACGAACAAACCGGCCGCCTGGACGTGCTGGTCAACAACGCGTGCATGCCCTGACCCCCGCAGGCGGAGCAGGAATCGGCCGAGGGTTTCGCGGCCCTGCTCGAGGTGAATCTGCTCGCCGGATTCCATCTCGCCCTCGCCGCCGCCACCGCACTGCCGGAGGGACGAGGTGCCTCGATCGTCAACATCTCATCGATCATCGGACTGGCCTCGACCGCGCCGATCGGCGGGGCGAGCTACGCCGCGTCCAAGGCCGGAGTCCTGGGACTGACCCGCGAACTGGCCGGTCAATGGGGTCATCGCGGGATCCGTGTCAACGCCGTCGTGCCCGGATGGTTCGATACCGAGATGACCGACGGACTGTTCAGCAACGACAAATCCGCCGGTTGGGTGCGACGCAACACCATGCTCGGCCGCGGCGGTGCGGCCGGGGAGGTCGACGGGGCGGTGCTGTTCCTCGCCTCGGACGCGTCCTCGTACATGACCGGCCAGACCGTGGTGGTCGACGGCGGATGGACGGCACGCTGATGTTGGCGATACAGCTGACCGAATGGGGGCGGCCACCGGAACTGCGGGACGTGCCGGCGCCCGAGCCCGCCGGCGAGGAACTTCTGCTGCAGGTCACCGCGGCCGGACTGTGCCGATCGGATCTGCACGTCATGGACGCGGCGGCGGCGAGTTTCGACTGCCCGCTGCCGCTCACGCTCGGCCACGAGGCCGCCGGAACCGTTCTCGCTGCCGGACCGGACGCCGATCCGACATGGCTCGGCGAAACCGTTGTGGTGCACGGGATCTGGAGTTGTGGACACTGCCGCAACTGCGCGCGGGGCCGGGAGAACTACTGCCTGCGGCTGCGGCCGCGCACCACCGGCGCCCCGGCGCCGATCGGCAACGGCCTCGGATATCACGGCGGGCTGGCCCAGGCGATGCTGGTCCCGTCGGCCCGGCATCTGGTCCGCACCGACGGTCTGGACCCGGCCGTGGCCGCGCCGCTGACCGACGCGGGGCTGACCGCCTATCACGCGGTGCGCGAACACGCCGATCTGATCGATGCGCACACGACCTGCGTGGTCATAGGTATCGGCGGCCTCGGCCACCTCGGCGTGCAGATCCTCCGCGATATGGGCGCTGGTCGAATACTCGCTGTCGACAACCGCGCGGACGCGCGCGAGATGGCCCTGCGGCTGGGTGCCGAGGCGGCGTTCCCCGACGTGGACTCGCTGCGAACGGCCCTGACCGACGACGCCGACGTGATCATCGACTTCGCCGGCGCACCGGACACCGCGCAGCCTGCGATCCGCCTGCTCGCACCGGGCGGGCGGCTAACGGTGGTCGGCAGCGCCGGTGCCCGGATGGAGGTCGGCAAACACCTCGGCCTGGCCGCGGGCTGGCGAGTCACGGCGCCGTTCTGGGGACCGCACGCGGATCTGGTCGCGGTGATCGATATGGCGCGGCGCGGGGCCCTGCACGTGGAAGCCACTGCGTACCCACTGGCTGACGGCGTGGAGATCTACCGGCATCTGCGCGCCGGTGACATCACCGGCCGCGCGGTGCTGATTCCGCCGCCATTGGCCCGCTGAACGGCAAGCACGCAGCGAAGAACTGACAGTCCACACGAGGAAACAGACGATGAAGATACTCGCGGAAGAACTGCTCGAGCGGGCACAGCACAGCCCGGATCGGATCGCGGTCGTCGACGAGCTCGGCGACCATACCCTCGGTGAGATCGTCGCGGCGGCAACAACTCTGGCCGCGCGCATCGAGGCGATGGATCCGGGCGCCCCGACGGTACTGGTGCAGGCGGACAACACCTGGCACACCGTGGCCGCCGCGCTCGCGGTCGGAATGCGGGGCGGGGTCGTGGCGGTGCTGAGCCCGCACGCGGCCGAGTCCGAATTCCGGCTCGCCGTGGCCGATATCGCGCCCGATCTGATCTTCGCCGAGCCCGAGCCGCTGGACCGGTGGGACGTGCCCGCCGGCTTCTCCCACCGGGAGACCGCCTTCGCCGGCCGCGTGCTGTGCGCCCGGCCGGGACCGTTCGGACCGGTGGAACGCTGGCGCGGCGGGACGGCCATCGCGATGACCTCCGGATCCACCGGCCGCCCCAAATGCGTCGTGCAGTCCGAGGAAGCCATCCGCTACGCATGCGCATGCACGATCGAGGTCGTGGGCATGCGGCCCGGTGACGCCGTCGGAGCGTTCGTTCCGCTGTCGTCGGTGGCCGCGTTCTGCTTCGGCATGTATCTGCCCGCGTACCTGGGCGGGAGCATGGTGACGATCGAGAAGTGGTCCCCGGCCGCCGCGTTGCGCGCGATGGCGGCCCATCATGTCGCTTGGACGATGCTGGTCCCGACCATGGCCCTGCAGCTGTCGCTGGTCGACAACTCCCCGGGCACGCTGGCGCTGCGAGCGATGACCGTGGGCGGCGGCCCGATGAACGAGAGCGCCATGGCCGCGGCGGAGAACCGCCTGGGCACCACCTTCCTGCGGGTGTTCGGCATGTCCGAATGCCTCGGCCACACCACGCCGCGGCTCGACGACCCGCCCGCGATCCGTCTCGGCCGCGACGGACGTCCGTTCGAGGGCACCGCGGTCCGGGCCGTCGACGGCGCGGGCAACATCCTGGGACCGGGCGAGGTCGGCGATGCCCAGGTGAAGGGACCGTCGTTGTTCGTGGGCTACGCCAGGGAGGGTGTTCCGGTGCCGCCGGACCTGACCCCCGACGGATTTCTGCCCACCGGCGATCTGGTCGAGGTCGCCGTGGACGGCTCGATTCGCGTGCTCGGCCGCCAGAAGCAGATCATCATCCGCGGTGGCCGCAACATCGACATCAACGAGATGGAGGCGGCGATCGCGGGCCTGCCCGCGATCGTCCAGGTCTGCGTCGTCGCGGTGCCCGACGATCTGCTCGGTGAGCGGGCGGCCGCGCTGGTCGTCACCGATGGTCCCGCCCTGACGCTGGACAGCGTCACCACGCAGCTCGCGGCCGCGGATGTGCCCAAATTCAAGTGGCCGGAATATCTGTTCACCGTGCCGGATCTGCCGCAGAACCGGGTGGGCAAACTGGATCGGCCCGAGGCGGTTCGCCTGGCGACCCGCTTGACCACCGCGACCGACTCGAGTTCAGCTCAGGTGAGGTAAAGTCGATCAAGCCATATATACAGGACGCGTGGGGACATTTCACTGATGGTCGCTGATACCGAAGCTCGCCGCGAGAGCGCTCGTTCGAAGCGCAGCCATATCCTCAGCACGGCCATCGAGAAATTCGGCCGGGTCGGCTACGAGCAGACGAAATGGGCATCGGTCGCCGGTGAGGTCGGCATCGGCCAGACCGCGCTGTATCACTACTTCGAGTCCAAGGCGCATTGCCTGCTGACGATCATGCGCCTCGAACTGGCCGATTCCGCCGACCGCTTCGTCGCCGCCACCGAGAATCAGGACGACCCCGAACAGGCGCTGCGCGCGGCGGTCGCCGCGGCTCTGGCCGGGACACCGACCGACGCCCTGCAACGGCGGATCCTGCAGAGCCACATGGATCTGCTCACCGCGCCGCGCCAGTCCGAGAAGGAGGAGGCCGAGCGGCTGCGCTCCCGGGAGCTGGTGCAGGAGATCGAACAGAACTGGGCCGGGCTGGTGTCGCGCGGCATGGACGCCGGTGTCTTCGTCGACGGCGACCCGCGTCTGCTCGGGCAGTTGCTCCTCGGCATGATCGTGAGCATCTGGCGCTGGTATCGGCCCCAAGGCGACCTCAGCCTGGCCGAGATCACCGAGACGATCAGCACCTCGGCCGTGCGGATGCTGGTCAAGTAGCTCCGCGGCACATCCGGGCGGGGTCCGCCATGCCCACAGAAACTAAACAGAATTCAATTAGGAGAATCGTGTACAACCTCATCGTTCTGGCATCCCGCCCCAGTGATTGGTCGCACGAGCGGTTCATCGAGTGGTGGCGCGGCGAACACGCCGAGGTCACCTATCCCATTCCCGGACTGCTGCGCTGGCAGCACACCGAACTGCTCGACTCGATGGACGAGAAGTCGGCGGGCTGGGATGGCCTGTCGATCCTGAGCTTCGAATCCCGCGAGGCGCTCGACGCCGCGCTGGCGAGTCCGCAATGGCAGGCCGCGGTGCGGCACGTCGGCGCCATGCGAGGGCGGCGCATGATCTGGTTCGGCGACGAGCGCACGATGGTGCCGCTCACCGAAACCGCCGCGTGAGCACGCACTGGGCCGAACCCGGGTGTTACCCGATAACCGAAGGCATCCATCGCATTCCGCTGCAGATGCCACAGGACGGACTGCGCGCGATCAACGTGTACGCGCTGGAAACCGATACCGGCCTCGCATTGATCGACGGGGGCTGGCACCGGCCGGGCACCTACCGTGAACTCGCCGCCGGACTCGCTCGAATCGGCCGTTCCCCCAACGAAATCCACGATGTGTTCGTCACGCACGTGCATCGCGATCACTACACCTTCGCCGTCGAGCTGCGTCGCAGGCACGGGTGCCGAGTCCATCTGGGCGCAGCGGAATCCCCGGGCCTCGAGGCCATCCACCGGCTCGGCACCAACGAGCCCGACAACGCCCTGCACCAGTTGCGCCGCGCGGGCGCAACCGATCTCGCCACCCGGGCCCGGGCCGACAGCCTTGCCGAGCCCTTCGATCCACAGGACTGGGAGTCACCCGACCACTGGTTGCTCCCGGGCACCGTCGAGCTGCCCGGATACCGTCTGCACGCCCAGGCAACCCCCGGTCATACCAAGGGCCACATGGTCTTTCGTGATCTCGATCGGGGGCTGATGTTCACCGGCGACCACGTGCTGCCGACGATCACCCCGTCGATCGGGTTCGAACTCGGCCCGTGGGAACTGCCGTTGGAGAACTTCCTGCGCTCGCTGAGGCTGCTGAGCGGCGACGACGCGCCGGTGATGCTGCCCGCCCACGGCCTGCCGGGCGGGAGCGTCGGCCGGCGAGCGCGCGCGCTGCTGGCTCACCACGAACTTCGGTTCACCCAGATCCTCGCCGTCGTCGGCGAGTTGGCGCCGTGCACGGGCGCGGCCGTGGCCCGGGCACTGACCTGGACGCGGCACGACCGCCCGTTCGATACCCTGGGCACCTTCGACCGGATGTTCGCCACCTGCGAGACGCTCGCGCATCTCGATGTGCTTGTCGCTCGAAATGTGTTGACCGCCAAGGACAACGACGGTGTGGACGTCTTCGGCATCGCTCGCTGAAGACGTCCACACCGTCGTTTCCGGACCCGCGCTACACGCAGGTCCACCCACCGTCGACGTAGAGTTTGGTGCCGGGGAGGAAAGTCGAGTCGTGGCCGGCCAGGAATGCGACCTCCTCGGCGCCCTCCTCGTCTCGCCCGACCCGGCCCATCGGGGTGTGCTCGAGCATCGCGCGGTGCCGGTCACTGCCCTCGTACCGGTCGAGCAGTTGGCGCGTCTGGATGAATGCCGGGTGGATCGAATTGACCCGCACCCCCTTGGTCGCCCAGTGCAGGGCCGCATTCTTGGTCATCGTCCGGACCGCGCCCTTGGCCGCCGCATACGCCAGGCTGTTGCCCAGTCCGCCCACGGTGCCCAGGATCGAGCAGAGGTTGACGATCGACCCCCCGCCGGTGCGCTCGATGAGCGCACCGGCGTGCTTCATACCCAGCCAGGTACCGGTCTGACTGACCGCGATCACCTTGTTGTACCGCTCGAGGTCTTCGTCCACCACCGTGGCCAGGCTGCCGATCGCGCCGTTGGCGACCAGCGCGTCCAGGCCCGAGAAGCGCTCGGCGATGACCTCGACCGCGTCGCGCCACTGCTGCTCGTCGCTGATATCCAGCTCGAGCACATGATGCAGTTCGGGATTCGGAATCTGCGCCGCCACCCGCGCACACGCCTGGGCATCCAGATCCGTCAGCACGAGCACGGCGCCCTCACCGGCCAGCCGCCGGGCGATCTCCACGCCGATGCCACCGGAGGATCCCGTCAGCAGGACCACCTTGCCGCGCAATCTCGCACTACCGGCCGTCATATCCATCTCTCCACTTCCGGCTGTCGCCGCCCGGTTCCGAATCACAGATTGCTCAACACGTTCCGGCCGCCCACGAGCATCGCCGCGGCCACGCCCACGGTCGTGACCGCGGTCATCAGCAGCGCCATCGCGGCCACGAGTGGATAGGAGCCGTTCTCCCACAGATCGAACAGCAGGGTGCCCATCACCTGGGTGGTCGATGCGCGCACCAGCAGTGAGGCGGCGAACTCGTGCGTGAGCAGGATGAACATCAGCGCGACGGCGCTCAGGATGGTCGGGCGCATCAGCGGCAGCATCACCCGGACGTTCGTGACCATCGGTGAGGCTCCGCTGGTCGCCGACGCCTCACTGTAGGTGGTGCCCAGCGCGAGCAGCGCGGTCATCTGCATCCGGATCGCGTAGGGCAGCATCAGGACGATGTAGACCAGGATGATGACCGCGCGGGTCCCGTACAGGATCAGCGGCGGCTCGGTGTAGGTCAGCAGGAAGCCCACACCGAAGATGACCGCCGGAATACCCATCGGCAG
This sequence comes from uncultured Nocardia sp., assembly GCA_966435935.1. Taxonomy (GTDB): domain Bacteria; phylum Actinomycetota; class Actinomycetes; order Mycobacteriales; family Mycobacteriaceae; genus Nocardia. Next base: position 21,303 of record CBJNFW010000030.1, read on the forward strand.
TACGGCGATGAGGTCGGCGATCAGTGCCAGGATCCGGAATCGCTTGCCGCGCACCAGCAATGTGGCCACCGCGTAGCCGATGGGAATGCATATCGCCACGGCGACCAGCGAGGTGACGACGCTGGTGACCACCGAGTCCACGATCGCCTGGTTCGAGGCGAGACTGCGGAAGTTCGCGAGGGTCAGGATGTGCGGGGACAGCGAGCCCGACCAGTACGGCGTCAACGAGACGAGGATCAGACCGAGCAGGGGGATGACCAAGGCCAGCAAGGCGTAGATCACCATGGTGACCGAGGCCCACACCGAGCGTCCCGGCGGCGCCGAGAATGCCTTGCCGCCGTGGGTGACGAACCGAGTCTGGTTGCCCAGCAACCCTTTCTGGATCAGTACCACCGCGAGCCCGAACAGCACCAGGGGCGAACCCGCGGCCGCGGCGGCGGCGAAATCCGACGGCGACTCCGATACCCGGCTGTACATTTCGGTGGTCAGCACCTTCACACCCTTGTTCTGCCCGAGCAGCAGCGGCCCGGTGAACTGGCCCAGGCCCAGCAGCAGGGCGATGCCGCCGCCGTAGACCAGCGACGGGCGCAGCAGCGGAAGCACGACCCGGAAGAACACGCCGACGGTCGAGGACCCGCTGATCTGAGCCGCCTCGAGATGTTCGGCATTGATGCTCTGCATGCCGGCACTGACGAACAGGTAGACGAACGAGGTCAGACCGAAACCGGTGAGGATGACGATCCAGGGCACCGTGTACACGTCGACCGGGCCGGTGTCCGAGTGACTCCACCAGGGCAGGTGGCGCAGCAGCACATTGAGATACCCCGGCCCGGGGGACAGCAGGAACGTCCAGCCGACGATATTGGCGACCGCGGGCATCACGATCGGCAGGATCGGGACGATGCGCAGGAACGACAGGCGCGCGGGCAGCCGGCTCGCGGCGAAGGCGAGCAGGGTCCCGAGGACCATCGCGATCACCAGCGATCCGAGGGCCAGCACGATCGTGGTCCGGATCGTGCCGCCGATGTCGTACCGGCCGTACTGACTCCGGTAGCCGTGCGCTCCGTCCTGGAATGCCAACGCCTGCAACCGGATCATCGGCACGACGACCAGATAGGCGAGGACCGCGAGCAGGGCCAGGTATCCGATCCGCGACCGCCACTGCGCCGGAATCGCGAAAGGTCTTGCGGCGGTGAGGCTCAGCGAGGTCATCAGGGGTGTCCTTGCGCGCTCACGGGTACCGCCACGGGTACCGCTGGGTCGAGATCGCCTGCCGGAGGGAAGATCCGGAGGCTCGCGGGGGAGAAACTGACCACCACCGGAGCGCCGGGGCGGCTGTTGCGCAGCGCCGGACCGTGGGTCGCGGCATCGGCTCGCAGCAGGAGTTGCTCGCTGCCGGTCGCCACCGTCACATCGAAATAGCGGCCGCCGTATTCGTAGGTGACCAGTTCCGCGCTCAGCACGACGTTGCCCAGCGGAACGTCCTGAGTCGAGGCATGTAGCAGCACGTCGTCGGGACGCAGTCGCGCGACCGCGGCCGAGCCCCGATCGGCCGAGTCCCGGACCAGCGCATGGGTGAGATCGACGGCATCTCCCGCCGAGGTGCGCCAGCCGTCGTGGTCACGGTGCAGTTCGAGACGGTTGGCCATGCCGATGAAGGCCGCGACGTACTCCGACACCGGATTCTCGAAGACCCGCTCGGGTGCGTCGTATTGTTCGATCCTGCCGGACTTCATGATCGCGAGCCGATCGCCGAGCGCGAACGCCTCGGCCTGGTCGTGCGTGACGAAAACCGCGGTGAAGCCCAACTTCTGGTGCAGCTGATGGATCTGGGTGCGCACCTGGTCACGCAGCCTGGCGTCGAGATTGCTCAACGGTTCGTCGAACAGCACCAGATCCGGTTGCGCGACCAGACCGCGCGCGACGGCCACCCGCTGCTGCTGCCCGCCACTGAGCTGGGAAGGATAGCGATCGAGCAGGGCGCCGCAGTCCACCATCTGCGCGGCGGCCTCGACCGCGCCCTCGGCGACCGCCTGTTTGCGCCCCCGCACCTTCAGTGGATAGCGGATGTTGTTGCGGACCGTCATGTGCGGCCACAGCGCGTACGACTGGAACACCATCCCGATATTGCGTTTGTGCGGGGGCACATTCGTGCGAGCCCGTCCGTCGAAGACGACATGGTCCTTGAACGTGATCGATCCGCCCTGCGGGGTTTCCAATCCCGCCAGGCAGCGCAGCGTCGTCGTCTTTCCGCATCCGCTGGGACCGAGCAGGACCAGGAATTCTCCCTCCTGGATCTCGAGGTCGAGTTGATCGACCACGACGTTGGATCCGTAGGTCTTGGTGAGCCCGGCGACGGTGAATTGCGACATCGGCTCAAACCTCCTGCGGCTGTCGCTTGGGGGTGTAGAGGCCCGCGGCGGTGCCACCGTCGACGAGCAGGTCCACGCCGGTGATGTAGGCGCTGTCGACGCCGGTCAGGAACGCGATCACCTTGGCCACCTCCTCGGCCGAACCCCGGCGCTGCATCGGGATGCTGCGCACATAGGCCTGCACGTCGTCGGATTCGAAGCCCGGACCCGCGGTGATCTCGGTGTCGATACTGCCCGGACACACCGAGTTGACGCGGATACCGCGGCCCGCCAGCTCGAGGGCCGCGACCTTCGTCAGCGCACGGACGCCGAACTTGGCCGCGCCGTAGGCGCCCAGTTCGGCGGTGGCCAGCACGCCGCGCAGCGACGAGATGGTGACCACCGCGCCGCCGTCGCGCATGGCCGACGCGGCGGTCCGCAGGGCCAGGAAGGTGCCGACCAGATGCTGATCGAGGATCGTGCGGAACTGCTGCAGTGTGGTGTGCTCGAGCGGGGCCTTCAGCGCCGAACCGGCGCAGTTGACCAGCACCTGGAGCGGGTGCTCGGCCCATTGCATCTCGGAAACGACTGCCTGCCAATCGGATTCGTCGGTGACATCGAGTCTGCGGTAGTGCGCGCCGGGACCGAGGCGGCGGGCTCGCTCGCGCCCTGCGGCATCGTCGACGTCGGTGAGGTAGACCGTCGCGCCACGCCCGGCGAACAGTTCCGCCGTCGCACCGCCGATCCCGCCGGATGCCCCGGTCACCAGCACATTGACGCCGCGTAGCGGCTCGGCTGTCTCGTCCATCTGCTGTCCTTCGTCAAGGGGGAGTGGTTGGGGTCGCGCCGGCGATCAGCCCTGGAAGCGCTTCGACCAAGCCTGGGAATACTGCGAAACTTTGTCCGCGGTCAGGTTCGCCGTATTCGGCGCGGGCAGGTCCTGGGCCCGGGCGACCGCACCGGGAATGTCCGGCAGGACCGCGGCGTAGCCGGAATTGAGCGCGACCTGTCCGTCACGGGTGACCATGAAATCGGCCAGTACCTGTGCGGCGTTCGGATGCGGCGCCACCTTGGTGACGTGGCTGTACCAGGGGGTCCCGAACGGCGCTTGCGGCAGAACCCAATTCACCGGCGCGCCCGCGGCCACCTCGGTGGTCAGCGGTTGCACCGAAGGGGTGACGGAGATTTCACCGGACGTGAGCGCCTGCGCGATGCCCAGGGCGCTCGGATACACCCGCGGCGCGAGCTCGGCGAGCCGCTTCCAGTAGTCCGCACCGTAGGTCTTCTCGTAGTACTGGTACATGTCGACGTACGCGGCGATACCGGTGGGGTTGGTGATGCCGATCTTGCCCCGGTACTTCGGATCGAGAATGTCGCGCGGATCCTTCAGCCCGCCCGGGACGGCCGCGGTGTTCCAGCCGAGTGAGAAGACCGCGGCGCTGGTGAGCGCGAAGCGGTTGTGCAACACGCTGGTCTGCGGCCGGTACTCGGCGGCGTGCAGGTCGGGACCGACGAGATCGGACGAATAGGTGCCGGACTGCGCGGCGGTCTGCACCCAGGCCGCGTCGGTCAGCATATGCACATCTGCTATGCCTTTGCCGGTCTTGTTCTCGGTCTCCACCCGCGGATTGATATCGGCATCGGTCCCGCGCACGTACTCCATGTGGATCTGCGGATACTTCGCCTCGAATGCCCGTTTCAGAGCGTCCAGATTGGCCGGCTTCTGGCTGGAATAGAGCACCACCTTGCCCTCGTGTTCCGCGGCTGTGACCACGTCGGACCAGCTGCCCGATACCGGTTTCGTCGTCCCGGAAGCGCCACCGCAGGCGCTCAGGCCCGCGACGGCGGCGAAGACCGCGCCGATGGCGACGGCCTTCGACAGGGTCTTCATGATGCGATGCGTTTGCTGAAAGGTCACCGGATCCACCTAACTGAACTGATGTCAGTTTGAGAAACTAAGCCAGAGGGCCTTGTGGTGTCAATCACTCTGTGTCAATAATGTGAATTGAATCCAGTTCAAGGAGGATCGCATGGCCCCACTGTCGGCTCCGCTACGGATCGGCGCATTGCGCCTGGCCAACCGCCTGGTAGCCACCGCGCACGGGTCCGGCGCCGTCGCAGGTGGTCTGGCGCAGCCGGGAGACGACGAGTACTGGCGCCGCTGCGCGGCCGGCGGCGCGGCGATGGTGATCGCGGGCGGAACGGTGGTGAGCCCGGAATCGACCAACCGGATCGGCAACACCACCGAGGCGTGGCGGCCCGAAGCCCTCCCCGGACTGCGCAGGCGCGCCGCGGCGATCGCCCAGGAGGGGGCGATACCGGTGTGTCAGCTGGTGCATCTCGGGCGCGAGACGCTGGGCGCGGAGATCTGGGGGCATCCGATCGGCCCGTCGGCCATCCGGTCACCACGCGAACCGGTGCGGGCTCGCACGATGACCGAGGCCGATATCGACCGGGTCGTCGACGATTTCGTGGTGAGCGCGCGGCACGCCGCCGAGGCGGGCTTCGCCGCGGTGGAACTGCATGCCGCGCACGGCTATCTGCTCGCACAGTTCCTGTCCGCGGCGTCCAACCACCGCGCCGACGCCGACACGGTCGCCGGCCGGGTCCGCATACTGCACCGGCTGCACGCGGCGATCACCGAGGCCTGCGCGGAACTCGTTCTCGGCGTCCGGGTTTCGATCGACGGCGCCGAAGAGGCCGGGCTGGATATCGATGGGGTGTGCGAACTGCTGCCGCTGCTGGAGATGTTCGACTACATCAATGTGACGGCGGGGGTTCGCACCACCTACGTCCGGGATATGGCCACCGACGTCCCGCCCTTGCTGACCCACGGAGCCCGCCTGCGGGCCGCGACGACGCGACCGCTGCTGGTCTCGCAGGCGTTCCGGTCCCGCCGCGACATCGAATCGGCATTGGACGCCGGCGCTGATCTGGTAGGGATGGCGCGTCCGTTCATCGCCGATCCGCGGATCGCCGAGAAACTGCTCCGCGGAGACGATGCCGCGATCCGCCCGTGCGTCTCCTGCAACGAGGACTGCCGCACGTTCACACCGGCGCTGCTCTGCTCGGTCAATCCCGAGCTGGGGCCCGGCGGCTCGGGCGAGCGTCCGGCGACGCCGCTGCGGCTCGGCCGGCGACGCGGCAACGGTGATCGCGTGGCGATCATCGGTGCCGGACCCGCCGGGCTCGAGGCAACCGTGCGACTGGCAGCCACGCACGATGTCACGTTGTTCGAGGCAGGCGCTCGGATCGGCGGGCAGCTACACACGGCCGCGCAAGCGCCCCATCGCGACGGGTGGTCGAAATTGCTCCGGTTCTATCAGGACAACATCGGCGCTGCGACGCTGAAGCTCGAGCACTCCGCGCGCCCGGCGGACCTGGACGGCTTCGGCGAGATCATCATCGCCACCGGTGCGACGGAGATGTCGACGGCGGGTGCGTTCCGCGCCACCGAGGTCATCCTGGACCCGAACGACAAGATCGAGCCGGGAAACCGGGTGGTCGTCGCGGACGACGGTTTCGGGTACTGGTCGACAGTCGGAGCGATCGAGTCGGCACTGGCGGCCGGTGCTGCCGAGGTCACGGTGCTCGTTCCCGGACCCGCATTCGCGTCGTCGATTCCCGCGGAGGGCCGGGTCCAGTTGCGCAAGCGGCTGGCGGGCCATCCGGTGAGCTTCGTTGTCGAAGCTGCGCCTGTCGCGGCGAACCCCGCGCGGGATGCCCCCGCACAGACGCTGGTGACCTATCGAAACATTCTGTCCGGCAGCACTTCTCAGCTGAGCTGCGACCGATTCGTGACGGTCGGAGAGCGGATCGCCCGTGACTGGCAGCCGTTCGCGCAGGCCCTGCCGCAGGCCAGGATTCAAGTGGTCGGCGATGCGGCCGTGCCGCGTCGCGTCGCGCACGCCGTCGCCGAGGGATACGCCGCCGCCGAAACGATCATATCGAGCCCGCACACGATCAGCGCGGCATGAGCTGAAAACACCGGGGCGCGAACAGATTCCGAAGGCTCGACGCCTGCCGCGCCATCTTCCGGTTCGCGCCCGCGCAGTGCGGGCGTCCGGCGGTAGCAGTCCTGCCGGAACTCCCGAACTCGGCCTGCTCGATTCGAAGTCAGCGCCGCCGGGCCCGGCGAGCCGACCGCTATCTCCCCGTGACCAGTTCCGCCGGTCCGCCGACCTTGCTGGCGTCCCACGCCGGACCACACCTCCCCGGCAGCGAAGCCGAGGAGCCCGATGAGAGGAAACACCGATGAGGAAAATCGCCGCCACGTGCGCTCTGGTCGCCGGAGCCGTCAGCATCGCGGGAACCGCCCAGGCCGCCCCGGCGCCCGGGGCGATCCACTACAAGACGACCACCACACCGACGGGCACCGTCATCACCACCGACGCGGGAACCCTGAACGCCGACAACGGCGTCTTCACGATCAAAAGTCCCAACGGAACCGTGCTCGCCGGATCCCACCTGTCGTTCCGGGTGGACGATTTCATCTTCCCGATCGCAGCGAAGATCAGCGGCCACACCGCCACGCTCACACCCCAGTTCGACCTCGCGCACGCCAGCTACCGCCCCGTCGCCCTGCCGTATGAGGACTCCGCGCCCTGGAAGACCCCGTACGACCGCGAACAGGCCGCGTGGAACCGGATGGCCAGCACCATCACCACCGGCGCGACCGTCGGAACCATGGTCGGCGGTCTGTCCGGCGCGGCCGTCGGCTGCGTGCTCGGCGGCATCGCCGGCGCGACGGTCGCCGCTGCGACCATCATCGGCATGTTCGGCCCGTTCATCCCCGCCGCCGCGGTCGGCTGCCTCGGTGGCATCGTGGCCGTCGGCGCGCTGGGCACCGCCGTCGGCCAGCTTCTGGTGACCGCACCGCTCACGATCATGGCCGTGGCGCAGTACTTCACCACCATCAACGAACCCGCCCCGGCCCCGGCCAAGTAACCGCGTAAACGGCCCGGAGCGTTCGGGTTTCGAGGGTCTTCACGACCGGATACCCGGCGCTCCGCGGTCGGGCCGCGGCGATGCCACGCCGCGCCGCGCCCGCCGTGACCCGGGTTGTCCCGCCGCTCGATCGCCGCAGCATGAAGCGAAAGAACAAGATGCACAAGTTATTCCGAACCGCCGTCGTAGTGGTGGCCGCCGCGCTCGCCCTGGCAGGCTGCGGAAGTTCCGCCAAGGTCTCCCAGCCGGTCTCGGGCTCCTGGGCCGATATCGTGGCAGCGGCGAACAAAGAGGGCTCGGTGACGCTGTACTCCACCCAGGCCCAGGCGGTTCTCGACAACCTGAAGAAGGCGTTCGAATCCGCCTACCCCGGCATCAAGATGACGGTGGTGCGCGGCATCGACTCCGAACTGCTGCCCCGGATCGGTGCGGAGCAGAAGACCCACCGCGGCATCGGAGACGTCGCGGTGACCACGGACGAGGCCTGGATCCACGCGAACGAGAACTCCGACACCGCGGTCGCGGTGCACGGCCCGAGCTTCGACGATCCGGCATATCGGCGGCGGGAGGCCATCATCGGCGGCAAGTTCTTCACCGAGAGCGCCATCCTGTTCGGTTTCGGCTGGAACACCAACCTGTATCCCAGGGGCATCGACTCCGCGCAGGATCTGCTGGATCCAGCGCTGCGCGGCAAGGTCGGCATCGTCACCCCGGCGACTTCCCCGACCTACATCGACTACTACGACTTCATCGAAAAGCATTACGGCGGACGTGATTTCCTGCAGAAACTGGCCGCGAACAAGCCGCGCATCTACCCGAGCACCCAGCCGCTGAGCCAGGCCATGGCCTCGGGTGAGATCACCGCGGCGCTGATGTGCAACCCGATGCTGCCCGATCGCGCGGCCGGCGCCCCGGTCGGTTGGAACGCGGGCAAGTACGCCTGGGGCGCGAAGTGGTACGGACTCGCCCTGGGTACCGCGCCGCACCCGAACGCGGCCCAGGTGCTGGCCGACTTCATGGTCACCAAGCCCGGGCAACAGGCGACCTCGCAAGGTTACGGGGCCGCGCTGCCCGGTATCGACGGCGCACTGGCCGTCGCCCAGGATGTGCCCGCACAGAATCTCCAGGTCACCGTCGGCGCCGGCGCCGAGAAGTTCCGCAACGAATGGGAGTCCATCTTCCACTGAACGCGCCACGCGACAGCACGAATGACGAAGGAGGAATGATGACCGCAGATCAGTTCGAGGCAAGAGTCGCCGTGGTGACCGGTGCGGGTTCGGGGATCGGCGCGGCGACCGCGCGTCTGCTCGCCCAGCGTGGCGCCGCGGCGGTGTACCTGTGCGATATCGATGCCGATGCCGCGGCACGGAATTCGGCCGCGATCAGCGTCGGCCACCCCGTCGCGCTCGACGTCTCGGACTCGGCCCGGGTGCGGGAAATGTTCGATGCGGTGGTGGCCGAGCACGGCCGGGTGGATGTGGTGGTGCATGCGGCCGGGGTCGATGATCCGAAGAGCAAGCAGTGGATATACGAAGCGGCCGAGCGCGACGAGCCCGTGGATGTGCTGACCCGGTTGGACGATGCGGACTGGCGCCGGGTCCTGGCGATCAACCTCGACGGCACCTTCTTCATGCTCCGGGAGGCGGTCCGGGTCATGCGGGGAACCGGTGGCGGGGCGATCGTCACCGTGGGTTCCTCCTCGGCATTCGACACCCTCACCGGATATCCGCACTATTCCGCGTCCAAGGCCGGGGTCCACGCACTGAGTCAGGCCGTCGCGAAAGAGGTTGCGCCCCTGGGAATTCGGGTCAACACCGTAGCACCCGGCCCGGTCGACACCGGGATGGCCGCGCGCACACCGGCGCATCTGCGGGCAGCGATGAACGACGGTCCCACCCGCGGCTACGCGACTGCCGAGGAACTGGCCGACAACATCGCGTACCTCGCCTCCGCGGGTGCGGCGAACGTCGTCGGCGCGGTGCTGCTGAGCAATGGCGGCCGGTTCACCGTCTGAGGCCCGGCTCCGGGCCAGGGCCCACGTCAGATTTTGTCATACCGCGAGCTGCGTTGCGCGGCAGCGGTTTCGAGCAGGGAGCAACAATGCGGGTAATTCGGACCGACGTACTGGTCATCGGCGCCGGCATGGCCGGGCTCACGGCAGCGGCGCGGTCACTGGACCGGGGCAGCTCGGTCGTGGTGGTCGAGAAGGCAGCGGCCGTCGGCGGGTCGGCGCGGTACGCCGGATACGCGTGGACGGCGCCGACGCACGAGGTGATGGACGAGGTCAATCCCAACGGCGATCCAGCCCTGCGCCGGGCGCTCGTGGACGGGTTCGCAGACGCGATCGCCTGGATTCGCTCGCTTGGCGTCCACTGCGCCGACGCCGTGCCGATCCTGCGCTACGGCACCGGTCACCAGTTCGACACGAACCAGTACCTCGACGAATGCCGACGGCGGGTCAGCACGGACGGCGAACTTTTCACCGAGACCGAAACCCTGGCGCTGCTCGCCGACGACGGAGTCGTCACCGGTGCGCACCTGCGCCTGGCGGACGGAATCGAGATCCGGATCGACTCCACCACAACGATTCTCGCAACCGGCGGCTTCCAGGCAGATCCCCGGCTGGCTTGCGAGCACATCCATCCGAACGCGGGCGTGATGCAGTTGCGTTCGAACCCGGCCAGTTCCGGGGACGGCTTGCGGCTGGCCGAAGCAGTCGGCGCCGCGACCGGCCAACCCCGGTCCGGATTCTACGGGCACCTCGTTCCCGCCGACGTGCCGTTCCGCGACTCCGGTGATTTCGTGGCACTGTCGCTGTATTACAGCGAGCACGCGCTGCTGTTCAACCTCCACAATCGGCGGTTCACCGATGAGACGATGGGCGATCACCTCACCGCGATGCGTCTGCTCGATCAGCCGCAGGCACGCGGACTGCTCGTCGCCGACGAACGCGTGTATCGCGACTGGGTTCTGGGCAGCTATGTCGAGGGCGCCATCGCGGTCGACAAGTTCGACCTCGCTCAGCGCCGCGGCGGCCGGTGCGGAGTGGCCGAGAGCCTGGAGGAGTTGGCCTACCTGCCGCCGGAGTGGGGCTACGACGGTGCGGCGATCGCGGACCGGATCCGTGCCGTCAACGCGGCCGGCGCGGCGGTGCAACCCGCACGCGTGCACGACTCGGCACCGCTGGACCGGGGACCTTATTACGTGATCGAAACCCGTCCGGCGCTGACCTTTCCGTTCCACGGAATCCGCATCGACGAGCACGGCCGGGTGCTCGCCGCAGCCGGTGGCATCGTGGCCGGACTGTATGCGGCGGGATCGGATATCGGTGGTCTCTACGACCATGCCTACACCGGCGGAATCGCACCCGCCCTGGTCTTCGGCCTGGCCGCCGCCGATACCGCGGCCACGCACCGGCGCCCGGCGCCGACTTCGCAGCCTGCGTAGCGCTCCTGCCCGGTCCCCTGGAGATCGGAGCCGGAACGCCTCTCGACAAGAGCAGATTCTTTGAACTAAATTCACTTCATGACTTATGTGATCGAGAAATATTACGCCACGGTCGACAGTGGCAAGTTGCGAGAAGCAACTGCGCTGCTGGCCGAGGACGTCGAGTTCGCGATGGTCCTTCCCGCCGGCGTGAACCGCGACCGCGGCCGGGCGGCGATGTTCGCCTATCTGAGCGGCAGGCCGGCGGTGGATCGCAAGCACGTGCTGCTGCGCGTCGCCGCCGAGGGCGATACGCAATTCGCGTACGGTGCGGTTACCGAGAACGGGTCCGTGACCACCGGCTGGTTCGTCGCCGCGATGCATGTCGGCGCCGAGGGCGCGATCGACCGCTACCAGGTCTCGTTCAGCGCGGATTTCGCCCTGTTACCCGTGCAATCCCCGCGTGTGGAGGTGCGCAGATGACAGCGACGGTTCCGGTTCTGACGCGCTGGTTCACCTACATGGATTCCGACGACCCGGATCGCGTGCTCGGCATGATCGCCGAAGATTTCGCGATGTCCGTACAGTTCTCCAAGGGGGCCGGGCAGAGCGCCGAATTCGTGGGCGATCGCGACGGCTTGGTCGCCTACCTGGCGCAGCGCGAGAAGAGCACGCTGACCCACCACATCGACGTCGGCACGGTGGTCGGCGAATACGAGCTGGTTGTCGGCCGTACCACCCGAGCCGGTGCGTTCGAAGCATCCTTCAATGCGACCGCACAGCTGAACTCCGCGGGCGCTGTCCGCCGCTTGCTCATCGCGCGGACCCCCGAGGTCGCTTTCACACAGTGATTCGCACGCTGTCGTGTGGAACAGAAGGAACCTGTCGATGAATCGTCACCTGCGCCTTGCCCGGCGCCCGATCGGGAAGTTGTGTGCAGCGGATCTGGAACTGGCCGAGTGCCCGATCCCGGATCCCGGGCCCGGCGAGGTCTTGATCCGCAACACCTGGTTGTCGATCGATCCGTCCATCAGGATTCGGCTGGCCGACACCACACCGAACGGCTATCTGCCGCCGTTACAGCCCGGCGACGAGCTCTCCGGGCTCGCCCTCGGCACGGTCGTCGCGTCCCGGTCACCGGAATTCGCCATCGGCGATCTGGTCTCCCATACCCTCGGTTACCGGGAATACGCGATCGTCGGAACCCAGGCACAGACCATCGAGACCATCGGCGGCTACGGGGCCCCAGCCCGGATCGATGCCGGTCAGGTGCCGATCCAGTGGTTCCTCGGCCCGCTGGGCAGCGCCGGTCTCACCGCGTACGTGGGACTGTTCCAGATCCTCGAGTTGACCACGACGGACGTTCTGTGGGTGTCATCGGCCGCAGGGGCGGTGGGTGCGCTGGCCGCGCAGCTGGCGAAGTTGCGGGGGGCGACCGTGCTGGGCTCGGCCGGAAGCCCGGAGAAGGTCGCGTACCTGCGCGACGAACTCGGTATTCCGGCATTCGACTATCACGACGGACCGCTGCCGCAGTCCCTGGCAGCCCTTGCCCCCCGCGGCATCGACGCCTATTTCGACAATGTCGGAGGCGACCACCTCACCGCCGCCCTGGATGCCCTGCGCCCGTCCGGGAGGATCGCTCTGTGCGGAGCGATCGCCGGCTACGACGACAGTGCGGTGCCCGGCCCGCCGAATCTGTTCACCATGGTGTCGAAAGGACTGCGTATGCGGGGCTTTCGGGCCGGCTCGTTCACCCATCTCGAAGATTCGATGCGTCGAGAGGTGTCCGGTTACCTTGCCGACGGCAGGTTGATCCACCGCGAATCCGTCTTCGACGGCATCGAATCCGCGATCACCGCGCTGCTGGCGATGTTGTCCGGGGCCACTGTCGGAAAAACCCTCTGCCGGCTCGATCGGTGAGATGAGCACGCGACTGCCCGAGCACGAGGCGAAAGTCGTGGTCCGGGCAGGACCGCGGGGATATTCTGGGTGGCGCCCCGCCAGGTGGGACCCGAGCAGCAGATGGTTGAGAGCGATCCGTTCCAGACACAGCGTGATGTCGGCATCGATGTCATCACGGAGTTGTATGCCGCGGGTTTCGAGGATCCGGACGAGATCGGCAGCGGCGGGTTCGGCAAGGTGTACCGCTGTACCCAGCTCGGCGTGGATCGCAAAGTCGCGGTGAAGGTCCTCACCTGCGAGCTCGAGGAGAATCGGGAGCGTTTCCTGCGCGAGCAACGCGCGATGGGCCGGCTGACCGGGCACCCCAACATCGTCGACGTGCTCGAGGTCGGCGAGACCGCGCGCGGCCTGCCTTACCTGGTGATGCCGTACTACGCTCGCGGCTCCCTCGACGCGCGGATCCGCCGCGAGGACCCGTTGCCGCTGCCCGAAGTGCTGCACTTGGGGGTGAAGATCGCCGGCGCGCTGGAAACAGCGCATCGGGCCGGGGTGCTGCACCGCGATATCAAGCCGGGAAATATCCTGCTCACCGACTACGGCGAACCCGCGCTGACCGACTTCGGGATCGCCCGCATCGACGGCGGATTCCGGACCGAGACCGGCGCGGTGACCGGGTCGCCCGCGTTCACCGCGCCGGAGGTACTGGCCGGCGACGCCCCGAGCCGGGCCTCTGATGTGTACGGGCTCGGAGCTACCCTGTTCTGCGCCTCGACCGGCCATGCCCCGTTCGAGCGCCGCAGCGGTGAGCAAGTGCTGGCGCAATTTCTGCGCATCATCGAGCAACCGGTGCCCGACCTGCGTGATCGGGGCATGCCCGAGGACGTGTGCGCGGTGATCGAGGCGGCAATGTCGCGTGATCCGCACGACCGCCCCACCGCCGCGGAACTGGGCGAACAACTGCGGCAGGTAGAGCGCGATCACGGTCTCGCCGTCGACGAGATGGCCCTGAGCGGCGAACCGCGGGCAGACCGTGCACCGATCCACGTGTCGCCGGCTTCGGTGGGTACCGGGATCGGGGAAAGCAACATCGGGAATCTGCCGCTCGAGCTGACCAGCTTCGTCGATCGGCGGATCCAGGTAGCCGAGGTCAAGAGCCTGCTGGCGGGATCGCGCCTGGTGACCTTGACCGGGATCGGCGGAGTGGGCAAGACCCGGCTCGCACTGCGCGTCGCGCACAAGGTGAAGGACGATTTCGCCGACGGCGCGTGGTTGGTCGAGCTGGGTGACCTACGGGATGCGACGTTGCTGGCCGACGTCGTGGCCGCGGCCCTCGGGCTGCGCAACCAGAGTCCGAGGCCCATGCTCGAGGTGCTGGCGCAGCGGTTGGCCTCGCGTGCCGCGCTGGTGGTGCTGGACAACTGCGAGCATCTGATCGATGCGGTCACGCGGCTGGCCGGTTCGTTGCTGCGCTCCTGCCCGCAGCTGCGGATTCTGGCGACCAGTCGCGAGGCCCTGAGCCTGGGCGGGGAAGCGGTCTACGCGGTGCCGCCCTTGGCGATTTCCGAGCCGAGGGACAGATCGACGCCGCGGGCGGCGCCACGCTACGACGCGGTGGCCCTGTTCGCCGAACGCGCTGCCGCGGCCGTGCCGGGCTTCGAGGTCACCGATGGCAATCGGCGCACCGTGGCCCGGATCTGCGCTCGTCTCGACGGCTTGCCGCTGGCGATCGAGCTGGCCGCGGCCCGATTGCGGACGATGTCACCAGAGCAGATCCTGGCCCGGCTCGACGACCGGTACGCCCTGCTGACCCGCGGCAGTCGTGGGGCCCCGAAACGGCAGCAGACCCTGGGGTGGTCCATCGGCTGGAGCTATGACCTGTGCACGCCGGTGGAGCAGCGGCTGTGGAACCAACTGTCGGTGTTCACCGGCGGTTTCGAACTCGACGCCGCCGAACAGCTGTGCGACCCCGACCTGACCGAGCCGCAACTGCTCGATGCGCTGTCCGCGCTGGTGGACAAGTCGATCCTGATTCGCGGCGAATCCGACGGCACGATCCGCTTCCGGATGTACGAGACCGTCCAGGAATACGGCAGGAGCAAAGCCACCGAAGCCGGCGAATACCTGGAATATGTTCGGCGGCACCGAGATTGGGCTGCTGAGCTGGCAGCCGCCGCACACGCGCAATGGGTCGGTCCGCACCAGTTGCAGTGGGTCGCCCGCTTGGAGCGAGAGCTGCCGAATCTTCGGGACGCGTTGGAGTTCAGCCTGTCCGAACCGGACGGGAGCGCGTTGCGGATCGCCACCGACCTGTACATGTTCTGGACATTGCGCGGGCGGTTGAGCGAGGGCCGCCGCTGGTGCGAACGCGCGCTGGACCGATCGACCGGTGCGCCGGCCGCGGATCGGGCCAAGGCCCGTCTCGCGGCCTGCACGTTGGCCGCCATGCAGGGGGATATTCCGGGCGCAGCCGGCAATGTGGCACAGTTCCGGACCATGGCCGGGCAGACGGCCGACCCGCTGGTCGGGGCAGTGCTCGCCCACGCCGAGGCGAACTGCATTCTCGGCGGCGGCGATGGCGACCTGGCTCGCGCGGGTAGCCGCCTGGCCGCGGCCCTCGATGTCTACGAGCTGACCAGCGACCTCAGATTGCAGGTGGACGCCCGGATTTCGCTCGGCTGGGCGTACGCGCTACAGGGAGATCTGCCGCGCGCCCTCGCCTGTCACGAGAAAAATGTGGCGATCACCGAATCCGCGGGTGAGACGATGCTTCGGGCGTGGGGGTTGTGGGGGATGGGATTCGCCGTGTGGCGCGGGGGGGGGGGGAGGAGGGGGGGTGGGTTCGCTGTTTGGCGCGGTGGCTCCCCCGAGCCCTCCCCGCGGCTGTTGCAGGACGGCATTCGAGCGGCCCAGCTCGTGGCCGATCCGCTCGTCCCCACTGCCTGTGTGGAGGCACTGGCGTGGATCGCGATCGAGCAGCACCAGGCGCCACGCGCTGCTGTCCTGCTGGGCGCCGCCGATATGCTGAGCCGCGTCGTCGGCGGCGTCAGCTTCCTGTTCGCGAGTCTGGTTGTGTACCACGACAAATCAATCCGTGACAGTCGTGAGATCCTCGGCGACAGCGCATTCCGGGCGGCCCACCGGCAAGGCGCCGCGATGAGTGTCGATGCCGCGGTGAGCTTCGCGCTGGGCGAGCGATCCGAAGACGCGCCGGCTCCGGCCGAGGCAGGAAAGCTGACCAAGCGTGAGCGTCAGGTCGCGGATCTGGTCGCGCGCGGCTTGACCAACAAGGCGATCGCCGCCCGATTGGTGATTTCCCAGCGCACCGCCGAGGGACATGTGGAACACATCCTGACCAAACTCGGATTCACCTCGCGCGCGCAGATCGCCGGCTGGGTCGCCGCCCGGTCCGAATCCTGAACCCGCGGCGCAGCCGGGGCGCGCACGTCCCCGGCGCCCGCCCGGCGGCGACGGCCCCGGGAATGACGAAAGCCGTTGCAATGCAACGGCTTTCGATTCACTCTGTGTCCGGAGGGGGACTTGAACCCCCACGTCCATTAATAGGACACTAGCACCTCAAGCTAGCGCGTCTGCCATTCCGCCACCCGGACCGGTGGTGCTCAGCAAGGTTATCGGATCAGTCCGCGTGGACCAAATCACAGGTGTTTGTCCAGGTCGCGGGGCTGGTCTGGTGCTGAGCGCCGCCGGATCAGTTCTTGATCGCCTCGAGCAAGGCGGCGCGCTGGCGCGAGCCGAGGCCGCCGATGCGACGGTCGGCGGGAATCTCCGCCTCGTCCATCAGCTTGGCGGCCTTGACCGGTCCGATGCCCGGCAGCGCCTTGATGACCGCGGCGACCTTCGTCTTCTTCACGAGATCTTCCTTGTCGGCCCGTTCGAGCACCTGGGACAGCGACACCGACCCCTTGCGGATCTGCTCGATCAGCTCCGACCGGGCCTTGCGGACGGCCGCAGCCTTCGCCAGCGCCTCGGAGCGTTGCTCGGCCGTCATGGTGGGAAGTGCCATGTCTACTACCTTTCACTCGTTCGCTGGAACTGCAACGGCACCGATTGAACATCACCGAGTGCCGGGCTGTGTAACGACACACCGCGAGGATAGACGGGGTAACGAGCCGACGTCACCTGCTCGTGAGCATCGGATGCGGGCAATTTGCCCGAGTGGTGGCCGGCGGGTGGACCGGTCAGCTGCCCAGTCCGGATGCCAGCACCGGCCAGGACTTCTCGAACGCGTCCTGCCAGTAGCCCCAGGAGTGGGTTCCGGTCGGGGTGTAGTCGTAGGTGGCGGGGATCGCCAGCTGGTCCAGGCGCTGCTGCAGGTGGTGGGTGCAGGCGTTGACCCCGGCCTCGATCAGGCCGCCGAGCAGGATCTGGTTGGCCAGCGTGTCGGGGCTACGGCTGAAACCGTAGGTCAGGAAGGGGCTGTCGAGGGTGTCGTGCGGGCCGGGAAGTCCGCTTCCGGCGGAGATGAAGATTTTCACCCCGCGTAGCTGGTCGGCGTGTACGTACGGGTCGTTGGCCGCCCACAGCGGGCTGTCGTCCGGGCCCCACATGTTGGCCGGATTGCCGTGGCCCCAGACTTCGACCATCGTCTTGATCTCGCGCTGGCCGAGCGGATCGCTGGTCTGCGCGCAGCCGCTGTAGGAGGCGACGCTGCGATACAGGCCCGGTTTCGCGATGGACAGCGCGAACACCGATTCACCGGCCATGGACAGGCCCGCGATGGCGTTGCGGCCGTCCGCGTCCAGGGCGGCGTCGATCACCGGCGGCAGCTCCCGGGTGAAGAAGGTGGTCCACTTGTTGCGGCCCAGCGTCGGGTCGTCCTTGATCCAGTCGGTGTACACGCTCCACGCGCCGCCGAGCGGCTGGACGACGTTGACGTTCTTGTCCCCGAGGAACTGCAGCACATGGGTCGTGGTGGCCCAGCTGTCACCGTCGGTACCGCCGCCCGACCCGTTGAGCAGGTACAGCACGGGCCGCCGCGCGGAACTGTCGGCGGGGCGTTGCACGTCCACGGCGATGTCGCGGCGCATCGCGGCGGAATGGACCTGCAAGGTCAGATGCCGCGCGTCGCGCACGGTCAGCTTCGTGACGGTCGAGCCGTCGGGGGCGCTCACGGTGGCCGCGGGCCGCCCGGAGGAGGTGATCGGGTCGATCGGCGCGGCAGCCGATCCGGTCGCCGTGATCACGACGGCGGTGAGGGTGGCGACAACTGCGAGTGCGGCCACCCGCATCGCGTCTCCGGGTGTCAATTCGAGATCTCCGTTTCCGGCCGAGCGGTTCGTTCGCCGCGCGCACGGCGGCGCGTCCACTCTCGCATACGGTCAGCGATGGAAAATCTGGATTCGCCCCGGGCGATATCGGCTGCGACATTCCGAATGCGGCTGTGGCGGAACGGCTGTCCGAACGCGGTGGGACACCGGACGAAACCTCTCCATCCGGGCGGGCGCCGATATTCGTGTCATGCCGGGAAGTGGCGTCCGGGAGGGCATAGGGTTGGGCCGGGCGGCCGATCCGCCCCCGATCGACCGGAAGGAGTCCAGGTGCGCCGCATGTTGCTCGCGTTGTCCACACTGGC
Source organism: uncultured Nocardia sp. (assembly GCA_966435935.1). Lineage (GTDB taxonomy): Bacteria > Actinomycetota > Actinomycetes > Mycobacteriales > Mycobacteriaceae > Nocardia. The sequence goes on from CBJNFW010000030.1 coordinate 39,519, forward strand.
CGCGATCCTGCTCACGCTGCCCGCCGCGGGGTGTTCCGCGTCGTCCGGCGGTTCGGCCGCACCGTCCGCCCCGGCCGCGCCGTCGGGGACGGTCCAGGTGCAGGCCGGAACCGGCACCGAACGGTTCCCGGTCCCCTCGGTCGCGGTGCGGGTCACCAGCTGTACGAGCGATGCGGCCCTGGCGACGCTGACCACCGGCAAGGACGGCGCGGCGAGCCGCAGCTTCCCGCCCGGGTGCTATCGCGCCACGGTGACCTCGGTGCCGTCGGGATGCTCCCCCGACGCCGTGGCGAACGCTCAGGTCGATGTCAAGGCCGCCGACACCGCCGTGGCGAAATTCCTGATCCACTGCGCGTGAGCCGGCCGCGCTGCCGGCGCTACCGGCCGGATTCGTCCACGAGGGCGTAGATGGTCGCCGGTGAGCCCGACCCGCCCACGCTGACGAATCCGCCGACCACGACGGTGAAACCCCGCGCCGGCAGCTCGCGCAGCCCGGTGAGGATCTCGAGGCTGAGCCGATGCTCGCGATACAAGAGTCTGGACACCTCGAAGGTGTCGTCCACGCCGAGGTCCGGGCTGAACGCGTCGGTGCCCAGCGCGCCGCGGTGACCCAGGACGCCGTGGTCGAGCAGCCAGCGTACCGCCGCGACCGAGAATCCCGGATGGTGCATCCGCCCGTCCGGGCCGCGGCCGGCGAAATCGTCGGTGCCCCAGCGCATGTCCCAGCCGGTGTGCAGCAGCACCGCGGCCTCGGCGGGCAGCGGGCCGTGCCGGTGCTGCCAGTGGAGCAGATCGGCGACGGTGAGCGCGTAGTCGGGATCGGCGCCGGCCCGGTCGGCGATATCGATGACGACTCCGGGCAGGACGAAATCCTGCGCGCGCAGTTCGTGCGCGGCCGCGGCGCCGGCGGTGAAGTGGGCGGGGGCTCCCCAGTGCGTGCCGGTGTGTTCCCCGACGGTGACCGTTCGCAGGTAGTAGCCGTCGTCGGCGAGGGTGCACACGGTGTCCAGACGCGGCGGCGGATCGCCGGGAAACACCGACACCTCGGTGGTGGACAACGGGTGCGACAGGATGTGCACCGAACCCATGACGCCCGCCTTTCCGGTGCGGGCACGGTGCTCGCACACTGCGTCGGGGCACATCATCGCGCATTCGCGCAGCGGGTGCGTCGCGGCAGGACGTGCACGAAGGTACGAGATCGCCTGCCCGAGGCGGCGTTTCCCGGTCGACTCACCGATTCGCGGCACGCTCGCCGGGCGTGGGCGGAAAATCGTACCGCGACGCGGCCGGTGACGCGACGGCGAAAGTTGTCCTCGCACGGTGGAACTCACCGCCTGCGACCGTGCGCCGTGATCGCACACCCTCTGCGCGGACGCACCCGCTGCAAAGGTGCTGACGAGGCATTTGTCCTGAAATCGGGTGCGTGAGCCGCCCTCGACTACACTTCCGCGGCCCTATCGCATACCTTCGGACACCGTGAGTGATGTAACACCGGCCCGACCGGGCGTCCCGCCGGACCCGTCTCCCGCCGCCCCGCACAGCCCGCGAGGCGCACACGATGTGCGCCGATACGTCTCGTTACGCAGAGTGCGTTCGCGCGATGTGCGCCGCCTGCTGGGCTCGATGATGATGGCGTTGCTCACCGCCACGGTCACCCTGGCCTTCGCACCGGCCATGCACGCTTCGGCGTCGGTGAACAATGCCGGCTCGGAGAACCGGGCAGCGCGTGCGGCGGTGACCGATCTGATCGGTGCGCATCCGTGGCAGGTGCGGCTTCCGGCCGATTTCGCCGCGGGGGCGGGCTACCGGCCGGTGGTGGAGAACCATCTGCTGGTCGACCCGAGCGGGGCGTGCTCGTCCCCGATCCAGCTGCCGGCCGAGTTCACCTCCGCCTGCCGTGCCCACGATCTGGGGTACGACGTGCTGCGTTATGCCGAGCGCCGGCATCAGCCGCTGGGCGCGTGGGGCCGCCAGGCCATCGACGCGGTGTTCCAGCAGCGCATCCACAGCGCGTGCGAATCGCGGGCGGACAGTGTTTCGGAGACCGGTTGCGAGCTCATGGCGACCGTGGCCACCACCGGGGTGGACCTGAACTCGCGCCGGCAGAACTATGCAACGCCCGAACCGGAATACCTGTTCGGTACGCAGTTGTCCGGCAAGAGCTTCGATCATCAGCTCTGGCATATGGGCGGCCCGGCCGCGGTGGCGGTGTTCGGCGCGCTGATATTGCTGGTGGTCGCCGCGATCGGATATCGCCGCTGGACCCGCAGGGTGGTGGCGGGATGAAACGCATACGTCCCCGGGTGGGCAGCCTCGTGGCGGTGACGATCGCTACGGTCGTGTCGTTGCTGCCCGCGGTCCTGCCACGGACCTCGCCCACCCAGGCGCTGCTCACCGGCGTGCTGGCTGCGGTCGCGATCGGGATCGCCGGGCTGGGGCGAATCGTGTTGCGCCGCCGCGATATCGATGTCGAGGCGCGGTGGGGGCACCATCGGGTGCCGGTGCTGCTGTTGTGCGGGTTCGCGGTGATCGCCGCGACGGTGAACGCCTCGCACTGGCAGAGCGGGCTGCGCGCGGACATGGGAATGGCGCCGATCGGCCCGGTGTACTGGCTGCGGGCCGCAGTGGGCGCCGCCGTGCTCGCGGCGATTCTGGTGGGTGTGTCCCGGGGGCTGCGCTGGGTGGTGCGCAAGATGAGCGGGGCCGGTCGGCCGCTGCCGGCCGAGCTGCCCGCGCCCGCGCTGCCGGAGGTTCCCGCCTCCGGGGACGAGGGGATCCACACCGCGCCGGCCGAGCCGCAGCCCGCGGTCTCCGGGCAGGTGTCGGGTTAGTCTCGTGGCCGTGTCCGACCGCAAGATCGTTCTCGTCACCGGTGGGGGGTCCGGCCTGGGCCGCGCGATGACCGTCGCGTCGAGTGCGGCGGGACATCACGTCGTGGCGGCCGGCCGCACGGCCGCCACGCTCGCCGAGACCGTCGCGGCCGCCCCGGGGCCGGGGTCGGCCGAGGCCGTGGCCGCCGATGTCACCGACGCCGATTCGGTGCGGGCGCTGTTCGAGCACATCGAGCGCCGCTGGTCCCGGCTGGACGCGCTGATCAACAACGCCGGACTGTTCGGCCCGTCGCAGCCGATCGAGCAGGTCGAACCCGCGCAGTGGCGCCGGGTGATCGATACGAATCTGACCGGCTCGTTCCTGTGCGCACAGGCAGCGTTCGCTCTGATGCGCCGGCAGGATCCGGCCGGCGGGCGGATCATCAACAACGGCTCGATCTCCGCACACGTGCCGCGGCACTACGCGGTGGCCTATACCGCCAGCA
>CBJNFW010000031.1:0-42356 GCA_966435935.1 uncultured Nocardia sp.
AGGACGCCGTCGAGTCGCCGCGCCGCGGAGACGTCGACCTCACCGATGCGGGCGCGGGCGAGCGGGCTGCGCACGAAGCAGGCGTGCACCAGGCCGGGACGGGTGACGTCATCGACGAAGGTGCCCGCACCGGTGACCAGTCGCGCGTCCTCGAGGCGCGGTATCCGGGCGCCGACGGCCCCGGTGATCCCGGTGGCGGTTTGCGCGCCGGTCATCGCCGGGCTCGATCCGGGGGCCGCGTCGCGCGGCGGAACCGCCTGGTAGCGATCATCGGGACGCTCCTTCGCTCACGGCGGGTACCGAGCAGCTGTCTGCCATGACGGTGCACGCCTCTCCGATGTCGGATATGCCAATAATGAGTATGACATTATAGTGCTACGAGAATGACAGTCTCGTCCACTTGTGAAGCGCCGCCGATTCGGTGGCGGGCGCGGCGGGCCGGCTCGGCCCGCGGCCGACGATCGCCGGAGGTCAACGTGCGCGAACTCGGCACGCAACTGCTGCGATGGCACGCCGCGGACACCGTTTACGCCCTCGCGACCGTGGTCGGCGTGCGCGGCAGCGCGCCGCTGCCGCTGGGAGCCACCATGGCGGTGGACGAGTCGGGAATCGTGCGGGGGAGCGTGTCGGGTGGTTGTGTCGAGGGCGCGGTTCACGACCTGTGCCGGGAGGTGATCGCGACCGGTGGGCCGGTGCGCCGCCGATTCGGCTTCAGCGATTCCGACGCCTTCGCGGCCGGCCTGACCTGCGGCGGTGAACTGGACATCTGCGTGCACCGGATCGGCGCGGCCGAGCGTGCGGCGGTCGAGGCCGCACTGGATCCGGCCGCGGCGGTCGCGGTGGTGCGAGATCTGGAGTCGGGTGCGATGGCGACGGTCGGTTCCGATGAGGTGGCGGGGCCGGAATTGGATCCGGCGATCGTTCGCCTGGCGCGGGCGATGCTCGATACCGGGGCCAGTGGGGTGCGCGTGGTCGGCTGCGCCGACCGCGAGCGGACGGTGTTCGTGACCTCTTTCACCACGCCGCCGCGCATGATCATCTGTGGCGCAACGGATTTCAGTGCCGCGCTGGCGCGGGTCGGCCGGTTGCTCGGATATCGGGTGACCGTCGTCGAGGCGCGTCCGGCCTTCGCGGACCCGTCCCGGATTCCCGATGCGCAGGAGGTGGTGCGGGCATGGCCGGATCGTTATCTGCGCTCGACGCCGGTCGACGCGCGCACGGTGATCTGCGTGCTGACCCACGACCCGAAGTTCGACATCCCGGTGCTCGTGACGGCGTTGCGGCTCCCGGTGGCCTATGTCGGCGCGATGGGCTCGCGGCGCGCGGACCGCGATCGGCGTCGCCGGTTGCGGGAGGCCGGGCTCACCGAGACCGAAATGCGTTGTCTGCGTTCACCGATCGGCCTGGAACTGGGCGGGCAGACGCCCGAGGAGACGGCGGTGGCGATCGGTGCGGAGATCGTCGCGGTCCGGCGCGGCGGCTCCGCGCTCGCGCTCTCGGCGACCGACCGGCCGATCCACCCCGCGACGACCGACCGGCGCGCCGGGTGAGCGCCGATGCCGCGAGCGAATCCGCGAAACCGCGAAGAGTGCTGCCGCGGAACGTTATTCGTCCCGGCGGACGAATCCGCGGGCGCAGAAGTCCCACGCCTCGTCGGCGGTGATCGGCTGCTGGCCCTCGTCCCCGGACGTTCCGGCGGCCTGTGCGATGAACATCAGGGTCTGCATGAGCATGGCCGCGGTCCGCCGCGAGGTGACCTCCGAACGCAACTGCCCGGCCTCCCGGGCCACGTCCATCAGTTCGGTGAACAGCGTGAGCATCGGCTCGTGCGCGGTCTTCACGTGACCGGGATGCGAGATCAGCAGCTGGGGTGCGAAATCGGTGAACAGCGGACGCGCGGTGTCCGGATCGGGCCGGCACAGTTCGAACAGCAACACCGCTGCGGTGTGCAACTTGTCCAATGGCTGTGTGCGGCCGTCGGCCGCGGCGCGCAACTGATCGGCGGTGCGGCTGAGCGCATCCTCGAACAGGGCGAGCAGAAGTTCGTGCTTACCGTCGAACTGCATGTAGAAGCTGCGCAGTGACTGGCGGGAGCGGTCGACGACCTCCTGAACGGTGAAGTCCGTCGTGCCCTTCTCGGTGATGATCACTTGGGCGGCGTCCAGGAACCGCTGTACCCGCTGCTCGGCACGCAGTTTGGCGGTGTGCAGCGACCGTTCGACGGCGCGCTGCTTCCAGGCTGGTTTCTCGCTCGGGCTGGTCACCGGCGCCTCGTTCCCTGGTCATCTGATGAGAACATGGATGTACTATATAGGAGAATGAGATATTATTCTGACGATGACAGCATTCTCCTATCATCTGACCGCCAACAGGCTCCCGGGTAGTGAGAATGTCATTCTCGAACCTGTCATGCGCGAGCTGAAGCCGGGCGCCCTCCGGGCAGTGTGAGCGTTCCCGGGCGGTCGTGCCCGCCGAACTCGCCGATCTCGCGTCGCCCCGCTCGCCGAAGTGCGGAACCTCTGATTTCGCGATCATTTCGCCGAGGCGACCCACTCGTCCAGGCCGGTTGGACCGTGCGAGAATGCCATTCGCAGCAGAGAGTAACTGTGTTACCATCCGTATGTTGCCCAGCTCACTCAGGAGTTCTCCGGATGGTTGATTTCGATTCGGTCGATTACTTCACCGACCCGTCACTGGTGCCCGACCCGCACCCGTACTTCGATCACATGCGGGCCAAATGCCCGGTGTCGCAGGAGTCGCATCACGGCGTGTACGCGGTCACCGGATACGAGGAAGCGGCCGAGGTGTTCAAGGATCCGGACCTGTTCTCCTCGGTGATCTCGGTCGGTGGCCCCTTCCCGCCGCTGCCGTTCGAGATCGAGGGCGATGACATCGGCGCGCTGATCGAGCAGCACCGCGCCGGGATGCCGATGTCCGAGCACATGGTCACGATGGATCCGCCGCAGCACACGTACGCGCGCTCCCTGCTCAACCGCCTGCTCACCCCGGCGCGGTTGAAGGAGAACGAGGACTTCATGTGGCGGCTGGCGGACCGCCAGCTGGACGAGTTCGTGCGCAACGGCAGTTGTGAATTCCTCGCCGAGTACTCCAAACCCTTTGCGCTGCTTGTGGTTGCCGATGTGCTGGGTGTGCCGGAGGAGGATCACCAGCAGTTCCGCATCGTGCTCGGCGCCGAGCGTCCGGGTACCCGGGTCGGCGCGCTGGACGACGACATCGTCGTCGGCAATCCGCTCGAATGGCTGGACGAGAAGTTCAGCGCCTACATCAGCGAGCGGCGCGAGAATCCGCGCGACGACGTGCTGACCCAGCTGGCACAGGCGAAGTATCCGGACGGGTCAACCCCCGAGGTGATCGACGTCGTGCGGTCCGCGACCTTCCTGTTCGGCGCGGGTCAGGAGACCACGGCCAAACTGCTCGGCTCCGCGCTGCGAATCCTGGGCGAGCGGCCCGACATCCAGGACGCGCTGCGCGCGGACCGCAGCAGGATCCCGGTGTTCATCGAGGAGTCGCTGCGGTTGGATGCGCCGGTCAAGAGCGGATTCCGGCTGGCCAAGCGGGCCACGACCGTGGGCGGTGTCGAGCTGCCCGTCGGCGCCACGGTGATGGTCTGCCCCGGTGCGGCCAACCGCGACCCGCGCCGCTTCGAGAACCCGCACGAATTCCGGTTGGACCGCAAGAACTTTCGCGAGCACATGGCGTTCGGCCGAGGTAATCACACCTGCCCGGGCTCACCGCTGGCGCGCGCCGAGGGGCGCATCTCCATCGAGCGGATCCTCGACCGGATGCTGGACATCCGCATCGATCCCGAATACCACGGCCCCGAGGGTGATCGGCACTTCGACTACGAGCCGACCTACATCCTGCGCGGCCTGTCCAACCTGCACATCACCTTCACTCCGAATCCCTGAAGCGCGGATTCCCCTGCACGCCAGGCCCTTCCCTGGGACGGGCCAGTTCGACAGCACAACGAATCGAGGAAGAAATGACCGGACGGGTCGAGGGCAAGGTCGCCTTCATCACGGGTGCGGCACGAGGTCAGGGCCGCAGTCACGCGGTGCGGCTGGCCCAGGAGGGCGCGGACATCATCGCCGTGGATGTCTGCAAGCCGGTGAGCGGCAGCGATGCCATCGCGGCGTCCACGCCGGCCGATCTGGCCGAAACCGCCGACCTGGTCAAGGGTTTGGGGCGCCGGATCGTCACGGCCGAGGTCGACGTGCGTGACTTCGACGCGTTGCAGGCCGCGGTCGACAGCGGCGTCGAGCAACTGGGCCGGCTGGACATCATCGTCGCGAACGCCGGTATCGGCAACGGCGGCGACACGCTGGACAAGACCAGCGAGCAGGACTGGGACACCATGATCGGGATCAACCTCTCGGGTGTCTGGAAGACGGCGAAAGCCGGTATCCCGCATGTGCTTTCGGGCGGTCGCGGCGGCTCGATCATTCTGACCAGCTCGGTGGGCGGGCTCAAGGCGTACCCGAACACCGGTCACTACATCGCCGCCAAGCACGGCGTGGTCGGCCTGATGCGGGCCTTCGCGGTGGAGCTGGGCCAGCATTCGATCCGGGTGAACTCGGTGCATCCGACCAACGTCAACACTCCGATGTTCATGAACGACGCCACCATGAAGCTGTTCCGCCCGGACCTGGAGAACCCGACCAAGGAGGATTTCGCTCCGGTCGCGCAGTTCATGCACGTACTCCCGGTCGGCTGGGTCGAGCCGGTGGACATCAGCAACGCGGTGCTGTTCCTGGCCTCCGACGAGTCGCGGTACATCACCGGCCTGCCGATGACGGTCGACGCGGGCAGCACGCTGAAGTAACTCCCGCCGAAACCCGTTGTCCGCGTGGGCACCTGTTCGCCCACGCGGACAACGGGTCTGTTCTCACACGCCGTTCGCGGGCTGGGTGAACACGGTCCAGCCGCGGGACTCGCCCGATCATCCCGGCCGGCGGGCTCGAATCACGTCGCCCATGGAACACCTGTCTTACGTAATAATATCGGTGCCGATGTATTCGGCCAATTACATCGATACCAATGCATGTGCTCTGCTCTAACCTGTGTCGGTATGGATGGAAGACGGCTGCACCGGCTGGGCAGGCATCTGATCGAGCTGGCTCGGAAGCTGAGTCTCGAGTCCGGTGTGGAGCGGCCCCCTGAGGGGGAGATCGCGGTGCTCACCGATGTGCTGGACAATCCCGGCAGCTCCGTCCGGGAGATCACCCAGCGGACCGGCTTCTCCCAGCCACACATCTCCGAATGCATCACCCGGCTGGTCGAGGACGCGATGCTGGCCACCGACGCCGATCCGCGAGACCGCCGCCGCACCCTCGTCTACCCGACCGACGCCCTCTTCCGGGCCATCGCCCGCCGCACCACCCCGCACCTGGACGACACCTTGACCGCCGCCCTCGGCGACCCCGCCAAGGCGCGGCGCGCCCGGGAACTGCTCACCGAGCTGGCGGATCTGCTGCTCCCGGACCAGTGAGCCAGCCACCGCGAAACATGCTGTTACCGTGGGTATTTCAGCTCATCCTGATGCGGATGTTCTTCACCTGGAGGAATTCGTACAGTCCGTCGAGTCCGCCGGTCCGGCCGAATCCGCTCTGCTTGTAGCCGCCGTACGGGCCCTGCGGTGAGATGTCGCTGATCTGGTTGACCCACACCGAACCGGCCTGCAACTGTCGCGAAACCCGGTGTGCCCGAGTCAGATCCCTCGTCTGAACGAAGGCGTTCAAGCCGTACTCGGTGTCGTTCGCCAGAGTGATCGCGTGCGCCTCGTCACGGAAGGGGATCACCGAGACCACCGGGCCGAAGGTTTCGGTCCGCGCCAGTTCCGATCGGTTGTCCACACCGCCGAATACCGTGGGCTGTAGATAATATCCGTCGGCCAGCGCACCGCCGATCCGGCGGCCGCCGGTGAGCAGCTCCCCGGATCCGTCGGCGATCGTCCGCTCGATCACCTCGAGGATGCGCTCGGCAGCGCTCTCGCTGACGACCGGACCGAACACGACCGTGGGATCGAACGGATCGCCCACGGTCGCGGCCTCTATCGCCGCGACGAACTTCTCCGTGAACGCGCCGTGGACGGATTCGTGCACCAGCACCCGGCTCGCACTCGCACAGCTCTGTCCGGATTGCATGATCGGTCCCTGGTGGGCGGCGAGTTGCGCGGCCGCGTCGAGATCGGCGTCGGGGAACACGAGATTGGCCGATTTACCACCCAATTCGGCGACCACCGGGGTGAGGTTCACCGCCGCACCGGTCAGCACCCGGCGTGCGGTGTCCGCCCCGCCGGTGAAGTGGATCTTGCGGATTCCCGGATTCCGCACCAGCGCTTCACTACCGTGTGTGGCCGCCGGTACGACATTCACCAGCCCGGCGGGAAGCCCTGCCTCGGTGCACAATTCGCCGAGCCGCAGCGCCGCGAACGGGGCCAGCAGCGAGGGCTTCAGGACGACCGCGTTCCCCGCGGCCAGCGCCGGTGCGACACAGGAACCGGCCACCACCATCGAACCGTTCCACGGTGCGATCACGCCGACGACGCCGTAGGGCTCCCGCTCGACGAGATTCACGTCCGACGATCCGGTGACCGGCGTGCTCAGGCCGTGCGGCTTGTCGGCGTATCCCGCGAAATACCGCAGAAAGCGTTCCAGCAGAATGGCATTGACCGCGAGTGATACCGGCACCGCGTAGTCGTGCACGTTGAGCCGGGTGAATTCGGGCATGGCTTCGTGCACGGCATCGGCCAGGTCGATCAGCAGGTCGCGGCGGCGGTCGGTCGGGTAGGCCGCCCACTCCCGCTGCGCGTCCCGGGCCGAGGCGACCGCCTGATCGATCTCGGCAGGTCCGGCCACGTGGACCGTGCCGTTGGTCCGGCCGGTCGCGGGATAGATGTGCTCATACGTCCCCTCGGACGTCCGGGTGACCCGATCCCCGCCGATCAGTGGTCCGCCCAGCAATGGCGGTGCGTTGTCGATATCGGTGGACATGCGTGCTCCTACGACGTCTCTGCCTCGTCCGCGCGCCACTCGTCGAGGACGCGGACCTTCTGCTCGGCGATCACCCGGTCCAGGTACGAGGCCTTCGGCCAGCCGGAATACGCGGCGAAATGCAGTGCGAATTCATCCATTTCGGTGAAGGACAGATCTCGGCTCTTCAGTGCCGCGTAGACGTGCGACATGATCGGATAGGGCGCGTCCTGGAATGCCACGCACGCCACCGTGATCAACCGCCGCTCCTTCATGCCCAGGCCCGGCCGCGGCCACATCTCGCCGAAGACGAAGTTGAGGATGCCCGCGCCCTGGTACGGGTTGTCCCGGTCCGGGACATAGGGCAGGCAGTTGACCTCGCGGAAGGACTGCTCGCCACGGGCCAGCCGGGCCTGCGGATCGCTCGGCGTGACCAGCGGAAGCAGCGGTTCCGGCGGCGGAAGTTGCTGCCCGCGTTCGTGATTGACGCGTTCCCACTGCTGATCGACGATCATGTTGAGTCGCGAGGCCTTGGGCCAGCCCGCGTAGACCGCGAAATGCAGTACGGCTTCGCGGATCTCGGTGATGGTGATGTCGCCGCTGTTGAGCGCCGCGTACACGTGCTCCACGATCGGCGCCTCGGCATCGGCGTCCGCGACACAGGCCAGGGTGATGAAACGGCGCTCCCGCCGGGTCAATCCCGGCCGGGTCCAGATTTCGGCGAAGACGAAATCGATCAGGCCGCGGGCGATCACGGGACTCGAATCGTCCGGGGCCGCAACGGTCATCACCTCCCCGAACGTGCGCCTGCCGCGTTCGGCACGCGCGGGATCAATCGTCCCGGCGGTGTCGATCGTCGTCATGAGTTGTGCCTTCCGTGTGGTTGATCCGTTGGCGCGGTGGCCGATTCGCGAACCCGGTCATCTGACCGTGACGCCCGCATCGACCTTGAACTCCATGCCGGTGACGTATCGCGACTCGTCCGAGACCAGGTACAGCACGGCATTGCTGACATCCACGGCGTCGATCATCGGAACCGGCATCGCATTGCCGAACAGCGGCGCCAGATCCGGTCGCTGCTCGGACAGCAGCCCGAACAGCGATTCCGGATTCATCCCCGTCTGCACGCCGGTGGGATGCACGGTGTTCACCCGAATACTCTGTGCCGCAAGTTCATTCGCCAAAGCCTTACTCATTCCGACAACCGCGTGTTTCGACGCGGTGTAGGGAGTGTGCAGCGGAGTTCCCTTGATCCCGGCGGCCGAGCTGATGTTGACCAGGCTGCCGCCCCGATCGACCAGATGCGGCAGGGCCGCGGCGCAGGTGTTCCAGGCTCCGATGAGGTTCACGTCGATCACCGTCCGCCAATGCTCGGAGGTGGTCGCATCCCAGGTCGCGGCGGTCAGAACGCCCGCGTTCGCCACTGCCGCGTCCAAGCCGCCCAGTTCGGTCACGCCGTCCTCGACAGCCGACGCCAGTGCCGCGGCGTCACGCACGTCCACGATCGCGGTGACGGCGCGACGCCCGAATTCGTCGACCAGTCGTGCGGTTTCGGCCAGATCCTCCGGCGTGGACAGCGGGTATTCCAGCTCCGGGAGCGATCGGCAGATGTCCACCAGGATCAGGTCCGCGCCCTCCTCGGCCAGGCGCACCGCGTGGCTACGGCCCATACCGCGCGCCGCGCCGGTGACCAGAACTCGTTTACCGGCCACCCGGCCGGCCGGATCGGTGTGCGTCATCTTCGCCTCGCTCAGAGTTTGTTGCAGAAGCCGGCGTCGACCGGGAGGGTCACGCCGGTGATGTACTTGGCCGCATCGGAGGCCAGGAATGCCACGGCATCGCTGATGTCCCGCGGTTCGAGCAGCGAGACCGGCATGGGGTTCATCAGATGCGGCCCGCCGTCGGGATTGTTCGCCGCCCACTCCATCATCTGCGGGTTGACCGCCATCATCGTGTTCACCGCGGTCGGATGCACCGTATTCACCCGAATGCTCTGGGCGGCAAGGTTGTTGGCCAGACAGCGCATGATGCCGACGATGGCGTGTTTGGAGGCGGCATAGCCCAGTCCGCCGCCGTCGAGCCCGCCCATGCCGACCAGACCCGCGGTCGAGCTGGTCAGGATGATGCTGCCGCCGCGACCGCCCGCGATCAGGTGCGGGATCGCGGCGCGGACCGTGTGGAACGTGCCGGACAGGTTCACCCCGATCACATCGGTCCACTGCGCGAGTTCGGTCTCGATCGGCACCTGCTCCAGTGACAGCGGCGCGATGCCCGCATTGGCGCAGACGATGTCCAATCGGCCGAATTCCGCGACACCGGCATCCAATGCCGCACGTACCGTGGCGAATTCGCGCACGTCGGCGATCGATCCGACCATCCGGCGCCCCTGATCCCGGACGAGCGCGATGGTCTCGTCGAGCTCCGCGCGGGTCGCGAGCGGGTACTTGTTGCTGGGGATGTCGGCACAGATGTCCACGCCGATGATGTCCGCGCCCTCGGCGGCCAACCGGACCGCGTGACTGCGGCCCTGCCCGCGCGCTACGCCGGTGATGAAGGCGACTCTGCCATCCAGTGAACCCATCGATCCTCGCTTCGAAGCCGAGTAGAACCCGCGCCGCCGGGCGATGTCACGGCGGAAGCACGGTTACCGTCAAACGCAAGTTATGCGCCTGTACTGCGGTAATCTGATTACCATTTGGAGAGTAGCACGCTCTTTCGGGCGCGGGAAGGGATCTGTGTTGGGCGCGGAACATGTCGAGGCCGAACGGGACGAGACCGACGAGCAGGCGGCCGAACAGGCACACGACCGGATTCACCGAGCCGTGGTGGATCTGCTCGAAGCGGAAGGTTACGACGCGCTACAGGTGCGCGAGGTCGCCCGGCGCGCCCGGGTGTCCCTGACGAAGATCTACAAACTCTACGGCACCCGTGACGAATTGATCTGTGCCGCACTGGAAGTCTGGATGCGCGAGAACCGGTACGCGGGGCTGGAAGTGCGTGCGCACGGTGAGGAGTCGCTGTACGGCGGTCTGATGCGGGTGCTGCGCCGGATATTCGAACCGTGGGAGCGACATCCGGCGCTGCTCGCGGCCTATTCCCGGGCGCGTTCGGCGCCCGGCGGGGATACCCTCGTCCGCCGGGGATTCGAGGCGGTCGTTCCCGCCGCGATGGCCGTATTGGACGGTGTGGACAGCGATTTCGTCGACGACCTCGACACCATCGTGTCGAGTCTGGTCCACGGACTGCTCGGGCGCTTCGCCCGCGGCGAGATCGAGGTATCGCAGATCGTGCCCGCGCTCGACCGGACCGTGTACTGGCTCACCACAGGGTATCTCGCCGAGCGCGGACGTTGATCATCCGGAAACTGTTGTGCGAACCCTTATTTCAGGGTGCTGCCAGCATCGATGGTGACGGGCAGGCCGGTGATGTACCGGGACTCGTCCGAGGCCAGGAACAGTACCGCGTTGCTGATGTCCACCGGCTCGACCCAGCCGATCGGCAGCACGTGCATGAACTGCGCGACCGGGGCGAAATCCTCCTTGGTCGGGTTCTCCAGGTCCGGGCGGAACAGTTTCATCGTGCCCTCGTTCATGAACATGGGAGTGTTCACGTTCGTGGGGCAGACGGCGTTGACGCGAATGGAATGTTCGCCCAGTTCCACGGCGAAGCTGCGCATCATGCCGATGACGCCGTGCTTGGCGGCGATGTAGTGGCCGGTGTTCGGGTACGCCTTGAGCCCGCCCACCGAGCTGGTCAGCACGATCGAGCCACCCGCGCCCCCCGAAAGCAGATGGGGCACACCGGCTTTCACGGTTTTCCAGACGCCGGACAGGTTGATTCCGATCATGGTGTCCCAGTCCTGCTCGCTGGTCTTGTCCAGGGTCGCGCCGCCGTTGCCGATACCGGCGTTGGCCACGATGACGTCCAGCCGGCCCAGTTGTTCGACGCCGCTGTCGACCGCCGCCTGTAGCGCGTCGAAGTCGCGCACGTCGACCTCCGCGGTGACGATGCGACGTCCGAGGCCCTTGATCAGATCGGCCGTCTCGGCCAGATCCTCCGGGGTGGACGCCGGAATGACGTCACTGCCGCTGACCGGTTTGCAGACGTCCACCGCGATGATGTCCGCGCCCTCCTGGGCCAGCCGTACCGCGTGACTGCGGCCCTGACCTCGTGCCGCACCCGTGATGAAGGCGACCTTGCCCTCGACCCGCCCAGCCATGAAACCACCTCGTCGGTCTCGGATCGAGCGGTCGACGCTCGACCTCGTGTGTCGATCGGACTTTCCTGATCGATCGATCAAACTGTGACACCGGCGGGGTGTGCTGTCAACGGTTCCGGCGGAACTACGAGGCGGGGTCGCGGCGCGAATTGCGTACCGGCAGTGGGCTGGCGAACCGATTCATGTAGCCCTCGACGAAGGCGCGCAGCTCGGCGTGCCCCTGTTCGACCCCCACCGCGCCCTCGTTGCACAGGATGCGCGCCGCGCCGGTGAGCAGCATCGACATCACCACCGGCGGGAACTCCTCGAGGTCGACGCCGTACGCGCGCAGCACCAGGGTCACCGCCGCGGTCTCGATGTCGCGGACTCGCTCGGCGTAGATCCGCAGCTCGGTCCCGATCGCCTTGCGGTGGTTCGCCAGCGCCATGAATTCCATGTTGAGCTGCGTGAACCTGGTGTCGGTGTTGATCGTCCACAGCGCGCGCAGCGGGTCGTCCTCGGTGATCGCCTGACGCATCCGCTCCAGCGCGCCCTCCGCGCCGGTGCGCAATACCGCCAGGAACAGGTCGTCCATCGTGGGGAAGTAGTAGTAGACCAGCGCCGAGCGCACCCCCGCCGCCGCGGCCACCCGGCGCGAGGTCGCCGCCGCGTAGCCTTCCTCGCGCATGATCTGGGCGGTCGCCTCCATCAGCCGTTCGCGCGCACCCGCGTCCCCGCCCTTGCTCACGCGCGAGCCCGTCGCGCGGCGGGAATACCGAAAACTCCTGCGATGTGCGGGCTTCGGATCGGATGCGCTGTCCTTGACCGCACGGCGCGCTTCGTGATAAGCATGGGCCATTCTAACAGTTTGATCGATCGATCAGCATTTGCCCGAGGCGCGGAAACCGTGCGGGGCGGATGCGGCCGACGACTCCGATCCACGGCGGTGTGCAATGACCGATCCGGCAACACTCGACTACTTCTCCGATCCGCAGCTCGCGCAGGACCCCTACGACTACCTGGCCACACTGCGCAGCCGGAACCCGGTGTTCCGCGAACCGCACTACGGCGTCCTGGCCGTCACCGGATATCAGGAGGCGGTGCAGGCGTTCCGCGATACGGATTCCTTCTCGGCGTGCGTCTCGATCGGCGGGCCGTTCCCGCCGCTGCCGTTCCAGCCCGCCGGCGACGACATCACCGCGCAGATCGGCGAAAACCGCCATCTGTTCCCGATTTTCGAGCATATGGTCACCATGGACCCGCCGGAACACACCCGGGCCCGCTCGCTGCTGAGCCGGTTGTTGACGCCCAAGCGCCTGAAGGAGAACGAGGAGTACATGTGGCGGCTGGCCGACCGCCAGCTCGACGAATTCCTCGCCGCGGGCCGGTGCGAATTCCTCGCCGATTACGCCAAACCGTTCGCCACCCTGGTCATCGCGGACCTGCTGGGCGTGCCCGAGGCGGATCGCGAGACGTTCCGGGAAACCCTTGCCGGACATGCGACTCCGGGCAGCCGGGTAGGTGCGCTCGACCACGAACCGGTGGGCAGGAATCCCCTGGAATGGCTGGAGGACACCTTCGGCGAGTACATCGCCGACCGCCGCCGCACACCGCGCGGGGACATCCTGAGCGCGCTGGCGTCCACGACCTATCCCGACGGCGTCACACCCGAGATCATCGAGGTGGTCCGCCCCGCGACCTTCCTGTTCGCCGCCGGGCAGGAGACGGTCACCAAACTGCTCAGCGCCGCGGTGCGCGTGCTGGCCGAGCGGCCCGAACTGCAACGGGCCCTGCGCGAGGATCGTCGGCTGGTCGGCCCCTTCATGGAGGAGTCGCTGCGCACCGAGAGTCCGACCAAGGTGGATTTCCGGTTGGCGCGCAAGACGACTCGGCTCGGTGACGTCGACGTCCCGGCCGGCACCGTACTGATGCTGTGCATCGGCGCGGCCAACCGCGATCCGCGCAAGTTCGAGGACCCGGACGAATTCCGGCTCGATCGGCACAACGCCCGAGAGCACATCGCGTTCGGCCGCGGCATCCACACCTGCGCGGGCGCACCGCTGGCCCGCGCGGAAGGTCAGGTGACCCTGAACCGGATGCTGGATCGCCTGCGGGACATCACGATCGACGACGCCGTGCACGGCCCGGCGGAACAGCGCAGCTATCGATACGAGCCGACCTTCCTGTTGCGCGGACTGCGCGAGCTGAACATCGAATTCGAACTCGCGGACGCCGGGTGATTCACGGGGCTCGCACCGGCACGTGGGCTGACTCCGGCAGTCCGTATCACCGGATCCGCGGTACGAACCGATAACGGGGCCCGCACCGGCACGGGCGGGCCGGCTCCGGAGGTCTGTATCACCGGGTCCGCGGTACGAACCGATACCTGATGGGCAGCGGCGCGGCGCGGGGCGTTCGGATGTCGCGTCGCGCGGATCGGGTCGGCAACGTGCCGGATTCGTGCTCGAGGGGGGATCCGGGTCCGGACGCGGCTACCGCGCCACCGGATGTGCCGACGATCCGGCTCCGCGATGAGATGCGCGGGATCGATTGCGGGGCAGGCCGTTCGGTGCGTTCTCGGGCAGTCCGGCAGACGGCCCGAGCTGCCGGTCGAACAGCGTGAGGCGTGGCCGGGCGGATCTTCCGCCGATTCGGCCCGGACCGCACGATACGACCGCGTGACGACTGTCTGCGGCGGAATCGGTCAGGGAGACCGCTCGGCATGGAGGAAACTCGCCGAGCTGTCCGTGCCGGCTGCTGATTCGGCCGGCTCGCCGATAGCGTGACCGCATGCGAAGCGATAGTGACGACTGGGACATCACTACGAGTGTGGGGTCGACAGCGCTGTTCGTGGCGGCCGCGCGAACCCTGGCCGGGCGGGAGGATGATCCGCTCGCGGTAGATCCGCTGGCCGAGCTGTTCCTGCGGGCCGCGGGCGGGGAGTGGGCGCTGCTGGCCGATCCCGATCCCGAACCCACCCGCGACCACATTCTGCGGTCGCAGGATTTCGGGATCTCCTTCCGCGCCCATATCGCCGGGCGGACAAGGTATTTCGACGACTACCTGCGCCTGGCCAGGGAGGCGGGCATCGCGCAGGTGGTGATCCTGGCGGCGGGCCTCGACGCCCGCGCCTACCGGCTGCCGTATCTCGCGGGTGCGGTGGTCTACGAACTCGATCGGCCGCAGGTGCTGGAATTCAAACACGAGACACTGGCCGAGGCCGGAATCCAACCGGTCGCCGACCGTCGCGAGGTCGCGGTGGACCTGCGGGAGAATTGGCTCGATGCGTTGCGCGACAACGGTTTCGACCCCGCGGCGCCGACCGCCTGGCTGGTGGAGGGACTGCTGATCTACATCACCCCCGAGGCGCAGGACCAACTGTTCGCGACGCTCGATTCGGCCAGTGCGGCGGGCAGTCGCGCCGCCATCGAGCAGATGACGCCGCTGCCGCAGGAGCAGTACGCCGAGATGGTCGAATCCGAGCAGGCCGATGACGAGGCGAAGAGCGATTGGGCCCGGCTGATCTACAACGACCCGAGATCCGATGCGGCACAGTGGTTCTCCGAACGCGGCTGGGATACCGAGCGCACCGGGCTCGCCGAGTATCTGCGTGCGGCCGGGCGTTCGCTGCCGCCGGTCGAGATGGGCCGGGGACATGTCGGCGCGCCGCTGGTCGATCTGGTGACCGTCATCCGCCGGTGACGGGCGCGGCCGGTGCCGGGACGGGAACGGTACCGGGGTGAGCGTGCGGCATACTGGGATATCCGCCCGGCAACCGACCAGCAGCATGGGAATCCCCGCATGACCGTCGATGGAGCGCACGAATCCTCCGTACTCGACCCGCTGGACCGGCAGGTCGTGCACGGCCTGGTCACCGACCCGCGCATTCCGTTCGCGAAACTCGGTGCGGTGCTGGGTGTTTCGGAGCAGACCGTGGCGCGTCGCTATCGTTCGCTGCGCGGGCGCGGCATCCTGCACATCTCCGGTCTGGTGAACGCGGTGCCGCTGGGCAGCACGCGGTGGATGCTGCGGCTGGGCTCGACTCCGGACAAGGCGCTGCGGCTGGCCGAATCGCTGGCGCGGCTGCCGGATGTCAGTTGGGTGGCGCTGCTGTCGACCGGTTCGGAGGTGACCTGCGTGAGCCGCCCGCGCACGGCCGAGCAGCGAGACGCGTTACTGCTCAACATCCTTCCGCGCGCCAGTCAGGTGACGCGGTTGAACGCGTACGAGATCATCCACCGCTTCCCGCTCGAGGAGGAGTGGCCGCGTTTCGGCAGCCTGCTGACCGCGGAACAGCGTGCGGCGCTGGGCTCCTCGACTCGATCGGCCGCCGATCCGGCGGGGCCGGACGAGCCGATGGACCTGTCGGCGGCCGACGAGGCGATGCTGGCGCTGCTTAGCCGTGACGGGCGCGCCTCGTACGCCCGGATCGCCGCCGAGACCGGATGGAGTGCGACCCGGGCCGCGCGCCGGATGGCCGAGCTGGTGCAGGCCGGCGTGCTGTATTTCGATCTGGACTTCGCGATCGAGCGGATGGGATACGCGGTGCGCGCCTCGCTGTGGATGCGGACCCGCCCGGCCGACCTGCACGCGGTGGGCACCGCCGTCGCCGCCTTTCCCGAGACGGCGTTCGTCGCCGCCACCACCGGCGCGACCAACCTGATCGCCTCGATCGTCTGCCGCGACACCGCGCATCTGTACCGGTACGTCACCGAGCGGCTGGGTCCCCTCGACGGCATCACCGACATCGAGGTCACCCCGTCGCTGCGGGTGTTCAAGCAGGCCCAGGCGCTGATGGGCGCGGACCGGATCACGGTGGTGCCGCCGGACCGGAGGTCCTGAACCGGTCGGCGAGCGGGGCGTGCGACCGCCCGGCGAAGCGGGGGAGGGGAGGTCAGGCGTGTCGCTTGCCTCGAACACGTGTTCGTCTAAGCTGGTCGGCAGAACTTGTCGGTGCCGCCCTCTACTGTGGGCGCCAACCACACAACGATCACCCGTGAGAAGGGGAACAGACGATGGCACCACAGGCCTACGACCGCGACAAGGCTCTCGAACTCGCTCTGGCTCAGGTGGAGAAGAGCTTCGGCAAGGGTGCGGTGATGCGCCTCGGGGAGGAGGCGCGCCAGCCCATCTCGGTCATTCCGACAGGTTCCATCGCGCTGGACGTCGCCCTGGGCCTGGGCGGTCTGCCGCGGGGCCGCATCATCGAGATCTACGGTCCGGAATCCTCCGGTAAGACCACGCTCGCCATGCACGCCATCGCCAATGCCCAGGCCAACGGCGGTGTCGCGGCCATGATCGACGCCGAGCACGCCATGGACCCGGACTACGCCCGCAAGTTGGGCGTGGACACCGACGCCCTGCTGGTCTCCCAGCCCGACACCGGTGAGCAGGCGCTCGAAATCGCCGACATGCTCGTGCGTTCCGGCGCGCTGGACATCATCGTCATCGACTCGGTGGCCGCGCTGGTGCCCCGCGCCGAGATCGAGGGCGAGATGGGCGACAGCCACGTCGGTCTGCAGGCCCGCCTGATGAGCCAGGCGCTGCGCAAGATGACCAGCGCGCTCAACAACTCCGGCACCACCGCCATCTTCATCAACCAGCTGCGCGAGAAGATCGGCGTCATGTTCGGCTCGCCCGAGACCACCACCGGCGGTAAGGCGCTGAAGTTCTACGCCTCGGTGCGCCTGGACATCCGCCGGATCGAGACGCTGAAGGACGGCACCGACGCGGTCGGCAACCGCACCCGCGTCAAGGTCGTCAAGAACAAGGTGGCCCCGCCGTTCAAGCAGGCCGAGTTCGACATTCTCTACGGTGTGGGCATCTCCAAGGAGGGCTCGATCATCGATATGGGTGTCGAGCACGGATTCATCCGCAAGTCCGGGTCCTGGTACACCTACGAGGGCGATCAGCTCGGTCAGGGCAAGGAGAACGCGCGCAAGTTCCTGCTGGAGAACGTCGATGTGCGCAACGAGATCGAGAAGAAGATCAAGGAGAAGCTCGGCATCGGTGCCGATGTCACCGCAGACGCGGGCGCCGAGGCGCCCGTCGACTTCTAACCGATGCCGCACCGAGAAACGCCGGGGTCCGGGCCCGCCCGCGACCCCGGCGCGACTCGGCTCGAAGCGGTGGAACGCCTGCGCCGACAACTCGAACGACTCGAGTCCGGCGGGCGTGCACGCGCGGACGAGTCCGCCGAGTCCGTTCGGCCGTATCGCCGCCCGGCCCGCAGGAAGTCGTCCGGAGCGGGGGAGGGGAACGGCAGCGGCCTGTGGCGTTCCGATGACGGTCCGATAGGCGCGGATGCCGGCGAACATCACTCGGGCAACTCCCGCACCGCCGCCCCGGACGATCGTGGTGGTACGTCCGATACCGGCCCGCGACTTCGGGGCCCCGATTCCGAGTCCGGCGGAAGTGAGTGGATCGGCCCGGAACTGCGGCACGACGGTCCTGCGTCCAGGGGGCTCGACGGCGAATTCGGCAAATCCGCTCGGCAGGACTCGGACTTCGGCCGCTACTGGCCTCCGGGGCGAGGGGAAGGCACACCACGCACACAGCGTCCCGGCGGTGATGCGGCCGTCGTCGCCGAGGGAGCGCCGCACTCTTCGAGGCCGGACGATGCGACATCCCCGGCGTCGTTCGCGCGTTCTGAGCCTGGACGGACGCCCCGTGTACCCGGCCGCGGGCAGGAGTATGAATCCCGTTCCGGCCGAACGGGTTCCGATTCGCTTCCCCGCACACGGCGATCGGGCGATGATTCGTTCGCAGAGGGAACCTGGCCGGGCACCAGCGCCGGAGGTTCCTCTGCCCGACGGCGATCGGGTGAAGGATCGGTCGGGGATGCGGCGGCACGGCTCGGAGACCGGGCGAACGAGGACGGTGCCGGACGGCGATTCGGGGATGGACTGCCGCAGAAGGGGATTGGTTCGGACGCTGTGCCGAACGAATCCGGGCGTCGTGCTCGGCGAGGGGCACGGCGGCCAGGGGAGGATGGGCAGAGGGAGGCTGCGGCGGGAACCGAGGCGCAGGCCAAGGATCTGTGTCTGCGGCTGCTGACCGATCGGGCTCGTAGCCGGGCAGAATTGGCGGACAAATTGGCGGACAAGGGATTCGCGTCCGATGTCGCCGAGCGGACGCTTGATCGGCTCGCCGCTGTCGGTCTGATCGACGATGCGGCATTCGCCGAGCAGTGGGTGCATTCCCGGCACACGTACTCCGGGAAGGGGAAGAAGGTGCTCGCCCAGGAGTTGCGGCGTAAAGGCGTCGCGCCCGAGGTCGCGGCTCCGGCGTTGGAATCCGTCAGCGCCGACGCCGAACACGCCCGCGCCACGGAGTTGGTACACCGCAAGTTGCGTACTCTCCCCGCGGACCTGGACCGCGACAAGGCGACTCGCCGACTCGTGGGAATGCTGGCTCGCAAGGGCTACGACCCTTCCACCGCCTATACGGTCGTGAAGGCAGCGATCGCCGAGGCCGACCTCCCGGCCCCGCCCCGCCCCGAGCGCCCCGGATCGACCCTGCGTCGCACCGAACCATCCGAGCACACGACAGCGGATGATCTCGCCGCCCTCGACCACGCGGCGCCGAGCGGCATTCGACGCGATGACGTCGGCGACCACGCCGCCGAGGATGGCGATATCGCTGATCACCACATCGCCATTGCCGACCTCACCGCCGATCGCGACGCCCTCTCCGAGGATGCGGCCATCGCCCTCATCCAGCGCAAACTGCGCACCAGTCCCCGGAACCTGGACCGCGACAAACTGATCCGCCGCATGGTAGGCATGCTCGCCCGACGCGGCTACAACCAATCCCGAGCCTATGCACTCGTCAAAGCCGAGCTGGCCGCAGGCATCGGATGATCCGGCACTGTCGGCCGGAATCGTCCACGCGGATGTGGAAGATCCCGCCGTGGCCGAGGTGCTGTTCGCCGCGATCGGCGGTGATCGTTCCCGGCTCACCGCAGCATGTGATTACTACCGGAATGATTGCACCGCAACACTACTCGCGCTGATCGTGCACGGTCGACCGGTCGGTGTAGCGGGATACGAGGTGGGGCGCTCCGATGCCGCAGCTCTCGGTTTCTATCTCGCCGCAGGGTTCGCCGCCACCGCACTCGGTGAGAAATATCCTGGTGTCGAACGTTTCCGGGTGGATCTGCCCGGACTCTCGCCGGAGCGGCCTGCCGGGCCACCTGCCCGAGGCGGATGTGCGGGATAAATTCGATGGCTGGGTTCGCTACCCGTGCGAGACGATCGACGAACATCTGCTCGCGGGTGTGCGGTGAACAGTTCGAATACGACTCGGGAAAGAGTGTCTGTGGCGTCGAAGACTCATCACTATGCAGTGGACGTGATCTGGACCGGCAATACCGGAACGGGCACCAGCGGTTATCGGGAATACGAACGCGCGCACGACATCACGGCGGCGGGTAAGCCGGTGATCGCGGGCACCGCCGATCCCGCTTTCCGCGGTGTGCCGGAGCGATGGAATCCGGAAGAGTTGCTGGTCGCCAGCTTGTCGCAGTGCCACATGCTGTGGTTTCTCGCGCTCTGCGCGCAGGAGCGGATAGTCGTCACGGATTACACCGATCATCCGTCCGGGACGATGGTCGAGTCAGCCGAGGGCGGCGGGAAGTTCTCGGAAGTGGTGTTGCGCCCGCAGGTGCGCATAGCCGACGCCGCACACGCCGACCGCACCCGGACCCTGCACGAGCGCGCGCACGAACTCTGCTACATCGCAAACTCCGTCAATTTCGACGTCCGCTGCGAGCCGGTCGTATCGGTGGCAAGCGAATAGACCGAAGAGGTCCGAGCGCGAAATCCGACCGGTGTAAAGCTATGGTGATGGTTGCGCCGGCCGTGAGCCGGTCTGCTCCTGGGCGGTGGTCGAATGCCGTGCGGACTATCCGGCTCGCAACCCGAAGTGGGTAATGCCGTGCGCGGTGAACGAGGCGTAAGCGGGTGCCGGGATCCGTTCACCGCGGCGGCATTCCGCGTGTACAACCGCCGACTGCTCAGCGATGTAGTGGCTGGCTGATGGAGCAGCGTGGGGCTCCGACGGGTGGAGTCACGGTCGTGGGGCAGCGGTCACCCCAGCATGTCTACGAAAGCCCCTCCCGACGTCTTGGGTGGCCAACGCGCCGACGGTGACGAGCCGCTGTCGATCCCAGTGCATCAACATCGCATTGAGATGTATCACATTTATTTAGTAGTTAGTAACTAGTAACTTAGCGCTCATGGCTGTACGGATGAGCAGAACCGAACGAGGTGGCCGGGGCGGCACGGGACTCGATCCGATGAACGTGCCGAGCCTCGCCCAGGACATGCCGCTGAACCTCTGTGCCGCAACGGCTGTCGGGCAGGTCGACGCGCCGGCCGAAAGCGTGCGCCCGCGATGAGCATCCCCATGAACGACCGCGGCGAGGCCTCTGCCCAGCAAGGCCGACATCTGAGCGCGGCACTGGTGTGCACGGCGTTGGCGGGTGCGGTGGTCGGCAGTGTCGGAGCGCCGCTGATCACCCCGGTCGCCACGGGAATGCGGGTGTCACTGGACGCCGCGCAGTGGACCTTGACGGTGACGTTGTTCAGTGGCGCGATCGCGGGCCCGGTCCTGGGCAGGCTCGGCAGCGGCCCGTACCGTCGTGTCACGATTCTGGTCACACTCGCCCTGGTCATGGTGGGCGGGCTGTTGACCGTGCTGCCACTTCCGTTCGCGGCGTTGCTGATCGGGCGCGGATTGCAGGGGCTCGCGGTCGCCGTCGGTGCGCTGTTGATGAGTGTTGCCCGCGCACATCTGCCAGCGGAGCGTTCGGCCTCGACGATCGCCGCGCTATCGGTCGCGTCGACCGTGGGCATCGGGGTCGGCTACCCGGCGATCAGCCTGGTCGACCAACTCGCGGGCCTGCGCGCCGCATACGGACTCGGACTCCTGCTGTCGGCGGCCGCGCTCGTCATCGCTTGGCGGACACTGCCTTTCGATGAGCCGGGGGAGGTGTCCCGGATCGATGTCGCCGGCGCACTGCTGTTGGCTCTGGGCACCCTCGGACTCCTGCTCGTGGTCGCGGAACCGTCGATATGGGCGACCGCATGGCAGGCGGGCGGCATCCTCGGCGGTTCGGTCGCGGTCCTGGCGGTGTGGGCGCTCGTCGAACTGCGCACCACGGCTCCGCTGGTGGACCTGCGGTTGCTCGGTCGTGGTCCCGTCCTGCGCGCGAACCTGGCGATACTCGTCGCCGGGGCAGGTTTGTATCTGCTGTTCAGTCTGTTCACTCGCTATGTGCAGACGCCCGCCGGTGCTCATTACGGGTTCGCACTCCCCGGCGTCGCCGCAGGCGCGGCCCTGATCCCGTTCTCGTTACTCGGATTCGTCGCGGGAAAAACGGTGCCGCGCATGATCGCGCGCAGTACCGAACGCCGGACGTATGCGCTGTCGGTGATGATCGCCATCGTCAGCGCGCTGCTGTTCGCCGCCGATCGCTCGCTCCCGGCAGTCCTCGCCGCGATCGCCCTGCTCGGCTTCGCGGTCGGAGGCGTCTTCGCGGTGATGCCCGAACTCGTCCTTTCCGGCGTACCTCGGGCGGAGACGGCCAGCGTGCTGTCGATCAACCAGATCGCCCGCAGCATCGGAATGAGTATCGGCAGCGCACTCGCGGGCTTCCTGCTCGCCGCCACCACTGCGAGCGGTGCGATGCTCCCCACCCGCAGCGGCTACATCACCGCTGCACTGTGGGCACTGCCTCCGCTCGCCGCCAGCGCACTCGTCATCGGCATCCACCGATCGCCGCGTCGAGCGTCGGCGTCCTGACCCGCGACAGCCGGTCGGCCGACCAGGCCGAGTGCGGCCCGCACCCGTGCGAGCCTTCGCGACACCGGAATCGTTCTGCCGGAACAGGATTCCGTCGATGCGTGCCGCTGGCTGGACGAAGAAGATGCCCGATCGGCAGCGCGGCCTGCCCGAGGCCGCGTCGGGCCGATGCTGCGGCGATGCCCTCGGTGGTCGCGCGATCCGTGTCGTACGGACAGCCGAACACGCTGTGCCGATCAGGCGGGGTAGGTCTGGAGATGGTCCAGGACGACGAAGGCGCTGGATGGGCTGGCGGCGGTGACGGCCTTGCGGAGCGGGGCGAGTCCGCCGGTATCCTTCGCGGGCTCTCTCAGCGGGAGGTCGAAATCGTCCCAGTGTGTGGGGAGGATGTGGGGCGGATTCTCGAGGGTGCGCAGCAGGCGTGGGACGTAGTCGTGGACGTTCGAGCCGCCGACGGGCAGGAGCAGGACGTCGGGGCGCAGGCCGGCCAGCTCGGATTCGATGTAGTTCGAGCCGCCGAAGTTCAGCACCGAACCTCCGGGGGTGTCGACCTGGTAGGCGAGGGTGCCGCCCTCGACGAGGTCGGCGATGGTTCGTGGGCGTGGCGGCGGGGCCGACGGACGCGTTCCGGGAAACGGTATGCGGGCGCGCGGGCCGAGCTGGGAATGCAGGGAGCGCAGAACCCGGATCTGGTGACTGCCGCAATCGATGTACTCGCCGCCGGACGCCGTCGACAGCTGATCCGGTGGCGCGCCGAGCGCGATCAGGAGGTTCAGGTGGGATTCGGTGCCGATCACGGTGGCGCCGGTGCGGTGGGCCAGATATGGGACGTCGGTGAGGTGGTCGTAGTGCCCGTGCGTGACCAGGATGTGGTCCGCGCGTAGTTCGCCGCTGTCGACGTAGTGGTCGATCAGGGCGGTGTCCACCGAGAGCGGCGTCGCCGGATCGGCGCCGGACGGGGTGTAGGTGCCGGTCCGGAATCTCGTCAGCCACGGGTCGATCAGCACCGTCCGGTCGCCGCCGGGAGCGGAGATCCGGATCTCCCAGCCGTTGTTGCCCCACCAGCGCAGCCGGATCCCGGTCAGTGCCCGTGCGGGGCGGGTGTTCTCCTCGGCGGTTCCGCAGGCCACGCCACCCACTGCCGCCGCGACACCCGCGCCGACGCCGAACAGCCCGCGGCGCGTGAGTGGCAAAATTTTCCCGTTCATCTGATCCTGCTTCGATTCTGTTGTGCTGGTAGGGAATTGATATCAGTTCAACGCCGTGACCGCGACGTTCGCGGCCTGGGCGATGAGGGCGTTGTCATAGCTGTCGTCGCGACCGCCGCGAGTGGACATGACCGCGAGGACGAGTGGCGCGCGACGCGGCGGCCACAGCACGGCGATGTCGTTGCGTGTGCCGTACTCGCCGTTGCCGGTCTTGTCACCGACCACCCAATCAGCCGGGACTCCGGCCCGAATCAGCCCCGCACCGGTCGTATTGGCGCGCAGCATCGCGGTCAGCAAGGCGCGACCGTCCGGAGGCAGTGCACTGCCCAGCGTGTAGGCCCGCAGGTCGGTGGCGAAGGTGCGGGGAGTGCTGGTGTCTCGCGCGTCGCCCGGGACCGCCTCGCTCAGCGCCGGTTCGAGACGGTCGTTCCTGGTCACCTGATCGCCCAGATTCCGCAGGTCGCGCTGTAGTCCGGGCGGGCCGCCCAGCAGTCCGAACAGGAGATTCGCCGCGGTGTTGTCGCTGTAGCGCACCGCGGCGTCCAGCAGATCCCGCACCGTCATTCCCTCGGCCACGTGCTGACGGGTGATCGGTGCGTAGGCCGTGAGATCCGTTGCGGTATAGGTGATCCGGCGTTCCAGTTCGGCGGGACTCGCGGTGGTCAGGATCGCCCCCGCCTCCAGCGCCTTGAATGTGGAGCAGAACGCGAACCGCTCGTCGGCGCGGTATTCCACGGTGCGCCCGGACCCGGTGTCCAACGCGAAAACGCCGAGGCGCGCGCCGAATCGGCCTTCCAGCGCGCCGAATCGGCCCGCCAGTGCGCTGCCGCCGACCGACGTCGTCGCCGGGGCGGTGGTGTGTGCGACGGATTCGGAACGGTCCGAGCCGCATGCGCACAGCCCCAGCAGGGCCACGCCGACCACGACGGTGGCAGCGACGCGGCGCACCCGCGCGGAATGGAACATCGACGGCACCTCCGATCGACCGCCGCACCGGTGCGGGCGGCGTGGTGACGACGAGCCTGGCACCGATCGGTGATGCCGTCCAAGACAGAAATCGGCGAAACCATGCCGAATCGGCATAGACTGCCCGATCGTGGATATGGTCGCCGCCTGCCGAGCCTTCGTCTCGGTCAGCAGTCACGGCAGTTTCACCGCGGGGGCCGCCGCGGCGCGAATCCCGCAGTCGGTGGCCAGCCGCCGGATCGCCGCGCTCGAACAGCATTTCGGCGCCCGGCTGCTGGACCGCACCTCGCGCACCGCGACGCTCACCGCCTTCGGCCGCGACATGCTGCCCTCGGCGCGCCGGTTGGTGGAACTCGCCGAGGCGATGCAGGACGAGGCCGAACGCGCCCGCGCCCGGCCCTTCCGGATGGCGGTGCCCGCCGTTTGCGGACCGCTCCCGCTGGCCCGTCTGGTCGCCGACGGTGCGGCCCAGGGGCTCACGCTCGATCCGCATCCGGCCGATCCGCGCGAACGCGTCGAACTGGCCCGCACCCAGGAGGTGCGCGCGGCCCTCGTCGCGGTTCCCGCCGATCGCGCGATCTGGCGAATCCCGTTGGGACTGGCCGAGTTCGGCGATCCGGACAGTACGCCGATCTACCTGGAGACCCTGCGCGCCGGACGCGCCGACCGAGACAGCCGGCGCCGCCGAGTCTGGATCCAACCCGAGGACGATGTGCCGCACATCCGCGATCGCGTCATCCGGCTGCGCGATTCGCTGGGGCTGCAACCGATTCAAGTCGTCGTGGGTCCTGCTCTGGTCACCGCCGCGGCCGCGGTCCTGGCCTCCCGCGACCTGCTGCTGTGCACCCCGGCCCAGGCGGCCGAATTCGGCCTGAACTGGCGGCCCATCGGTGAACTGGACCCGGCTCGCGGCTACGACATCACCGCCGCGTATCCCGAGGACGCTGACCGCATCGCCACCCTGTCCCACCGCGCGATCGCCCACTGCCTGGGCGCGCCCGGATACCGGGACCATGATGGGCCTCGGTAGTGCGCGGTCGTGAAAGCCGTTGTGCAGCAGTGGGTGTCGGCCGGTTTAGTTCTGCTCGGTGGCCTGACTGGTCGGCCGGGCACGGTGTGCTGGATGCCGGGATATCGTGTGCGGTGGTGATTGTGGTTGGGCGGCAGTTGGTGCGGGCTGTTGTGGTTCTGCGCGGTGGCGTGAGTGGGCGGTGGGCACGGCGTGCTGGATGCCGGGGACTGTCGGTGCCCGGCAGTGCGGTGTATCGGATCGGGGCTGGGCCGACTGCCGCAGTGCCTGGCCGTCGGGGTTCCGGCGTGCGTTCTCGAGGAGTCCAGCGGTGTGCTCCGGCAGGGCGCACCGGAAGTATCGAGAGTTGTGCGATCGGTGGTGTGCTCGTGAGAAAGGTTGTGCGGCAATGGGTATGACCACTGCGGTACGGGTGGCGCGGCAGGAGCTGGACGACGCCGGGCTGCGCGGGGCGATTCTGGTGCGGGATCTGGACAGCGGGGACGAACTCGGCATCGATGCGGAATTGGAGTGGCCGATCGCGTCGCTGGTGAAAGTGCCGCTCGTGGTGGCCACGCTGGAGCGGATCGGGCGAGGTGAGCTGGATCCGGCGACGGCGATCACGGTGCGGCCGGGCGCGACCACCACGCCGGGCCCGCTCGGAGTGGCGAAATTCCGGTATCCCGCCACGATCGCGCTGGACGATCTGCTGTATCTGAGCATCGCCATCAGCGACAGCGCCGCCGCCGACGCGCTGTTCGCCCTCACACCGCCCGCCGAGGTGGCCGCCGAGCTGCGGCGGCTCGGCTACGACGGAATCGCCGTGCGGCATCTCATGGACGATCTGACGCACACCCCGGCCGAGGCGTTCGAGCAGGCCCAGGCGTATCTGGCGCACACCCTCGCCATCGAGGCGGCCACCGCCGGACACGGCCACGCGGTGCCGCAACTGGACGTCGGCAGTGCCAACACCGGCTCGGCCCGCGCCTTCGCGGATCTGCTGCAGGGACTGTGGCGCCCCACGACGATCACCGATCCGGCCGCCGTTCGAACCCGGGAACTGATGGCGGACAACGTACTGCGGCATCGCCTCGCACCGGACTTCAGCTCCGATGCCTCGCGCTGGTCCTCGAAAACCGGTTCACTGCTGAACTTCCGGCACGAGGTCGGCGTCGTCGAACACGCCGACGGTCAGACCCTCGCCGTGGCGGTGCTGACCCAGTCCAGGGTCCCGGCGGTGGTCCAGCCCGGCGCGGAGGCGATCATGGCCAAGGCCGCCCGAATCATCCACAACGAGTTGCGAATTCGCCCCTAGCGAGGGATTCGGAGATCGAAGAAGCCCGCGTCGGAAGGTCCGACGACCCGCGCGATCTGCGCACACAGCTGGACCGGCCGCTGCACATCGGTCGAGGCCTTCCCGCTGGTCAGAATCGCCCCGGACAGTCCGCGAGCCGGATCGGCCCAGCCGTACTGCGTGGTCAAACCGCTACGGCCGAAATGGGATTCGGTGTGCGGCCCGAATTTCGACCGCCGGCCGCCGAGCTCGAATCCGGCCCTGCTGACCCGTCCGGCCGCGCCGGGAATCCACTTCGCCGGTGCGGCCGCGGTCCGGACGGTGTCCGGTTTCATGATCCGCACGCCATCCAATTCGCCTCCGCGCGTGAGGATCTCGTAGAAGCGCGACAGCTCCGACGCGGTGGTGACGAGATTGCCCGACGGCAGTTCGGCGGTGAGGAAATCGCGATTCTTCTGCTCGGACATCGGCCCGTTCAACGCGCCGCCGAGCGCCTTGTGTGCGAGGAACTTCATCATCCGGGTAGGTTCGGGGCCGGTCCTGACGCTGGGTACGACCCGGCCGATATCGTCGGCCCGCACGCCGAAACTGGTCCACCGGAAACCCAGCGGGTCCAGAATCTGCTCCGCCAGGTGATCGCGCATCCGCTTACCCGTGACCCGCTGCACCAGCAGCCGCTGGATCAGTCCGCCGGTCATCGCGTGATAGACCCGGAATCGCCCGCGCGGCCAGGTCGGGGTCAGATCGGCCAGCGCCCGCGCGGCCAGCTCGTCGTCCACCACCAGCTCGAAACCGCGGTACGGCCCCGTCACGAACGGCACGCCCGCGGCATGGGACAGCACGTCGCCGATGGTGATCGACTCCTTGCCGTGCGCCGCGAATTCGGGAATGTGCCGGGCGACCGGGTCCTCGTACCGGAAGTGTCCCTGCTCGATGAGCATCGCCATGACCGCCGCGGCGACGCCCTTCGCGGTGGAGAATCCGCAGAACGGCATATCCGGGGTCAGCAGGATCTTCTCGGCGGCGGGATCGTCGCCGGGGGCGTTACCCCAACCGTGCCCGATCGCACGGTTGAGCACGATGCGGCCGTTGCGCCGCAGGCAGACCTGGATCGCGGGGGTGGTGCCCAGCCGGTACCACTGCCGGACCGAATCCCACACCGCCTCGACCTGCGCCCTGCTCAGACCGGCGGCGGCCGGATCGTCCTCGGCTCCGATCGTGGTCACCGCGTCTACGTCCTCGGCGATGGTCACCAGCGTTGCGGGTGTGCTCATCCGGCCAGCATAGGTCGGGCCGGGACGGCGTCCCACCTCGCGGCGAGAGGTGCGCCGGGCTCCCCGCGCGGTAACCCGGCGCACCGTACCGTCAGACCGCGGCGAATCCGGTGCGCAGATCGGCGAGGATGTCCTCGATTCCCTCGATGCCGACCGCCAGGCGCACCAGGCCCGGCGTGACGCCCGCGGCGAGCTGCTCCTCCGGCGTCAGCTGCGAATGGGTGGTCGAGGCCGGGTGGATCACCAGCGAGCGGACGTCACCGATATTGGCGACGTGGCTGTGCAGGGTCAGCGCCTCCACGAAGCGCTTTCCGGCGTCCACGCCACCGGCCAGCTCGAATCCGATGATCGCACTGGTTCCCTTGGGCGCCAATTGCTTTCCGCGCTCGTACCACGGCGAGGACGGCAGACCGGCATAGGCGACGGAGGTGACCTCCGAACGCTCGGAAAGGAATTCGGCAACCGCCTGGGCGTTCTGCACGTGCCGCTCCACCCGCAGGCTCAGCGTCTCGAGGCCCTGGCTGATCAGGAACGCGTTGAACGGCGCGATGGCCGAGCCCAGGTCGCGCAGCAGCTGTACACGGGCCTTGAGCGCGTACGCCGGAGCGCCCAGATCCGCGTACACCACGCCGTGGTAGCTCGCATCGGGCTCGACGAAACCGGGGAAGCGCGGCGTGCCGTCGGCATCCTGCACGGTCCAGTCGAAAGTGCCGCCGTCGACGATCACCCCGGCGATGGCCGCACCGTGGCCGCCGAGATACTTCGTCGCCGAGTGCACCACGATGTCGGCGCCGTGCCGCAGCGGCTGGATCAAATACGGTGTGGGAACGGTGTTGTCGACGATCAGCGGCACACCCGCGGCATGCGCGACCTCGGCGATGCCGGGGATGTCCAGGATGTGGTTCTGCGGGTTGGACACCGTCTCGCCGTAGAGCGCCTTGGTGTTCGGGCGGATCGCCGCGCGCCACTGCTCCAGATCGTCCGGGTCCTCGACGAATTCGACGGTGATGCCGAGTTTGGGCAGCGTGTAGTGGAACAGGTTGTAGGTGCCGCCGTACAGCCGCGGGCTGGACACGATGTGGTCACCGGCACCGGCGATGTTCAGCAGCGCGAAGGTCTCCGCGGCCTGTCCGGAGGACAGCAGCAGCGCCGCGACGCCGCCCTCGAGCGCGGCGATCCGCTGCTCCACCGCGTCCTGGGTGGGGTTGGCGATGCGGGTGTAGATGTTGCCGGGCTCGGCGAGGCCGAACAGCGCCGCCGCGTGCGCGGTATCGCGGAAGGTGTAGGAGGTGGTCTGGTAGATCGGTAGCGCGCGGGCGTTGGTGGTGTCGTCGGGCACCTGGCCCACGTGGATCTGCTTCGTCTCGAAACTCCAAGCCGCGCTTGGATCTTCGGGCGTCGTCGAATCGGGCTGAGAGGACTCGTTGGCGGTCATTCGGCAACGGTAGAAATGATGCTCTCGCCAGGAAATATTTTCACGCGGCCCGATTCCAACACCGGCCGCGAACTGCGGGCTTCCGCTCCCCGGATCCGGCCGTCGAGCGGGCCCTCAGTACCGGTCGACGGTGGGCGGTGCGGGGATCTGGAAGTCCGCGCCGAGGTTCTCGGCCAGTGCGGTCTGCCACGGCTTGGCCGGGTCGGTGAGCATCGCGGTGATCGCGTCGCCGATTTTGTCGCGAGATTCCTTGTCGCCCTTGCGCAATCCGATTCCGTAGAACTCCTGCACCGGATTGCCGTCCACGGTGATCGGACCCAGCAGCTTCAGCAGCCGGGGCGAGCGCGCCTGATAACCCGCCAGGATGATGTCGTCGGTGGTGACCGCGTCGACCATCCTGCTCTCCAGCGCCTCCACGCACAGCGAATAGGTGTCGTACTCGGTCAGTTTCACGCCGCCCTGGGGGAATTCCCGCCGCACCTGTTCGGCGGATGTGGACCCGGCGACCGTGCACACTCTGCTGCCCGGCGGCAGGGCGTTCGGATCGTGGATGGCGGTGTTGTCCGCACGGATCAGCAAGCCCTGATGCGCGACGAAGTAGGGCCCGGCGAAATCGACCTTCTGCTTACGTTGATCGGTGATCGAGTAGGAGGCCACGACCATGTCGACCTGCCCGCTCTGGATCAGCCGCTCGCGCTGGGCCGAGGGCGCCTCCTTGAACGTGATGCCGCCCGGCGCGACACCCAGTTTCCCCGCGACGTAGGTCGCGACGGCCACGTCGAATCCGGAGAACGAGCCGTCCCGGTTCTGCAACCCCATCCCGGGCTGATCGAATTTGATGCCGACGGTGAGCTTTCCGGCGGCGGCATCCTGGACCGCGGTTCTGGGACTGCCCGCGCCGCATCCGCTCGCCGCGACCGTGAGCGCCAGAACGCCGATGCCGAGGCGCAGTGCCCGGGTGAACCTCATCGAATGCCCTCTCTGCTGAACGGACCGTGCTGCGTGCGGATCGCTGGCATTCCCAGTGTGCGGCAAGGCCGGTCGATGATTCCGGATCTTGCCCGCAAAGCCCCCGGCGCGCCGGGAACGCGTTACCGATACCCTGGACGGGTGAATTCGTCGATGCAGGTGGCAGCAGGTGCCGCGGAAGGAGCGGTGGCCGCCGCGGACACGACCCGTACCTACGAGGTGCGCACGTACGGGTGCCAGATGAACGTGCACGACTCCGAACGGCTCTCGGGCCTGCTCGAGGACGCCGGATATCACCGGGCCGAACCCGGCGCGACCGCGGATCTGGTGGTGTTCAACACCTGCGCGGTCCGCGAGAACGCGGACAACAAGCTCTACGGAACCCTCGGACACCTGGCGCCGATCAAGGCCGGTCGGCCCGGTATGCAGATCGCGGTCGGCGGCTGCCTGGCCCAGAAGGATCGCGACACCGTGCTGCGCCGCGCCCCCTGGGTGGACGTGGTGTTCGGCACGCACAACATCGGCTCGCTGCCGGTGCTGCTCGAGCGGGCCCGGCACAACGAGCAGGCCCAGGTCGAGATTCTCGAATCACTCGAGGCGTTCCCCTCGACGCTGCCCGCCAAGCGTGAGTCGGCCTACGCCGGATGGGTGTCCATCTCGGTGGGCTGCAACAACACCTGCACCTTCTGCATCGTGCCGTCGCTGCGCGGCAAGGAGGTCGACCGCCGTCCCGGCGATGTGCTCGCCGAGGTGCAGGCGCTGGTCGATCAGGGGGTGCTGGAGGTCACCCTGCTCGGCCAGAACGTCAATTCCTACGGGGTGAACTTCGCGGACCCCGGCCAGGCGCGCGACCGTGGTGCGTTCGCCCAGCTGTTGCGGGCCTGCGGGAATATCGAGGGACTCGAGCGGGTCCGGTTCACCTCACCGCATCCGGCCGAATTCACCGACGACGTGATCGAGGCGATGGCGCAGACCCCGAACGTGTGCCCGCAGCTGCACATGCCGCTGCAATCGGGCTCGGACCGGGTGCTCAAGGCCATGCGCCGGTCGTACCGTGCGGCGCGTTATCTGGGCATCATCGAGAAGGTGCGTGCGGCGATGCCGCACGCCGCGATCACCACCGACATCATCGTGGGCTTCCCCGGGGAGACCGAGGAGGACTTCCAGCAGACCCTGGACGTGGTGCGTCAGGCGCGTTTCACCAGCGCGTTCACCTTCCAGTACTCGATTCGTCCGGGCACGCCTGCGGCCGCCATGGCCGATCAGGTGCCCAAGGCGGTGGTGCAGGAGCGGTACGACCGGCTCATCGCGCTGCAGGAGGAGATCTCGCTGGCGGCGAACCGGGCGTTGCTCGGAACCGAGGTCGAATTGCTGGTCGCCGAGGGCGCGGGCAAGAAGAACGCCGCCACCGCCCGGATGAGCGGGCGGGCGCGCGATGGCCGGCTGGTGCACTTCCGGCCGCCGGAGCACAACACCATCCGCCCCGGTGACATCGTCGACGTCGTGCTGACCGAGGCCGCGCCGCACCACCTGATCGCCGACGGCGAGATTCGCGGGCACCGCCGCACTCGCGCGGGCGATTCGCACGAGCGCGGCATCACGCCCAAGACCGCTCCGATCGGCGTCGGGCTCGGTCTGCCGCGGATCGGCGCACCGGAACCGCTGCCGGCCGCCGCGGGTTGCGCGTCCGGATGCGAGGTGTGATCGTCCGGCGCCGGGTGCGAATACGACGTCGGGTCGTAGTGCCCTGACGTCGAGTCGTAGGGTGGGAGCATGACCCGGTGGCGAGGCCGGGCCGACCCAGCGCCAGAACCGCGACCAGTGGTGGAGAACTGATGCCCGAACGTCCCGAAGACGAATCCCGGCCGGGCCGGTCTGCCTCGGCCGGTGCGCGCGGTGCTCCCGGTGCGTCCGGATCGGATAGTGAAGCCGTTGTGCCGCAGGATGATTCGGCCTGGAACGACACCGCGCCGGACACCGCCGCCGCATCCGGGAGCGCGAGCAGCGATCACCCGTCGAACGAGGAGCAGATGAATTCCGAGCAGACTCAGGTCTTCGAGTCCTACCACGACGATCTGGAGGCGGTCGAACGCAAGATCGCCGGTGAGATCGATCCCGGCTACCGCGCGATGGTGGTCGCGGGCGCGGTGTTCGTGCTGCTACTGACCCTGGTGCTGCCGCATACCGGGCACACCCGCGGAATGGACATCCTGCTGTTCGACCACACCGCCGTCGCCGACCACATCGGGCTGCCCTCGCGGGTGTTCCAATGGTTCGTGCTGATCTTCGGGATCGGCTTCTCCTCGCTTGCCCTGCTGACCCGGCGCTGGACCCTGGCCTGGCTCGCGGTCGCCGGTTCGGCCGTGGGCAGCGTCTTCGGCGTGTTGTCCATCTGGCACCGCCAGACTCCGGAACTGGGCAATTATCACGGCGCGGGACCGTCGATCGGGCTGATCCTCGGCGCGATCGCGATGATCGTGCTCACCTTCCACTGGCTCAAGGTGGTCTGGAGCCGCACGGCGGTCCAGCTCGAGGCCGAGGAACAGCGTCGCGTGGCCGCGGCGGCCGAAGAGGAGCGCCACCGTCGTTGGCTGCTGGGCGAGGACGATCCGACCGAGAAGTGATCCGGCGCGGGCTCAGCGGCTCGGCGCTGGCTGCGGTATCTCCCATGCCGTGGCCAGCCGTGACGGCCGCAACCGCGTGCCGCCGCCGAAGAACTCGCAGAACTTCATGATCAGCGGATCCCAGCGGTCCGGGTCGACGTGTTCGGTGTCCGGTACGACCAGATCGTTCTCGACGTGGGCGCGCACCACCCGCACGGTATGTGCGGTGACCTGGCCGCCGAACGGCTCGGCGGAGACGAGTTCGCATTCGAGCTGAATCGGGCACTGCGCCACTCTCGGGGCCGCGACGAGGTCGGCCGGGAGCGGTGTCAGCCCGGCCGCGCCGAACTTGTCCGGCTCGTAGCGGTAGCCCTTCTCGATCTTGTGCGGGGTCAATTCCGGCGCTCCGGTCAGCAATGCCAGCCGATCCACCGCCTCGGCCAGATCCGGGCCGGGCAGGTTCAGCACGCATTCGCGTTCGCGCAGGAGGTTGCTCGTGGTCTGGGATCCGGTGTTCATCCCGAGCATGCACTGATCACCCAGCCACCATGCCGAGGACATCGGCGCCAGATTGGGAGTGTGGTCGGGATTGCGGGTGCCGATCAGCACCACCGGCGTCCCGAAGTAGAGAACTTTCAGACCAACGACTCGATGCATCCCTCCCACGATCCGCGCTCCTCGCGGACTGTCGCTGGCGGGAATCGGACGCGGCGTGGATGCCGGTTCCGATTACCGCGCAACGTGTTTCAGCGGCGGGTGACCGCGCCCTCGGCGGCCTCGGCCCATTCGCGCCACTGCTGGGCCTGTTCCATGGCCTTGTCCGCGTCGCGGGTGCGACCGGCCGCCTGAGCCTTGGCCGCCTGCTCCTCGAACTGCGCGACGCGCTCGCGGAACTGCGCGGCGCGCGCGACGGCCTCGGGGTCGGTGCGCCGCCACTGGGTGTCGACCGCGTCGCGGACCTGCTTCTCGAGCGCGCGCAACCGGCCCTCGAGTTCCTGCATGCGCTCGCGCGGGACCTTGCCGATCTCGTCCCACCGGTCCTGCAGATGCCGCAGCTCGGTGCGCGCCGCGTCCAGATCGGATTCCAGATGGGTCGCGATGCGGTGCTCGAATGCGGACAGCAGTTCCAGCTTGGCGGTCGCGTTCTGCTCGAATTCGGCGTCGCGCTCCGAGGCCGCGGCATTGCGCGCGCCGAAGAAGACGTCCTGGGCGGCCTTGAAACGCCGCCACAGCTGGTCGTCGGCCTCGCGCGGCGCCCGGCCCGCGGCTTTCCACTCGGACAGCAGATCGCGGAAGAGCGAGGCGGTGCCGGCCCAATCGGTCGAGGAGGACAGCTCCTCCGCGCGCACGCACAATTCCTCCTTGCGCGCCTTGGCCGCGGCACGCTCGCGATCGAGTTCGGCGAAATGCGCGCCACGGCGGCGGTTGAACGCCTCCCGCGCCTTGGAGAACCGCCGCCACAGGGCGTCGTCGACCTTGCGGTCAACTCCGCGGATGGTCTTCCACTCGTCCAGGATCTCCCGCAGCCGGTCGCCGGCGGCCTTCCACTGGGTGGAGTCGGCGGCGATCTGCTCGGCCTCGGCGCACAGGCTCTCCTTGCGCTCGGTCTGCTCGTGCCGGGAGCGCTCCTTCTCCTCCTTGGCCTGCGCGGCCGCTTCCTCGGAGTGCTCGGCGATCGCCTGCAGCCGGCGGGCCAGGCCCTCGATATCGCCGATCACCGCCGCTGTCGGCAACGATTCGGCAAGCGCGAGAGCCGCGGTCTTGGTCTTGCGGGCGTCGGTCCCGGCCGCCAAGCGCGCCTCGAGCAGGGCGACCTCGGTGGCCAGATCGTCGAAGCGGCGGCCGAAGTGCGCCAGGCCCTCGGCGGCGTCACCGGCCTGCCAGGAACCGACCTGGCGCTCGCCCTCCGAGGTTTTGACCCAGGCGGTGCCGTCGTCGTCGACGCGGCCCCAGCGGCTCGGATCGCTGACCGTCGGCACCACGACCGGATGTGGATGCTCCTGCCCCGCGCCCGGGGCGTGCTTGATCGCATGCGGTTTGGGCGGTTCGTGCGCCGCGGGTGCCTGGGGTTTGCGGGCGCCCGGTGCCGGGGTACCCGGTTTCGGTGCGCCCGGCCGCGGTGCGCCGGGTTTGGGCACGGGCCGGGCCGCGGCATCGGCGGGTGTGGATCCCTGTGCGGCGGGGATGCTGGACTGCTGCGCCGTGCCGGTGTCCGGATGGGTAGCCTTCTCGGTTCCGCTGTTCTCGGTCATCACTCCTCGTCCCTGCCGCGCGTCACGGCTGCCTGGTTACGCCCTAGCTTCATCCCCATTCAACCAGCCGAACCACGGATACGCCGCCTCTTATCGCGGGTGGCGCGACGCGAGCGGTGGCAGCGACCGCGAAGACGTGGTAAAGCCACGCGCGAGCGGGGCGATGCGAGCGCCGTCGGACTGCCCCGCGCCGGGTCGGTACTCTCCGCGCGCGGTCCGCCCGGACCGGCCGCGCCGCGCTGCCGGACCGGGCCGCTACCGTTGACGGCGTGTTCGGTCTCGCCGCGTTGATCCCCTCACCGCCCGTGTTGGTCCCCGAATTGTGCGGCGGACGTCCCGCGGCCGACGACGCGCATCCCGCGGCCCGGGTACCCGCGTTGCGGGAAGCGGTGCTGACCGCGGTGCGCCGACTGGCCCAGCAGGCGTCGCGGTGGACGATTGTCGGGGTGGACGTGGCGGAGGACGGAAGTCCCGGTGAAGTGAGGACCTTCGTCACCCAGGCGGTCGGCGTGTCGCCGGGTCCGAGCGCGATTCCGGGTGAGGTCCCGAACTTCGACACCGGGACGGTCGGCACATTCCGGGCATATGGGGCCGATATCCGCGTCGCGCTGTCGGACGCCGCGCTGGAAGGCAACGCTCCCGCCGATCCCGATCTGCCGCTGCCGGTGCTGATCGGCGGATGGGTGCGTGGCTGTGCCGGCGGCGGGGTGAGGGCCACGGCGAGGCTGGTGGATCGCGACGCTCCGGTCGCGCGCTGTGTCGAACTGGGCGAGCGGCTGCGTCGCGAGGCGGACACCGAACCCGGGACACACGGTGTGCTGGTGATCGCCGACGGTGCGGCCACCTTGTCGACCAGTGCGCCCGGCTATCTGGATCCGCGCGCGCAGGCGGTGCAGGACGAGATCGACGACGCCCTGTCCGCGGGCGACCGGACCGCTCTGACGGCGCTGGACACCGATCTGTGCGCGGACCTGGGAGTATCGGGCCGCGCGGCCTACCAGGTTCTGGCCGGATTGTTCTCCGCCGATGTCCCCGAGGTCGAAACCCTCTACCGGGCAGCGCCTTTCGGCGTCGGCTACCAGGTGAGCACCTGGCGCTCCGGGGCCGGTTCGTGATCACCCCGATCGCGGTTGTCGGCCCCACCGCCACCGGAAAGTCCGATCTGGCACTGGATTTGGCGCAGCGCCTGAACGGGGAGATCGTCAACATCGATGCCATGCAGCTGTACCGCGGCATGGACATCGGCACCGCGAAACTTCCGATGGCACAGCGTCGCGGCATCGCCCATCATCAGCTCGACGTGCTCGACGTCACCGAAACCGCCACCGTCGCGGCGTATCAGAGCGGCGCCTCGGCCGATGTCGAGGCCATCATGGCGCGCGGGCGCACCCAGGTCATCGTGGGCGGATCGATGATGTACGTGCAGGCGCTGCTGGACCGGTGGGAGTTCCCGGCCACCGATCCGCAGGTCCGCGCGAAATGGGAGGCGCTGCTGGCCGAGGGTGGCGTGGGCGCTGTGCACACCGCGCTTCGGGACGCGGATCCCGTTGCGGCGCAGACGATCCTGCCCACCGACGGCCGCCGGATGGTGCGCGCGCTGGAGGTGGTGGAACTCACCGGCCGCCCGTTCGCCGCCTCGCAGCCGCAGATCGGTGAACCACATTGGGGCACGATAATTCTCGGCGTGGACCGGGAGACCGCGCAACTCGACGCCAGGATCGAGCTGCGCACCGCGACCATGTTCGAGGAGGGGCTCGTGGACGAGGTGCGCGGGCTCGTCGGTCAAGGCCTGCGTGATGGCCAAACTGCTTGCCGCGCAATTGGTTACGCTCAGGTTCTCGCCCATTTCGACGGCGAGTACGATCTCGACCACGCCCGCGAGCGCACCCTCATCGGTACTCGCCGCTACGTCCGCCGGCAACGCTCGTGGTTCCGTCGCGATCCGCGCGTGCACTGGCTCGACGGTGCCGACCCCCGTCTCCCCGAGACCGCCCTCGAATACGTGTTGTCCGTCCTCCCGCGCGATGCCCGCGAACACTTGGAGCGTTGACGCACGGTTCCGAACTCGTGCATCGATCACATTGAACAGAGGTTCACCTGATCCGGCCCCGCGTCGTAGGGTCCTGGTCCCCGTCCACCGGGCCTGCGTTCGGGCCCGTCCGCGGCAACTGCGCTTCACCCGGAGCCGCATCGACCACGATCCGATCGATATCGGGAACCGATCGCCGCAGTCCGCGCCCCGGACGGGACGGGAACGATGCAGCACGTGTACCGCACGGACAGCGAGAACCAGTTCGTTCATACGTTCGCGGGCAGGTCGGCGCTGCGCGGATCGAGGCCGTGCAGTTCCCTCGGGAACGCCTGTTGCCGGTGGTGGAATCCGCGCCGCGGGCTCGGTGTTGGAGACCGCGTGGGGTGCGGGCGGACCCCGGTGACGGGCGGTGTGGTGCGGAACAGGGAGAATGCCAGAGTGTCCGATATCGAATTCACCAAAGGCCACGGCACGCAGAACGATTTCGTGATCCTGTTCGACCCGGAGGCCGAGTTGGATCTCACGGCGAGCCGGGTGGCGGCGCTGTGCGATCGGCAGCGTGGCCTCGGAGCGGACGGTGTGTTGCGGGTGGCGTGGGGTGAGCCGCTGGTCGAAGCCGGTGTGCTGGACGCGCTGCCCGAGGGGGTCGGCCCGGACGACTGGTTCATGGACTACCGCAACGCCGACGGTTCGATCGCGGAGATGTGCGGCAACGGGGTGCGGGTCTTCGCGCATCACCTCGCGGTGATCGGCGCGGAAACCAGCGGCTCGTTCGTGGTCGGGACGCGGGCGGGGGCGCGACCGGTGCTCGTGCACGCCGCGGACCGTGTGCACGGCGAGGTCACCGTGACGATGGGCTCGGTGTGTGAGCTGGGCAAATCCTTCGCGACGCTCGGCGGCCGGGCGCTGCCGGGGATCGGCATCGACGTCGGCAATCCGCACCTGGCCTGCGTGGATCCGGAACTGACGGCGCATGCCCTGGCGCAACTCGATCTGACCGCGGCCCCCGGCTACGAACCGGAGATGTTCCCGCACGGCGTGAACGTCGAGATCCTCACCGCGCTGAGCGGCTCCAGCGACGGCCCGCGCGCGGTCGATATGCGCGTGTACGAACGCGGCGTCGGCGAAACCCGTTCCTGCGGAACGGGAACCGTGGCCGCGGCCGCCGCGGCACTGCTTCGCGAGGGCTTCGTGATCGAGCAGGATTGCGGCGAGGTGCTCGTGCGGGTGCCCGGGGGTGCGGTCACCGTGAGCATCGATCGCGGCGACGCGCGGCTGCGCGGGCCGTCCGAGCTGGTCGCCTCGGGGCGCATCGCCCGGCAGTGGTGGGACGGCATCTGAACTCCGCGCAGCGGATGTGACCGGCCGCACCGGGGCTGATCTGCCCGGCCGGGAAATAACTCGAGTGCGTCTTCGTGTTCTGTCGTGGGAGCATGGAGGTATATGAGGAAATCCGAAACGTATGAGTTCACTCCGGTCGACGAACTGGCTCCGGAGGATACGACCGCCCCGGACGAGGATCGCGCGGGCGGCGGGTGGGCCGCAGAACCGACCGTCGGCGAACTGCAGCTCGAGGAGCGCAGCTCGTTGCGACGCGTCGCGGGGCTGTCCACCGAGCTCACCGACGTCACCGAGGTCGAATACCGGCAGCTGCGCCTGGAGCGGGTCGTGCTGGTCGGTGTATGGACCGAGGGCACCGCGACGCAGGCCGACGCGAGCATGGCCGAACTGGCCGCACTCGCCGAGACCGCGGGTTCGCAGGTGCTCGAGGCGCTGATCCAGCGCCGCGACAAGCCCGATCCGGCCACCTACATCGGCTCCGGTAAGGCCGACGAGCTGCGCGCCGTGGTGCTCGACTCCGGCGCGGACACCGTGGTCTGCGACGGTGAGCTGACGCCCGCGCAGCTGACCGCGCTGGAGAAGGTCGTCAAGGTCAAGGTGATCGACCGGACCGCGCTGATCCTGGACATCTTCGCCCAGCACGCGACTTCCCGCGAGGGTAAGGCGCAGGTTTCGCTGGCGCAGATGGAGTACATGCTGCCGCGGTTGCGCGGTTGGGGTGAGTCGATGTCCCGGCAGGCCGGTGGCCGCGCGGGCGGTGCGAGCGGCGGCGTGGGTACCCGTGGTCCCGGTGAGACCAAGATCGAGACCGACCGCCGCCGTATTCGTGAGCGGATGGCGAAATTGCGCCGCGAGATCCGGGAGATGAAGACCGCCCGCGATACGAAGCGGTCGCGACGCACCTCCAGCGGCATTCCGTCGGTGGCGATCGTCGGTTACACCAACGCGGGCAAATCCAGCCTGATGAACGCGCTGACCGGCGCGGGCATCCTGGTACAGGACGCACTGTTCGCCACCCTGGATCCGACCACCCGCCGCGCCACCCTGGAGGACGGGCGCGAGGTCGTGTTCACCGATACCGTCGGCTTCGTCCGGCATCTGCCGACGCAGTTGGTGGAGGCGTTCCGCTCGACGCTCGAGGAGGTCACGGGCGCGGATCTGCTGCTGCACGTCGTGGACGGTTCCGACCCGCTGCCCGGCGAGCAGATCAAGGCCGTGCGCGGGGTGGTCACCGATGTGCTGCGCGAGACCGGCACCCCGGCGCCGCCGGAGTTGTTGGTGGTCAACAAGATCGACGCTCTGGACCCGATGGAGCTGACGCAATTGCGCGGGCTGCTGCCCGACGCCGTGTTCGTCTCCGCGCGGACCGGACAGGGCCGAGACGAACTCCGCGACCGCCTGGCCGACATTCTCGGCGGCCTGGATGTCGAGGTCAGCGTGCTGCTGCCGTACAGCCGGGGCGATCTGCTGTCCCGGATCCACGCGGACGGCAGCATCATCAGCTCCGACCACCAGGAATCCGGAACCCGGGTCTGCGCGCGTGTCCCGCGTGCACTGGCCGCGTCGCTGGCCGAATACGCCCACGCCGGAAGCGAACCGCAGGGCCTGGTTTCCCAGGGCTGATCGCACGAGGCCGAGTCCTCTCGAGGCCGGATTCGCGGCGTTCGGCCGGCGGCGCCTGCTCTGAGAATCCTCTCAGCCGGTATCGCTAGCATGGCGGCATTGCACACGGCCCGCAGGGAGGATTCTTGTCCGGTATCGAGCCGGTAGC
The DNA here is from genome assembly GCA_966435935.1 of uncultured Nocardia sp. Taxonomy (GTDB): domain Bacteria; phylum Actinomycetota; class Actinomycetes; order Mycobacteriales; family Mycobacteriaceae; genus Nocardia. The sequence continues at coordinate 40,151 of CBJNFW010000031.1, forward strand.
GACGGCTACCGCCAGCACCTTGACGGATGGCGCGCCGCTACGAATGTCGTTGACCGAGAACGATATTCGAAGACTCGAGGCGCTGGCCGCGCCCTTCCGGGCATGGACGAGCCCGGTATTCCACGGATTGTCGAACATCCCCGCCGACGGTCCGGTGCTCCTGGTGGGCAACCACAATTTCCTCGGCATCGACACCCCCGTGCTGTGGCCCGAACTCGCGCGCACGCGCGGTCGGCTGCTGCGCGGTCTCGCGGAAAACGTGCTGATCACCGTGCCGGGCGTTCGGCATCTGCTGCACGGTATCGGGTGCGTGCGCGGTAACCGGGCGAACTGCCGCACCCTGCTCGAAGAAGGGGAGATGGTGCTGGTCTTCCCGGGCGGCGGTCGCGAGGCGGTGCGTCGCAAGGGGGAGAAGTACGTCCTGAAATGGGAGGGGCGCACCGGTTTCGCGCGGATGGCGATCGAGACCGGAGCGCCGATCGTGCCGCTGGCGATGATCGGCGCGGACGACGTCTACGACATCATCTTCGACGGCGAAGACCTGGCCATGCGCCCGGTGCGGATGCGCGTGCAGGCGCGGGGCATGCGCGCGCATCTGACTCCGCCGCTGGTGCGCGGCGTCGGCCCGACGCTGCTGCCCAAACCGGAGCGGTTCTACTACTCGGCCGGCACGCCCATCGAGACCACCCCGTGGGCCGACGCGCCGGATCTGGACAAGGCCGCCGAGGATCTGCAGGCCGTGGTCCGCAAGGCGCTCGAGGAGGAGTTGCGGTTCCTTTTCGCCGAGCGCGACCGCGACCGCGGCCGCACTCTGTGGGGCCGGGTGCGCGGCGCGATCGGCCTGTGAAGCCGTCGGGCCGTATTTCGGCAGGTTTACCGCGGTTCGTAGCCTCGCCACCCTCGACTGATTGGAGTGTCACGCAGTTGGGCCCCATTTTTCGAGGATCGAAGTAAACGGCGATTCGACTTCCATGTACCGTATGGGCAGAGGCGAGGTAGCCCATGTGGTCACTAGGAGGTTGGCGTGGAGCGCACCCTTTTCGAACCGGAGCACGACCTGTTCCGGGAGTCGTACGGCAAATTCCTCGAGCAGTACGTCGCACCGAATCACGCGAAGTGGGAGCAGGAGGGCGTCGTCGACCGGCAGGTCTGGCTCGAGGCCGGTAAGCAGGGGTTCCTGGGCATGGCCGTGCCCGAGGAGTTCGGCGGCGGCGGTGTGAAGGACTTCCGCTACAACGCGATCATCACCGAGGAGACCGCCAAGGGCCAGTACTCGGGTCTGGGATTCACGCTGCACAACGACGTGATCGCCCCCTACCTGCTGGATCTGGCGAACGAGGAGCAGAAGCAGCGCTGGCTGCCCGGCTTCTGTTCCGGTGAGATCATCACCGCCATCGCGATGACCGAGCCCGGCACCGGCTCGGATCTGCAGGGTATCAAGACCCGCGCGGTCAAGGACGGCGACGACTGGATTCTCAACGGCGCCAAGACATTCATCACCAACGGCATCAACTCCGACATCGTGATCGTGGTCGCCCAGACCGATCCGGAGAAGGGGTCGATGGGCTTCTCGCTGCTGGTCGTCGAGCGCGGCATGCCCGGTTTCGAGCGCGGCCGCAACCTGGACAAGATCGGCCTCAAGGCGCAGGACACCGCCGAGCTCAGCTTCACCGACGTCCGGGTCCCCGGTAAGAACCTGCTGGGCACCGAGGGCATGGGCTTCATCCACCTGATGCAGAACCTCCCGCAGGAGCGGCTGTCCATCGCGGTGATGGCCGCCGCGGCCATGGAGAGCTGCCTGGATATGACCATCCAGTACGTCCGCGACCGCAAGGCTTTCGGCAAGCCCATCGGCGCACAGCAGAACACCCGCTTCGTCCTGGCCGAACTCGCCACCAAGACCACCGCGGTCCGCGTACTGGTCGACAAGTACATCGAGGCGCTCAACGACGGCAAACTCACCGTCGAGGAGGCCGCCATGGCCAAGTGGTGGAGCACCGAGGAAGAACTCGACCTCATCACCAAATGCCTGCAGTTGCACGGCGGTTACGGCTACATGCGCGAATACCCCATCGCCAAGGCATACATGGATGCCCGCATCCAGACCATCTACGGCGGCACCACCGAAATCATGAAGGAGATCATCGGGCGTTCGCTCAAACTCGCCTGATAGGGACAACACGGGGCGAAACACGGGGTCGAGGGG
>CBJNFW010000032.1:0-41952 GCA_966435935.1 uncultured Nocardia sp.
CTGCGCGCCGGACTCGTCGGCGCGATCACCCTCGGCTTAGTCATAGGCCGGCACCTCGTGCGGCTCAACGGTTTACAGGACATCGACCCGGAACGCATCGTAGATATGCTCCGGCCCCACATCCATGCCCTGCTCAGTGGCGAGGATTCCCATCCCCCGAGGACCGCGGAACGGCGACCGCGATCCACCCGGTAGCCGACTTCTTTCCACCGCCGGCCCGCCGCTACGGCTCACTTCCGAATCGAGCCTCCGCCGAGTCCGCCGGCCGAGTGGCACTGTCTCGTCGCTCCGACCGCGACCGGGGCCCAGTTGGGTCCGACTCCCCAGTTCATCGAGGGTTTCGGCGGATCGGGGTGATCGCCGCGTTGCCCGCCATCGCGCCCGTTCTCGTGCAGATGGGACAGGAGTCGAGGCAGGCAATGCCTGAACGGCTTGTGAACCGGTTGCCTCGGAATGAGCTGCGGCTCAGCGGGACCAGGCCGTGCAGATGGCCCCAGATGCGCAGGGCGATCGCGATTACCGTTGGGTTCGGCCGAAGGCCGTGCGCCCGCGGCCAATTCGGTGAGGCCGGTGCACACCCGATGCTCGGCCGCCGGCGCCGCACCGCCCTCGGGTGCTCGACCCGGTCCATCGCGGATCCAACGGTCTACGCGACCGCCGCCCGTTCCCTGTTGCAAGACCTCGAACCCATCCACCTACCCGGCTCATCGTGGTGGGCGGCGCGGGCAGTCTCGAATACGACCCCGGCAAGGTCGGCGCGGATGACGAGGACCGGCTGTACAGGTACCTCGAAAGTATCGGCCTACCAGTCGATTACGCGATCGCCGTGCGCGGTCATCGGGACGCTCTGGACGTACTGCGTGTCTCGAACCGGGTGGACCTCCGGCCGAACTGATCGGCCCGGGCGAGCGCACCGGTCGTTCCGGATCGGCGAGGATCAGCGCATAGTCGATGCCTACGGCCGCAGTCATCGAGGATGCCGCGAACCCAGCGGTACTGGCCCAATCAGCGATTGGACCAGTGGTCCCGCCACCATCGGCGTCCCTGCGCCAGAGTGATCCTCTCGAGCGGACTTCGAAGGTGATTCACCCTCGAGAAATGAGGTTACCGCTGCATGGTGGCCGCTGAGCGTCTCCAGGTCGGATTCGATGCGCTGCAAGGTTGTTCGCATGGCTGCGACGATGTCGGGACACAGCTCGAGTTGCGGGCGCGAACCGCTCGCGCAGGGCAGCAGTTGCGCGACGGTTTGCGAGTTGAACCCGGCATCGAGCAGCGCCCGGATCTGGAGGACGCGCACAAGACACGCCTCGCTGTAGTCGCGGTAGCCGTTGCCGGTCCGTTCGGACGCTAGCAAGCCCTGCTCCTCGTAATACCGCAGTGCACGCGTCGTCGTGCCCGAGCGGCGGGCGAGTTCACCGATCCGCATGCCGCGCCTTTCGTGGTCCCGAGTCCGGCTTGACCTTCACGCCAACGTCAACGCTTAGCGTCGTCGCATGATTTCCGATGTACAGCGTCAGCAGTTGTTGGAGCGGGTAGATGTCGTCGACAGCGGTACCGGTCCGGTGGTCGCCCTCGCTCACGGCGCCGGTGGTGGTGTCCGCGAAAACTTCGCACCACTCATCGACACCATTGCGGATCGGCGTTTCGTCGGACCGTACTATCCCGGAGCGGGCAGGACACCGCGGGCGACCGCGCCGCTGTCGATCGATGAACTCGCCGACACCGTGGTCGCGACCGCCCTGGACGCCGGCGCCGAACGGTTCCCGGTGGTCGGGCTTTCGCTGGGTGCCGCCGTCGCCGTGACCGCGGCCATCCGGCATCCCGAGCACGTCAGTGCCCTGGTACTCACAGTCGGGCTGGTGTATCCGGACGCGCAGGCGCGGGCACTGGTCCGGGTGTGGCGGCATCTGGCCGAGCGCGGCGACTTCGATACCTTGTCCGAGTTGCTCTTCTACGCCAACTCGCCGTCGGTGCTCGCAAGCTTGTCCGAGGACGAGCACACGGCGGCGGTCCGGCAGATCCGCGCCGGCTACCCCGTCGGCGGCGCCGATCACGTAGAGCTGGTGAGCCGCACCGATATTCGCCCGCTGCTCGCCGACGTCGACGTGCCCACCCTCGTCGTCGTCAGTGGACAGGACCGGGTCGTGTTGCCGGATACCGTTCGCCAGTTGGCTTCCGGCATCGCCGGTGCCGAACTGATCGAATATCCCTCGGCCGGGCACATTTTCACGCCTGCGGAGGCAGGCCCGTGGGTCGCGGAGGTGTCCGCCTTCCTGGACCGTCTGCCGCGATGACGCGAATGGCCGCAGCGCAAACGACGACGGCCGCTGCACTGTACGGACGATTGACGGTGCTGGGCCTGGCGCTGTTCGTATACCTGACCGCTGAGCTGTTCCCGATCGGCGCATTGAACGATCTCGCCGCGGGATTGTACGTGGCCCCCGCCACGGCTGGGCTCCTGCTCGCCGCGTACGCGATCGCGGCCGGGGCGGCGACGCTGCCCGCGGTGTGGGCTTGCCGGCGGCTCGACCGGCGCCGCGTCCTCACCGCATCTCTTGTGTTGCTGGCCTTTTCGCAGGTGATGTTCGGTCTGGCTCCGAACTTCACGGTCGCGGCACTGGCACGTGGTGTGGCGGCGATCGCACATGGCCTGGTGTGGTCGCAGATTCCCGTGGTAGCGACACGGTACGCACCGGACCGGCTGCGCGGCCGGGCAACCGCGGCGGTGTTCGCCGGCTCCTCGCTGGGTCTGATCGCCGGTGCGCCGATCGCTACCGGCCTGGCACACGAACTGGGTTGGCGCGCAGCCGCACTCGCGCTCGCCGGTGCGGCCGGCGCCACAGCGGTCCTGCTGCGAGCCGCGTTACCCGAAACACCGCAACCCTCGCGCGAGGTACGCACCCGCGAAACCTTCGGTCCCGGACCGGTTCTCGTGGTCTGCCTCGTGACGACGGTACTGGTAGCCGGCCACTATATGAGCTACACCTACCTGACACTGTTGGTCGCGCCGGCCGGGTCGAGCGGATCGCTCCTGGTGGTCGTGCTGGCCGGGTACGGCATTGCGGGCTTGTTCGGTGTCACCCTCGCCGGACGCGCGCTCGACTCCCATCCACGTCGCACTGCCCTCACCGTGTCCACGACCCTGACATGCGCGGTGGCGGCGCTCGGCACCGCGCACCTCGGCTGGGTCGTCTTCGTCCTCGTCATGTTGTGGGGCGCCACCATGGTCGCGTTGCCGGTGATCCTGCAACACGCCGTGCTACGCGCGGCTCCGGACAATCCGGACATCCCGTCCGGCGCTTACGTCGTGTCCTACCAACTCGGCATCACCGGTGGCTCCGCTCTCGGTGCCGCCGTGCTGAGCCACACGCCGACGGCGTCCCTGCCGTTGTGGTCCGGCCTCGCGCTGGCCGTCGGAACGATTCTGATCATCACTACATCAGGCGTTTTCGGACCCCGGCAGCCCTTCCGCAGGAGTTGTGCGCCCAGCCGGTGCCGAGACCACTGTTGAACAACACGATCTGTGGCATTCGGTCCAGGTGCTCGGCAGGTACGCGCGGCACGGTCGCGGGTCGTCCGAGTCGGGCGGTCACAGGGCGAGCATGGCGGCCGCGACCTGGTCGGCCGCCGCGCTGCGTAGAGCGGTACCCATGTCGTCGAGGACGAGCAGTCGCGCCCCGGGGATTTCGGCGGCGAGGGCCTCGCCGTTGCCGACCGGGAAGAACGGGTCGGCGCGACCGTGCACCACGAGCGTGGGCACGTCGAGCTCACCGAGCCGGCCCCGCCAGCGCGGGGCGCAGTCGATCCGGGAAAACACCGTCCCGAGCTGGTTGGCCTGGTGCACCGCGGGATCGCTCGACCGCGTCCGGTCCCAGATCCTGGCGGCGGTCGCCCGCGCCTCCTGCGGATCGTTTCCCATCGGCCCGGCCCCCGAGGCGGCGAACGCCGCGACGGCGTCCCGGTCGGTCCAGTCCGGCAGCGGGCGGGAGAACAGCGCGCCCATGACCGTGGGGTCGTGGTCCGGCAGGTCCTCGTCGACCGGGCCCGGCGCCACCGGCCGAGTGCCGATGAGGGTCAGCGCGGAGAAAACGTCCGGTCGGTCCAGCGCGGCGACCTGGGCGACCATCCCACCGACGCCGACTCCACCGAGATGGGCGGTCCCGGCACCGAGCACCTCGACCAGCGCTGCCGCATCGGCGGCGAGATCCCGCAGGTCGTAGGCCGGGTTCTCCGGATCGATGGTCGTCGACGCGCCGGAGTCGCGCAGGTCGTAGCGGACCACGCACCGCTCGCCCGACGCGAGCTTCTCGCACAGCGCGTCGGGCCAGGACAACATCGTTGTGCCGCCGACCAGCAGGATCAGCGCATCACCCTCGCGGCCGAAGCGCTCGATGCCCAGTTCCACACCGTTCGCCCGCACAGAGGTCACACCCGATCGAAACGGTCTCGTCATGCCTCGGCTCCTGTCCGTCGGTATATCCACAGGTATCGACGACGGATCCATTCGAAAGTCATCGGCATGGGCGCTGATCGTGTCCGCTCCCCGCAATCGCCCCCGACCCGCGGCGGACGCCGACGTTCCGCTGATCGGCACGGCCAGTCGATCTTTCGTCTCGCCGCGAAGGCCGGTTCGGTCAGCACGGCATGCGCGGGAGCTTCCGCGGGGAGCGTGCGGCGAACGAACTCACTCCCCAGCGGATCGCCGATGAGTGTAAATCAGTCCGGTGACCTGGTCGAATTGGGCAGTGAAGGCGTCCGGGCGCACGGCTGCTATGCGGATCAACAGGTGCCGCGAACCCGCGGCGGTGTAGTTATTCAGTTGTGTGGCAATGTCCTTCGCAGAGCCGGTCATCAGGACTTGGATCTGCTCGACCTGTTCCACGGGCATGCGGTAGGTGGCCCGGCAGTATTCGTCGAGGGCCGCGCGGCCTAGGATAGGGTCATCGTCGATGTAGACGGTGGCGAAAAGTGCTGGGGTGATGGTTGTTTCGTCGCGGCCCTGGGCTGTCGCGGTGGTGCGGATCGTGGTCAGGCCCGCCGCGTAGTCGGCGGGCTCCGGCGGGTAGGGCAGCCAGCCGTCGTACAGGCGTCCGGTGCGGTTCAGGGCGGCGGGGGTTGCTCCGGCGAGCCAGATCGGCGGTCCGCCGGGACGGTGCGGGCGGGGTACCTCCGGCAGCCAATCGTAATGTAATACCTTGCCGTGGAAGGGTTTCGAATTACCCGACCACAGCTGACGCCACAGGCGGACAGTATCGTCCAGATGGGAGAATCGGGTCCGGAAATCTACGCCGGCCAGCTCGAACTCGGGCTCGCTGATGCCGGGGAAGCCGCCGCCGACCCCGAGCACGATCCGCCCTTCGGAAACCAGGTCCAGTGAGGCCAGAATCAGCGCGGTGTGCACCGGATTGCGGTAGGCGGGAATCAATGCGGCCGTGCCGAGGGTGATCCGTTCGGTCGCCGCGGCCGCGGCCGCCAGCAGTGTCAGCGGCTCGACCCGCGCGCGCAGTAGCGAGTCGCCCACCCACGCCGAATCGAATCCGCGCTGCTCGGCGCTCACCACCATATCGAGTAGTGCGCGAGCCGAGCCTCCGGCCGCGAGTTGAGCCTGGCCGGCGGGCAGCAGCAGTCCGTATCGAATGTCGTTCACCGCTTCAGGATTCGCCGAGCGGTGTGTGTCGGACAATTCCCTTCGGGGTATGAACGAAACCCGGTGGATTCGGCCGCTAGCGGACGGTACGCGGCGCTCCGATGCCCGGGTCGATCCGTACCGGGCCCGATGCGCTCGGGGCTATGGGAAAGTCGAAGATTGCCGTCGGAAGGTAAACGGTGGCACACGAGTTCGGGATGTCCACCACGCCGGAGAAGCGCCCCTCGATGGGGGCCGCGCCGAGCAGAAGATAAGCCTGCTCACGGCTGTAGCCGAAGTTGGTCAGGTAATCGATGGCGTGTAGACATGCGCGTTCGAATGCCAACTGGGAGTCCAGGTATCGCTGTTCGCCGTCGAGAGTGACCGAGGTTCCGGAGAAGGCCAGCCACTCGGAGTACTCCGGGCCCTCGTTACCGGGCAGGAAGACCGCGTTCTCGGTGATCCCGTACAACTGCATACCGTTCTTGATCAGGTCGACGCGCAGGTCGATGAATCCGCCCATCTCGATCGCACCGCAGAAAGTGATCTCCCCGTCGCCTTGCGAGAAATGCAGATCGCCGACGGACAGTTTCGCGCCGTCCACGAAAACGGGATAGAAGACGCGGCTGCCACGCGTGAGGTTCTTGATGTCCTGGTTGCCGCCGTTCTCACGGGGCGGGGCGGTACGGGCCGCCTCGCTGGCGACACGGTCGAACTCGGTCCCGGTCAACGAGCCCAGGATCGCGTCACAGGGTTCGGGCGGCAATGCCAGCGGTGGCACCCGGCCGGGGTCGGTCGCGATCAGCGCGGCTTCCCTGGTGTTCCAGGAACTCAGCAGGCCGGCCGACGGTGCGGTGCCCATCAACCCAGGGTGCATGATCCCGGTGAATTTCACCCCGGGAACGTGCCGGGAGGTCGTGGTATGCCCGCTGAAATCCCAAATCGCCTTGTAGGCGTCGGGGAAGTGCTCGGTGAGAAAACCGCCGCCGTTGTCGGTGGCGAAGATCCCGGTGTATCCCCAGCCCTGCCCGGCGAGCGGGCCCGAATCCTCCTGCGGGATGGGGCCGATATCGAGGATGTCGACGATCAGTAAGTCCCCGGGTTGGGCGCCATCGACGGCGAAGGGCCCGGACAGGCAGTGCACGGTGCTCAGCGGGGCGTTGCGCACATCGTCTGCCGAATCGTCGTTGTGGATGGCCCCGTCGAACCATTCGCGCACATGCACCCGGAACTCATCGCCAGGACGGACGGTGACGGCGGCCGGGATGTCGGGATGCCACCGGTTGTGGCCGACGAACTTCTGCTCGGTGAACCGCTTGGACGAATCCAACGGGTACAGCAACTCGGGCATGGGATACCTCTTTCGACATCGGAAGCGTAGGAGTCGTCAGTAACGAGGGAGTCTGCGGTGCAAGGGATTTCGGGTAACCCTCGGGCTGCGACGCGGCGGCGCTGTGACAAGGGGCGGCTCGGTCGCCGTGCGGGCTGTGGCGTCGAGCAATCGCATCGCCGCCGAGCCGGACCGCAGGAGGGCCCCGCCACAGATGCGTCGCCGGGCCCGGCGGCCGCACGTCGGGCACGGTGCGGATTCGGGCACATCGGCGATGGGGTGGCGCCGGTCGAAGGAACCACAGGCGGGACAGGTGAATTGGTAACTGGGCATCGGAGACCTCCGACCGTCCGGCTGTGCCGGAAATCAATTTCATTTGAGTGTATTTCGTACGGTCCTATCGAAAGCCGGAGATGTCGCGCCGGTGAAACCTGGCTGTTAAGCCGGTGTTACGAGAAGCCCGGCGTGTTGCCCGAGCATTAACTTTCATATGAGTTATAGTCAAATGAAAATATCGGCGATAGCGTCTGTCCTCACCGAGCCCGTGTAGCCAACGGCCTCGACTGCGAGGAGAACGACATCATGACGACACAACCGACTCCATCCGCGCCGCCCTCCCGATGGCGTCGTTTCCAAGATTGGGCCGCTCGCGATGATATCGAGGATTATTCGCTGCGGTACGCGCCGAAGTCCTTCCGCCGCTGGAGTCCGCTGGCGTGCGCGGTCACCGCGCTCGGCGGTATCGCCTACCTGGCCGACTACTCCATCGGTGCATCGATCGCGGTGACGCATGGTGCATCCAGTGCTGTGGTCGCGATCCTGGTGGCAGCCGTGACGATCTTCCTGACCGGAGTACCGATCGCCTACTATGCCGCCAAGTACAACCTGGACATGGATCTGCTGACCCGCGGGGCCGGGTTCGGCTACTTCGGATCCACGCTGACCAGCATCATCTATGCCAGTTTCTGTTTCATCTTCTTCGCCCTCGAGGGATCGATCATGGCGCAGGCGATGAAGCTGGCGTTCCACATACCGCTACCGCTCGGCTACATCATCGGTTCTGTGTTGATCATTCCGCTCGTGCTATACGGGATGTCGGCGTTGGCGAAGTTCCAGGTGTGGACTCAACCGTTGTGGTTGATCCTTTTCGCCGCACCGCTGGTGATGATCGCGATCGGCGATCCGGCCGGATTCGACGGCTTCCTGTCGTGGGCCGGGAACGGCGGCAGCGCGCGGATGACGGCGATCGGTGTCGGCGCGGGCGCGGGAGTCGCACTGTCGCTGATCGCGCAGATCGGGGAGCAGGTCGACTATCTGCGATTCATGCCGGAGAAGTCGGAGACGCCCAAGCTGCGATGGTGGTCCGCGGTTCTGGCAGCAGGTCCGGGGTGGGTGATCCTGGGGGCCGCCAAGCAGCTGTGCGGAGCGTTCCTGGCCTTCTACATCGCCGGACAAGTGGGCTTCACCCGGGCCACCGAGCCGATCGAGCAGTTTCTCGGCAGCTACGGTGCGCTGATCCACAGTCATGCGATGGCGTTGGCCATAGCGACCGTGATGGTGCTGCTGTCACAGATCAAGATCAACGTGACCAACGCGTATTCCGGATCGCTGTCGTGGTCGAACTTCTTCAGCCGGGTGCTGCACATACATCCCGGCCGGGTGGTCTGGCTGGCGCTGCACATCGCGATCGCACTGGCTCTGATGCTGGGCAACATGTTCACCTTGCTCAACACGATTTTGGGGTTCTACTCCAACGTCGCGATCGCGTGGGTGGGTGCGATCGTCGCCGATCTGGTGATCAACAAGGGAATACTGAAGATCAGCCCGCCATACATCGAGTTCAAACGGGCTTATCTGTATCCCATCAATCCGGTCGGTTTCGGATCGATGCTCGCCGGGTCGGTGCTGTCGATTCTCGCCTACTTCGGCGCGTTCGGCAGCCTGTTGCAGGCATGGTCGCCGTATCTCGCTCTGGCCGTGGCAGTCGTGCTGACGCCGATCATCGCAATCCTCACCCGCGGCAAATATTATCTGGCACGGCCGAATCCGCTTCGCGAGGAGATCGAGAAGGAGCCGTTGTGGGCCGGGCAGACCCTGCTCGATGTGGTGGACGGCAAGCGGTACGAGCTACCGGACATGGTGCACCACTGCCCCTTCCACGCAGGAACGGTGTCCTCGCTCACGTGCACGCTCACCAAGAACTGTGCGGAGCAGTGCCAGTCGTCGGCTTAGGCGGACACCTTGGGATCCGAGGACTGGGTCCTACTCGCGATACCCGTGCGAAACTAACCCCCCAGGAAACTTCGGGGGTCCAAACCTCTTCCGGCCCCCCGCGAGTAGCGGTCAGGAGGTCAGTTCGGTGTGGACGGTGAATTCCAGGCGATCGGCCCCGGCGATATAGACAGGCTGCGTAGTGTGCGCGCCGCGGACCCGTACCTCTCCGCGCGGACCGTGATAGGTGGCGCCCGAGGCGGTGCGTTCGATCGCGCGCAGGTCCAGACTGCGTGCTTGCTCGGCCAGCGACGCGAACAAGAGCAATCCCTCGTAACAGGACTCGCCGATATTGTTCAGCGCCGGAGCGTGCGCCCCGAAGTGGTCGGTGTACCGGGCGCCGAATTCCATCCCGGCCTGGGACACTACACTCTCGAAATAGCCGCAGGCGGTGAACAATCCGCGGGTGCTGTCGACGCCACCGGCGTAGAGGACGTCCTCACCGATCATCATGCCGAGCCGGATGCGGCGCTCGTCGAGACCGGCAGCTGCGAACGCTCGATTGAAGGCGGCGCAGTCGGCGCCGACCAGGAACAGCAGAACACCTTGCGCCGCAGAGGATCCGATCAGCTCGAGGGTGGAGGTGAAATCCCGCCCGTTCAGGGGGACGAATGTCGCACCGACCACGTCGATATCCAACTCTGCACTGAATTCTACTGTGGCCCTGAGGGTTTCGTGTGGCCAGATGTAATCGTTACCGACGATGTACCAGCGTCGGATGCCGATTTCGGTACGCATCCACCGCAGCGCCGGGAACAGCTGTTGTTCGGGGGTCTCGCCCACCATGTACACACCGTCGGAATCCTCGCCCCCTTCGTAGAAAGTGGTGTAGACGTAGGGGATTCGACCGGCCGTATGCGGAGTGATCACCTTGCGCGCATTCGACAGATGCCAGCCGACGACACCGTCGATCAGTCCTGCGCCGATCATCCGGTCGACGCGCGCGGTCAACTCGGCCAATGGCGCTGCGGCGTCGATCGGATGCAGTCGCACCGGCCGATCCAGAATGCCGCCCGCGGCGTTGATGTCCTCGATCGCGAGTTCGGCGGAGGCTTCGCACGACGGACCGAACATCCCCGCTGGGCCGCTCAGCGGCACCGCCAATGCGAGATCCACCGATTCGCGACGACCGCGAAGGCCTCCAGCGGTCATGGCAACCACCACCGTAATACTTGCAACTGAAAATGACTCATACGGCGCTGTATAGTGCTGATTGTGGACGATAGTACCGCCCTCGGCGCGTTGGACGAACTTGCCCGCCTGCTGCGGCGGGTATCGCAGGACTTGGACAAGACTGTCGCCACCTGTCTCGGCGAGGCGTCTCCGGGGCGTTGGCATGTGCTGAACGCGGTCGCCGACGGCCAAGGGCGTTCGATGTCGCAACTGGCCGAAGCCACACAACTCAACGCTGCCACGCTCACCCGCCTGATCGACGCCATGATCGCCGACAACCTCGTGAACCGCAACGTCGACGCCGCCGACCGGCGCAGAGTGCTGGTACACCCGACCAGGCGCGGCCGGTTGACGCACAAGGTCATGAATCAGGCGCTCGTCGACAGTGGCATTTCCTCGATTGCGGTCGGGAGCGAGCCGATCACACGCTTGCTCACCGCCCTGATGGATCGGATCCGAGTCAGCGATCCGGTGTCGCTGTAGCTTGCCCGGAGACTGAAACGATCCCGCACGAACGATCCCTCACGCTCAGCACTGCTCTCGTGAGTCCAACGCCGCCAGCAACGCCCGCAACGTCTCGCGCTGTTCGTCGGACAGCGGCGCGAACGTCTCCGCGGCGGCCGCACGCCGGGCCTGCGACATGCGCGACAGTGCGCGACGTCCCGCCTCGGTCGGAACAACGAGGGTGGAACGGCGATTGGCCGGGTCGGGTGCGCGGGTGATCAGTCCCGCCGCGACGAGCGCGTCGACCACCGTGGTCGCCGAACGCGGCACGATGCCGAGATGCTCCGCGAGGACGGACATCCGAAGCGGTTCCTCGGCCCTTCCGATGATCCGCAGCGCGCGGCTCTGCGCGGGCGTGAGGCCCAGGGGAGCGAGCCGGGCCGCCTGATTTCGGCGGATCCGCTTACTGACCTGCAGGAACAGGTCGGGGAGGTCGGAGTCGGTGGCCTCTGCCATGATTCTGAGCCTAGCTCATCGTTCTGTGGAATAATTGTGAGTCAAGCTCAGTTTGGAGTGGTAGTACCTGGAAGGAGGCGCCTATGGCAGCCCGAACCCCATCCGAGATTCGCCGGATCCTCCGGCTGTTCCGGCCCTACCGCACGCGTCTGGCCCTGGTCGCCGCGCTCGTGGGGCTCTCGTCCGTCGTCTCACTGGCCTCGCCGTTCATGCTGCGTCGCATCCTGGACGACGCCCTGCCGCACGGCCGCACCGGACTGCTCACGGTCCTGGCCGCCGGTATGGTCGCGGTCGTCGTGCTGACCAGTGTGTTCAGCGTGCTGCAGACCTACATCTCCACTGCCGTCGGTCAGCAGGTCATGCACGATCTGCGCGCGGCGGTCTACGCGCGGCTGCAGAGCATGCCGCTGGCGTTCTTCACCACCACCCGCACCGGCGAGGTGCAATCGCGTATCGCCAACGACATCGGCGGTATGCAGTCCACGGTGACCACGACGGCCACCTCCATCGTCTCGAATTTCACCTCGGTGGTCGCGGCGATCATCGCCATGTTCGCCTTGGATTGGCGGCTGGCTGCGGTCTCGCTGCTGATGTTGCCGTTCTTCGTGTGGATCAGCCGGCGCGTCGGCGACGAGCGTCGTCGGATCACCGCCGCGCGACAGCGCAAACTCGCCGGAATGTCGGCGATCGTCGAGGAGTCGCTGTCGGTGAGCGGAATTCTGTTGGGGCGCACCATGGGTCGCGCACCCGCGTTGATCGGCAGCTTCACCGGCGAATCGCGTGAACTGGTCGATCTGGAGATCCGCGCCAGTATGGCCGGTCGCTGGCGCCAGGCCACGATCCAGATCGTCATGGCCGCGATGCCCGCGGTGATCTACTGGGTGGCCGGGCTGGCCACCGCCGGTGGGCATTCGCTGGTTTCGATCGGCACCCTGGTCGCGTTCACCACGTTGCAGACCAGCCTGCTGCGTCCGGCGGTTCAGCTGCTGTCCACGGGTGTGGATATGCAGAGTTCGATGGCGTTGTTCGGCAGGATCTTCGAATATCTCGATTTGCGTTCCGATATCGAGGAACCGGCGCACCCGGTGCCGATGCCGCGAGCCGAGGTGGCCGGCACGGTCCGGTTCGAACATGTGGGTTTCGCCTACGACGCGAAGGACCGGCGGGTGCTCGAGGATATCGATCTCACCGTTCCCGCCGGGACGTCACTGGCCATCGTCGGCGAAACCGGTTCGGGCAAAACCACTCTCGGCTATCTGGTCGCCCGGCTGTACGACGCGAGTTCCGGGCGGATCACCGTCGACGGCGTCGACGTGCGGGATCTGAGTTTCGCTGATCTGTCCGCGAGCGTGGGGGTGGTCTCGCAGGAGACCTACCTGTTCCACGCCTCCGTCGCGGAGAATCTCCGTTTCGCCAAACCCGATGCGACGGACGCGGAATTGATCGCCGCGGCCCGCGCCGCGCAGATCCACGACCACATCGCGAGCCTGCCCGACGGCTACGACACCCTCGTCGGCGAACGCGGCTACCGCTTCTCCGGCGGCGAGAAACAACGCCTGGCCGTGGCTCGCGCCATCCTGCGCAATCCGCCGATCATGGTGCTGGACGAGGCCACCAGCGCCCTGGACACCCGCACCGAACGCGAGGTCCAAGCCGCGATCGATGCCCTGTCCGCCGGTCGCACCACCATCACCATCGCCCACCGCCTGTCCACGATCCGAGACGCCGATCAGATCGTCGTCCTGGACGCCGGACATGTCGTCGAACGCGGCACCCACCGAGAACTACTGGAGCGCAACGGCTTCTACGCCGACCTGCTCTCCCGAGATGCGGTACTGGAGCCTGCCGCCTAAGTCCTCCTCCGGACGGCGAACTCCCGTCGGCCGGGTCGGTATTCGTGACAGCGCTACCACGCCGCCGCGGCCACGCTGCTACGACGGCGTGGCGCGACCCCGAGGGCTCTGCCAACTCAGTCTGCGCGGCCCACTTCGTTCACCTGCGCTGCGGTCGGAACTACCGTGGAGGATATGACCACCGTGGCGTACCAGCATCTTCTCGTCGACCGGGACGGTGACACCGTCCACATCACCATGAACCGGCCCGAGCGGCGCAACGCGCTCTCGGCCGGGCATCTGACCGAACTGCTGGCCGCGTTCCGGGAGGCGGGTGCGAGCGATGCGACCGGGATTGTGCTGGGTGCGCGCGGCCCGGTGTTCTCGGCCGGTCACGACTTCGCCGATGTCGCGTCCCGGGATCTGGTCGGCGTGCGCGAACTGCTGAGGCTGTGCACCGAACTGATGACGGCCGTCGAGGCCGCGCCGCAGGTGGTCATCGCGCGGGTGCACGGCCTGGCCACCGCGGCCGGATGTCAGCTGGTCGCCTCCTGTGACCTCGCGATCGCCGCCGAATCGGCCGGGTTCGCGCTGCCCGGCGGCAAGGGCGGCTGGTTCTGTCACACTCCGGCGGTCCCGGTGGCGCGTGCCGTCGGCCGCAAACGCCTGATGGAACTTGCCCTCACCGGTGATCCGATCGACGCCCGCACCGCCGCGGAGTGGGGTCTGATCAACCGCGCGGTGCCCGACGAGGATCTCGACACCGCCGTCGCCGAGCTGCTCGCCCGCGCGACCCGGGGCAGCCGCGCCAGCAAGGCCCTCGGCAAACACACCCTCTACGCACAACTCGACCGCCCCGAAGCCGACGCCTACACCGTGGCCGTCGAGGTCATGGCCGCGGCCTCCCAGCTTCCCGGCGCTCGCGAGGGGATGGCCGCGTTCCTGGAGAAGCGTCCACCGGCCTGGCCGGACTAGTCCACGTTCTGGAAACGATTCCTGTTGGGATACAACACTTTTCGGAGATCCCAACCGGAACCGTACGGCGCAGACCCCACGTCCGGAGTAGTGCTGACGAGGCGCACGGGGCCGGCCGATGCGGACGGGCGCTGCCGCCTCGTGCGGGCAGATGGCCGCCCGGCCGCATTCGACATCGAGGACCACGAGCTGCGGCCCAGGCCCGTCCGCACCGCTTACGAGGACGAGCTACTCACGGCGAGTACCGCCTTACCGGCGACCTCGCGGTTGAGCAGTGCTTCGGCGGCGTCGCCGGCGCGTGCCCAGTCGCCGTGCCAGCCCACCTGGGGGTCGAGCCGGCCCGCGGCCACGAGTGAAGTCAGATAGGCCAGGTCCGGGCCGAAACCGGGACCGACGACGAACGCCTCGATGCGAGCGCCGGGACTGGTCAGCCGGGCCTGCTCGAAATCGATCGTGGAAGGCTCGAGCGATGCTTTGCCCACGCTGACGGCGAGTCCGTCCGGGGCGAGCAGCGTGAACGCGTCCGCCAACAGCCGCCCGCCCACATTGTCGATCACCGCGACCACCGGCTCGCGCACCTCGGCCAGGCCACCGGCGACCACCTCGGCGGCACCCAGCTCCGCCAGCCCGATCCCGCGCTCCGGTCGACCGACAACGGCGACCACGTGTGCGCCCGCCTGCGCCGCGAGCTGGACGGCGAACCGGCCGACCCCACCGGATGCCCCGGTGATCATTACACGCCGTCCGAGGATCGAACCCAGTCGGCGCACTGCGCGCAACGCGGTCACACCGGCCACCGGCAGTGCTGCCGCCGCACTATGGTCGACGCCCGCCGGCAATGCTGCGAGCTCACCGGTATCGACCGCCCGCAACTCGGCCCACCCGCCATTCCAGCCGAAGGTCACCACCGGTGTCCCGGCCGGCGGGCCACTGCCATCTGCCGCCGCGGCCACGACGACCCCGGAAGCGTCCCAGCCGGCCACTCCGCCGGGCGCGTAATTCCTGCTCAGGTATGTGATCTCGCCGAAGTTGAGCGAAGTCGCCGCGACCCGCACCAATGCCTGCCCGGGACCGGGCACCGGGTCCGGCGCTTCACCCAACCGGAGACCATGCCTGGCGGTCGGGTCGTAAACCAAAGCTCTCATGGTCTCGACAACCCGCGCCATGAAGCCCGAATTCCACCGCCGAAGGCCGCATCCTCGGGCACGCCTGTCAACCCACCGGTGAGTTCCCGGTCCGGGACGCGATCCGAGGGGTGAACTCGTCGGCCCCGCAATTCCCGAAAGACTCCGGCTCCAGCCGGTCTGCGGCGCGCCAGGAGCCGAAATCACCTGTGCGCGAGGTAATCCGCTCCGCCGATGTATACCGTGTGCCCGAGCGGGTGATCGTCGATGGTGGCATCGGCTACGGCCGTGGCGAATTCGTCCACGGTCGGAAGTGCGCCGTGCTCGGTTCGCGCGGCGACCGCTTCCGGATCGCGCCGTTGCAGGAGGCGGACGATGATCGTGCCGTCGATCATATCGCCGGAAACAACAGTGAAACCGATTCGGCGCGAATCGAATTCGGGTATCAGAGCGCGCAAGGCGTCCTCGCCGGCGCGCTTGCTGGCGGCGATGGGCTCGTAATCCGCGGGCACGGGTTTGCGGCCGTGGAAATGCGCCTGGTGGCTGGTGACGAAGACGATGCGCGCGCCGGTCGGCATATGTGGCAGCAACAGCCGGACCAGGCGCAACTGCGCGTCGCGGTTGACGGCCATCGGATATCCCGGTGCCGCACCGCGCTCCAGGCCACCGGATGCGTTGAGTACCAGCACATCCAGGCGTCCGAACCGGTCCACGATCTCCCGGCTCAATGCCTGCGCGGCGGAGGCGTCGGACAGATCGGCCCCGGCGATCGACGCACTGCCCCCGCCGGAGCCGATTTCGTCGGCGAGATCCGCTGCGCGCTTGCGCTTCTCGCGGTAATTGACGATGACGTGATCGCCGCGGGCGGCCAGAATCCGGGCCGTGGCCGCGCCGATGCCGCGTGACGCCCCGGTCACCATCGCGATTCTGCTCGACTCCACTCGGCCTCCTTGCTCGATCGCTTCTATTTCAGAAGCAACTATGGTGGTTCTGAATGAGAAGCGCAAGAGATCCGGGAACACCCCGGCGTGATCCGGCCGCAGCGCCCACACAGGCGATGGAGCTACTGGGCCAGCGCTGGATGCTGCGCGTGGTCTGGGAGCTGGAACCGGGCCCGCTGGGCTTTCTGGAGTTGCGCCGCCGCATGGACAACTGCTCGTCCAGCATGCTGTCGGTGCGTCTGCAGACGCTGCAGGCCGCCGGGATCATCGTCAAACGCCCCGACAAGTCCTATGAGCTGACCTACCCGGGTGTCGAGCTGGGCCGCGCGCTCGAGCAGCTGTGGGTGTGGGCCGAGCGCTGGCACGACACGATCGGCGGTTCGGGCGGCGAGGGCCCGGGCTGAGACATCCGCAAGCGCACCGTTCTGCTGATCTGCTCACCGGTCTTGGCGAGGAACCATCATCCCCGGTCGGGGCCGCGGCCTGCGACGAACCCGACACGGTGGTCGGCGATTTCGGCACACTGCGCGGCGAGGCGATGCGCTTGTGTGCCGGGCGGCCGACCGCGGCAGCGCGTCTTCGCCCTCCGAGGCCTTGCGGCTCAATCCGGTTCGGCGAGCATCTCCGCGCGCCGCCGAGCCATGGTGTCCGCGGGATCGTCACCGTTCAGCAGGGCCTGGCACAGGGCGGCGGCATCGTCGATGGCATTGCGCGCGCCGACTCCGGAGGCGGGGCTGAGCGCGTGATCGGCGTCCCCGCAAAGGATTACGGGCAGCCGCGGCGGCAGCGCCTTGGTCAGCGGGACACGGCGGGCATTGGAGACGTGCACCATCGCGGTGTGGTCGAGCAGGGTGTCCAGCAGATACGGAATCTCGGGCAGGGCGGCGCGGATCGGCTCGTTCCAGCGGGCCAGGGGGTGAAAACCGGTGTAGCCCACCGCGATCGGAGCGCGAGTCAGCCGCGCGAACCACACCGCGACGCTGTCGTTCCAGAAATGCCCGAAGGTGACCGGAGTGTCACTGCCGTGCCGGTGGAAATGCAGGACCGAAGGGGTGGTGTTGGGCCGGGTGCCGGGTGCGGCGGTCGCGTAAAGCACTACCTGCCCGGCATATTCGGCGACGCGCTCGGGTTCGAGCCGGGTGCGGGCGATCGAGTCGATGCCGTCGGCGGCGATGAGCAGATCGGTCGCGGTCCCACCGGGGTACAACACCCCGGTGTCCGGATCCAGATCGCTGACGGCCGTCCCGTAGCGAATGTCCGCGCCTGCGGCCAAAGCGAATTCGGTCAGCACCCGCATCAGGTCGGTGCGGTGATACAGCCGGTGCCCGGCCGCGGGCGATTCCCGCGGGTCGGCGGCCGGTGCGCCGACCCGGACCCCGTCGACAGGGTAGGAGGCGCTGTCCAGTTGGTCGGCGGGAACGCCGAGGTCGGCCAGCGTTCGGTGGGCGTGGGCGTCCAGGAACAGGAAAGCACCCCCGCGCACGTTGGGTCTGCGTTCGTAGACGACGGCAGGGTGGCCCGCTCGCGCCAGCCCACCCGCGAGCACCGTGCCCGCGATGCCGCCTCCGAGGATCGTCACCATATGTGAATCCCTAGGCCGCCGATGTCCGGTGCAGCCTGGTCAATTTTTCTCCTAGCGTGGCCATATCGCCGGTCCTCGCGCGCCCCGCGGAACGACGTCCGGCCCGAATCGATCTCTTCCAATTACTAGCATTGTCAACAATTCTGCGCCACCGAGAGAGTCTCGGACCGACATCGATCACACCTCGTTCAGCGATGTTCGCGGCAGGTGTGTCGCGGCGTGTCACACGCGTGCGTTAGCCTGCCGGAACCTGCGGCGGTGCGGTCGAGCACGCGGGATGACCGGCGACGGACTTGGGAGCGTGAACATGGTGGACATGAGGACGGATCGCAGGCGTGTGCGCATCGGATGCTGTGTCGCGGTGGCGGTGATCGCCGCGGTTGCCGGATGCGGTTCGCCGAACTCCCCGGGTACCGGTGTCCGGTCCGCGGGGCAGGCGGAGTCGCCGCCGGACGTGCTGGACTGCTCGTTCGACAAACCGGCCGTACGCCCGCAGAACCTGATTCTCGCTTGTGCGGATCTGGGCGTGCAGGTCGAGAAGATCACCTGGACGTCCTGGGCAGCCGACAAGGCCGAGGGCGACGGCACCGAACGCGACAACACCTGCACGCCCAACTGCGCCGCGGGGAACTACGTCACCAAGCAGGTGCACGTCGTCCTGTCCGACCCGGCCCAGCCCGCGAACCTCTACACCAAGGCCGCCACCACCGACCCGTCCGGCAAGACCTCGCAGTTTCCCCTGGAAAAGCGGCGCTGAGCGGGTCGAACGTATAGATGTAACTCTTGGTCGCATATATACCCGGAATTTTGCTACTCTCGGGTATCGGCGGCGGTGATGCCGCACGACGAGACCAGGAGTACCGATGAAGCTACTTCCCCAGTGGCCGCCTCGTGACAGGACCGATCCGGGCGAGGTAGCCCTGCACGCACGCAATGTGCGGTTCGACTGGCGCGATACGCCGCTGCACTGGATGGCGGGCGAGCCGATCGCCTCGCACGTGATCAACGCGCTGAATCTGCTGCTGCCCGAAGGCGAGCGAATGTTCGTGCTGGCGTTCTCCGAGGCGTTGCCGCTGGTCCGGGACGAGAAGTTGCGCGAGCAGATGCTCGGTTTCATCGGTCAGGAGTCGATGCACGCCGAAACCCACAACGACGTGCTGCAACAGGTGCTCACCGCGCACGGCATCGATGTGGACGCGTATGTGCGCCAGATGGAGTTCCTGTTCCGCAAAACCCTCGGCCCCCGCCCCGGACAGGGCCCCGCGGCGGAATTCCAGACTTTGGTCGAACGCATCGGCTTCATCGCCACTCTGGAACATTTCTTCGCCTATCTCGGCGACTGGGTGCTCAATGCCGATCTCGAGCGTTTCGGCGCGGACCCGCGCGTGCTGGATCTGTTCCGCTGGCACGGTGCGGAGGAGGTCGAGCACCGGCACGTCGCGCATGATGTGGCGCAGTACTTCGAGGTCGGCTATCTGCGCCGGTCGGCGCTGATGCTGATCGTCTTCCCGATCTTCCTGACACTGCTGCTGCGCGGCACCAAATACCTTGTGCACCAGGATCCTTCGCTGCCGAATATGCGGTACCCCCGGCTGGCGCTGCGGGTGTTCGGCGCGATGTGGCGCGGTGCGCTGCCCGGGGTCCCCTCACTGCTGTGGAGCGCGGCATCGGTGCTGCGGCCCGGTTACGACCCCGGATCGGTCGGCTCGACCGCGCAGGCGGTCGCCTATCTGGCCAAATCGCCTGCGGCACAGGCAATGGCGTCGTGAGCTTGCGGCGGGTTCCGCTGCTGCCGCCGGCCGATCTGTACGGCAGGCGCCGCAGTGACCGCGCGATTCGGGTCATCGACGCGGTCGCCGAGACCCGGATGCGCTGGACGGCCCTGATCAACCGCGGCACCGGCACGGGTGCGGTGGACGATCACCGCATCACGCTGACGGTCGCGCAGCGGCGGGTGGAGGCGCATGACACCGATGTGGTCGTTCTGCTGCTCACCGCACCCGATGGGCGCGCGCTGCCGCGCTGGCGGCCCGGCGCGCATCTGGATCTGGAGCTGCCCTCGGGCCGGTTGCGGCAGTATTCGCTGTGCGGCGATCCGGCCGAGCGGCATGCGTATCGGATTGCCGTGCGGCGCATTCCGGACGGTGACGGCGGTTCGCAGGAGGTGCACGAGGCGCTCACCGTGGGCAGTTCGATCGTCGTTCGCGGCCCGCGTAACGCGTTCCCGTTCGTCCTGCCCGGACACGGTTCCGACGCCGCCCGAGTGCATTTCGTGGCCGGGGGCATCGGGGTCACGCCGATCCTGCCGATGGTGCGGATGGCGCATCGGCTCGGCGTCGACTGGTCGATGGTCTACACCGGACGCAGCCGGAACACGATGGCCTTCCTCGACGAGCTCGAGCGACTGAGCCCCCGGGTGCGTATCCGCACCGACGACGCGTTCGGGTTGCCCGAGGCCGGGGATCTGCTCCCCGGCGTGACCGCCGACACCTCGGTCTACTGCTGCGGCCCGGTTCCGATGACCGCGCTGATCGCCGAGCGCGTGCGCGAGATGCCCGGAGTGGAACTGCATTCCGAGCGGTTTTCCCCCCTGCCCGTCCGGGACGGCACCGCGTTCGAGGTCGAATTGGCCCGCACCGGCGAGGTGATCGCGGTGCCCGCCGATCGCACCGTGCTGCAGGAGGTACTGAAAGTTCGCCCGGACAGCCCGTATTCGTGCCGTCAGGGCTTCTGCCGTACCTGCCGGGTGCGCACGGTGTCCGGCCAGGTCGAACATCGCGACACCGTATTGACCGATGCCGAGCGAGCCGCCGGCGACATGCTCATCTGCGTATCCCGGTGTGCCGGTGAACGTCTGGTGCTGGACCTGTGAGGTTCCGCGCCCGGACGCATCACCCGCACCGGCCCCGAAGGGAGATATCGTGACCGATCAGACCCCCGTTCCCGATGCCGAACGCATCGTCCGCAACGGCGAATTCGACCTGGCCGTCTACGAATACGGCGATCCGGCCGCCGATACGGTCGTGCTGGTGCACGGCTGGCCGGACGACCACCATCTGTGGGATCGGGTGATTCCGTTGCTGGCCGGGCGATTTCACGTCGTCGCCTACGACACGCGCGGCCACGGCCGCTCCACCCGCACCAACCGCACCAGTGACTATCGGCTCGATGCCTTCGCCGGGGATTTCTTCGCGGTCGCCGATGCGGTCAGCCCCGAACGACCCGTCCACGTGCTCGCCCACGACTGGGGATCGGTGCAGATGTGGGAGGCGGTCTGCGAGCCGCGGGCCGGCGCGCGGATCGCGTCGTTCACCTCGGTCTCCGGCCCGAACCTGGATCACCTGGGAAAGTGGATGCGCGCCAAGCTTTCTCGCGGCGCGGCGTGGGGACCGTTCACTCAGCTGCTGTCCTCGGCCTACACCTTCCTGTTCATGACTCCGGGCGTGCCGCGGGTGCTGTTGCGGCCGTTGTCGGCGGCCACGATCTGGCAGCGATTCGTCGGGCTGATGAACGAGACCGCACCCGCGAATGTCCGTTTGGGGCCGAGGTTCCAGGAGGATTTCTTCGACGGCATGCGCATCTACCGCGCGAACATTCTGCAGCGCCTGGTCAACGCCCGCGACCGGCACACCGAGGTGCCGGTGCAGCTGGTGATCGCCCGGCGCGACGTCGCGGTGCGGCCCGCCGGATACGACGACCAGGCGCGGTGGACCTCGCGGCTGTGGCGTCGCGAGGTGGCCGCCGGGCACTGGCTGCCGTTCTCGCATCCGGAGCTGCTGGCCACGGCCACAACCGAACTCATCGACTCGCTCACCCAGGGGGCGACCACGCGCGGGCTGCGCCGGGCCGAGGTGGTGCGGGGCCGCGAGCGCGGCGCGTTCGAGGACCAACTCGTCGTGATCACCGGGGGCGGCAGCGGCATCGGCCGGGAGACGGCGCTGTCCTTCGCGCGGCGCGGGGCGGAGATCGTGGTCTCGGATCTGAATCTGGACGCGGCCAAACAGACCGTCGCGCTGGTGCAGGCCGAAGGCGGTGTGGCGCATGCCTATTCGGTCGACGTCTCGGATGAGGCGGCCGTCGCCGAGCACGCCGCGGCGGTCATCGCCGAGCACGCGGTACCCGATATCCTGGTCAACAACGCTGGAATCGGCCAGGCGGGAGACTTCTTCGAAACGCCGTCGGCGGATTTCGATCGTGTGCTGCGGGTGAATCTGGGCGGAGTGGTCAACGGCTGCCGGACGTTCGGCGCGGCCATGGCCGAGCGCGGGCTCGGCGGGCACATCGTGAATCTGTCGAGTATGGCCGCCTATATGCCGCAGCGCGGATTCAGTGCCTACTCGACGAGCAAGTCGGCGGTGTTCATGTTCTCGGACTGCCTGCGCGCCGAACTGGCCGGCAAAGGCATC
The DNA here is from genome assembly GCA_966435935.1 of uncultured Nocardia sp. Classification (GTDB taxonomy): domain Bacteria; phylum Actinomycetota; class Actinomycetes; order Mycobacteriales; family Mycobacteriaceae; genus Nocardia. The sequence continues at coordinate 22,221 of CBJNFW010000032.1, forward strand.
GAGGTGCACACCATCTGCCCAGGCATCGGGCACACCAATCTCTTTGCAACGACTTGTTTTTTGGTTCTGTCGGCCTCGGACGAGGCAGACAAGCAGGCGAAATACGATGAGCTGTACCGCAAGCGGCACTACGGCCCGGAGAAGGTGGCCGAGCAGATCGTGCGGGCGGTGCGGGACGGGCGCGAGGTCGTCCCGGTGACCCCGGAAGCCCACCTGCAGTACCACTTCCAGCGGTTCGCCCCGGCGGTCGCCCGGTTCGTCGCGGCGCGGGTCAAGCTCACCTGAGTTGCGGGCCACCCGCTACGGCGTAGCAGTCTTGCGGGTGGCCCACAGGCTCGTCGCGGTGACCGTGGCCAACACCGCGACGATCACCAGCAGCGAGGCGGCGGTGGAAATCTGCGGCACACCCGCCCAGGTCGCGTGTGCCCAGTGCAGCACCAGTTTCACGCCGATGAACGCCAGGATGAGTGCGAGTCCGTAGGCGAGGTGCACCAGTCGGCTCAGGGCCGAGTGCAGGACGAAATACAGTGCGCGCAGGCCGAGCAGTGCGAAGGCGTTGGTGGCGAACACCAGATATGGATCGCCGGTGACGCCGTAGACCGCGGGCACCGAGTCGATGGCAAAGATCAGATCGGTGGTCATCACCGCGGCGACCACCAGGGCCAATGGGGTCAGCGCGCGCCGTCCCGCCTCCCGCGCGCTCAGTCGCGTTTCGCGGTAGCCATCGGTCACGGGCAGTGCCCGGCGCAGCAGTCGCACCGAACGCAGCGAAGAGGCGTCGACCTCGGCCTCCTGGCCGGTGATCGCGTCTTTCAGCAATTTCGCGGCGGTCAACAGCAGGATCGCGCCGAACAGCAGGAATGCCCAATCCAGTTCGGCGAGCGCGGCGGCGCCGAGGGCGATGAAGATGCCGCGCAGTACCAGCGCGCCCGCGATGCCGAACAACAACACCCGCTGGGCCAACCGTGCTGGGACCGCGAATGCCGCCAGGAGCAGCATGAAGATGAACAGATTGTCCACCGACAGCGATTTCTCGAGCAGGTAGCCGGTGAAGAATTCCGTGCCCGGTTCCGATCCATAGGCCGTCCAGATCACGATGCCGAAGGTGATCGGCAGCGCCAGATAGAACACCGTCCACCCCAGCGCCTCGCGCATCGACACTTCGTGCGGGCGGCGGGTGACCGCGAAGTCGAGCATCAGAAGCAGCAACACCCCGGCGATGGTCGCCGCCCACAGCCAGGGCGAGCCGATGGTGTGCAGCTGGGATGATGCGAGAGCGGTCGTGGTGGAACTCATGGGACTCCTCGGGTATGACAAAACACCCGAGGTCTCCTTCGCCCGTGGGACGGGCGGCCACCCGGGGACCTCAACTGTGAAATCCGTACTGACCGGTATAGCGCTTGGGAAGTACTCCCCTCGTCGGGCGATCTTAGCCGGATCCGATCGTGACCGGCAAATCTCTCGCGTCGTGTTCTCGCTCTCGGCGAACGGCCATTGACCTCGAGCTAACTCGAGGTATCAGGCTGGTCTCATCGTTTCCGATCGAGAGGATGTGGCCGAAAATGTATGTGGTGGAAGTGAAGTCGTTCGGGGGACCGGAGGTGCTGGTTCCGGCAGAAGTGCCCGATCCGGTCGCCGGGCCGGGCCAGGTGGTCGTGGACGTCACGGCGGCCGATGTGATGTTCCTGGACGTGCGGCTGCGCAGCGGCTGGGGCCGGGACTTCTTCCCGGTCGAGCCGCCGTATGTCCCGGGCGGCGCGGTCGCCGGTGTGGTGTCGTCCGTCGGCGCGGACGTCGATCCCGGCTGGGTCGGCAAGCGAGTGGCCACGGCAACGGCGGCCAGCGGTATCGGCGGCGGCCTGCCCATCGGTGGCTATGCGGCCAAGGCGCCGGCGAAGGCGCAGACCTTGAACGAGATCCCCGCCGGCCTGGACGACATTCGCGCCGCCGCACTGGTGCACGATGGGCGGACCTCGCTGATGATCGCCGAACGGGCCCGGATTCGCCCGGGGGAGTGGGTGCTGATCACCGCCGCGGGCGGCGGATTGGGCACGCTGCTCACCCAAATGGCTTCCGCGGCAGGTGCTTCGGTGATCGCGGCGGCGCACGGCGATACGAAACTCGCACTGGCCCGCCGGCTCGGTGCGAAGGTCGTGGTGGATTACGAGGATCCCGGCTGGGCGGACCGAGTCCGGGAGGCGACCGAGGGCGCGGGCGTGGCAGTGGTGCTCGATGGTGCGGGCGGCCCGATCGGCGCGGACGCCCTGCGCGCCACGGCATTCGGTGGCCGATTCCTCGGATACGGTAACGCCGCAGGCGGTTTCCTGCAGGACCACGCGGAATATGCGGCCGCACAGAACATCACGGTGCAAACTCTGCTGGAGATGACCGGGGCCGATATCGACTGGCAGGCGCTCGGGCGCCGCGCGCTGACCGAGGCGGCGGCGGGAAATCTGGAAGTCGTTGTCGGGCAGACCTTCCCGCTCACCGAGGCGGCGGCGGCACATGCGGCCATCGAATCCCGCACGGCGGTAGGACGCACGATCTTGACGGTCTGACAGTTGGTTCAGGGGCGGTCGCCGGTTCAGCGCGGACTGAGCACGACCACCGCGATCGGCCGCTTGGTCTGCTTCTGATATTGCGTGTACCGCCCCTGATTCACCTTGTCGACCAGTCCCCAGCGGCGCGCGTAGTCCGGATCGTCCGGATACGTCGCCCGCGCGTGCACCGCGATCTTGCGCCGCCCGACCTGGATCTCGCAGTCCGGCGCGGCTGTGAGATTCGCCAGCCACCCCGGTGGCCGCGGCGATCCGCCGTTGGAGGCGGTGACCAGATAGTCCCGCCCATCGCGTGCGTAGGTCAGCGCATTGGTGCGCGCCTGCCCCGACTTCCGCCCGACTGTCCGCAGCAACAACGTCGGATTGCCCGCCAGCAGCCGATGCCCCACCAGCCCGCCGCTGTGCTCGTAGATCCACTGATGCGCCCGCAACACGTTCACGAACAGATCCGCCACGCCGATCCTCCCATCCATCCCCTTCACCGGCCACACTATCTGCTACTAGGTGTTCCGGAAACCCACGACCGCGGCGATCCCGAATAGGCGAACACCCCCCGAACCCGGTACCATCGCCCCAACCGCGCACACCACGCGGTCGGGGGCGGTAGCTCAGTCGGTTAGAGCCGCGGACTCATAATCCGCTGGTCGTGGGTTCGAGCCCCACCCGCCCCACAGAATCAGAGCGGACGAGAAGCTCCGTCGCTACGGTCGACGGACAACGGAGTCCATGCAGAGCCGACAGTAGTCGGCATCATGTCTATTGCCAGCGTGGAATCAGTCCGGCCCCGGCTGAGTTTCGCGCGGTGGTTCAACGCTGACGCCGGGCTGATCGAGTGATCGCGCTCGGGTACGCCGTGGCAGTTGGGCTGCCGATGCTGGCGATCGCCTGGTCGGTTTGGCCCGAGCGTGTACCGCCTGAACGGTCCGCTGGTTTCGAAGAGGAGGAGTCTTGAGATATCCACCGCAGCAACGTGTTTCGCTGGAACAGTGAGCTGGCGATGGCAAGTTTCGTCGTAGCGACTACTTATGCTCAGGCGGCGTCGGTGTGATGACTGATGAAGTTGACTCGGGTGTCGTCGGCGTCCAGGGCGATGTTGAGGGTCGCGTCGAGGGCGTCGGCGAGTTTGGCGAGCAGAGGGAGGGTTGGCATGGTGTCGGAGCCTTCGATGCGCGAAATCTTGGCTTGGGTGAGGCCGGCGCGTTCGGCAAGGTCGGCTTGCGTAAGCCCGAGCTCGATTCGGCGGTCGTAGACGGCTTCGGCCAGTGCCATGGAGAGCCGGATTTCGCGGCGGGCCTCGGTAACGTCGTCGGATTCGGTGTAGCCCTCGGCGAGTTTGCGTTCCCGGAGCGTCTTCCAGCGTGCGTGACTCATCGGTCCAGTTCTCCCTTCTCGATTGTGCGGATGAATTCTTGATGAGCGGGCTCGTGTTCGGCCTGACAGGTCTGTTGGGCGACTTTCGCGCGTTTGACTTCGGTGTCTTCCTCGCATCCGTGTCTTGCGGAACACCGTCAGCAGGATCACTCGCCGTCCCGGTGCAATCCAGTAGGTAATGCGGATGGCCGCACCGTCCAGCGTTGGGCGTAGTTCGCGGACCCCGTCGCCGAGGTATCGGGCGTAGGGTTCGCTCAGCGAGTCTGCTTGTTCGGCGAGTAGGCCGACATATTCGTCGATCTTAGGAAGTGCTTGGCTGGCAGTGCTTCCAGCCAGTCCCGTACCTCGGGCTCGATTTCTATGGGAACAGTTCGCCCATGACAGCGAGTATATGTCGTCAACGACATGCGGTAGGGCGTCGGCAGCTCAGGTTCAACGTCTCGCGCGGGTTCTCGGTTACCACATCGCTCCGGCCCGAAGGTCTCCCCCAGGAACGATCCGCTGGTGTCGAAGATAGCAAGTGTCGAGATGCCTGTGACAGCAACGGGTTTCGTAACCGATAGTGATGTCCTGAATAGCGGCGGCTACGCCTCCGTGGGAATCTCGCTAGGCGGCGGGGTGCGTTGCGTCCGATCGGCGCGATGGCGAGAACTGCCGAGGGCGGCCGCCCGCGTATCCATCGGGCGCTCGGACCCCTCCCCGCAATCTTTCGGCGATGCGGTATTGACACAGGTAGTGCGGTCGATCACACTGGTCGAGCAAGTTGACATGACTGTCACGTCATGAATGATCCAGCTAGGAGGCTGCGGTGCCTGAAGTTCCCGATATGCGCGCGTTGGGCCAGGAGGTCAGCAACTGGGGGCGGTGGGGGAGCGATGACGAGCGGGGGACCACGAATCTGCTCACGGCCGAGCGGGTGCTGGCAGCGGCCGGGCTGGTTCGCACCGGGGAGGTGTTCACGCTGGGGATTCCGCTCGACGGGGACGGGCCGCAGCCCGGTGGGCTGCGGATCAATCCGATCCGGTTGATGTCGGAGAACGGGCAGGAACAGGTGCTGCCGGGCGGGTTCAAGTGGGCCGACGACTTCGTCTTCATGCCGCTGCAGGCCGGGTCGCAATACGACTCGCTGGCGCACGTGCACTACGACGACCAGCTCTACAACGGGCACCCGGGTGACGGGGTGACGGTCAAGGGCGCGGACAAGTGCGGCATCCACACCCAGGCCGGCGGCATCGCCGGACGTGGCGTGCTGCTGGACATCGCCCGGGCGCGCGGAGTGGACTGGCTCGAGGCCGGCACCGCGATCGGTCCCGACGAGCTCGACGAGGTCGCCGCCGCCCAGGGCGTGCGGATCGGCGCGGGCGACATCCTGCTGTTCCGGACCGGATGGCGCAAGAAATTCCTGACAGATCGCGACCCGGCCGGCTTCATGGCGGGTGAGCCCGGACTGAGCCTGTCCTGCGCGAAATGGTTGCGGGAGAAGGACGTTGCCGTCGTCGGCTCGGACAACTGGGCCGTGGAGGTGATGCCGGGCGAGCACCCCGGCACCGCGTTCGAACTGCATATGGTGCTCATCCGCGACATGGGCGTCACGCTCGCGGAAATGCTGGATTTCGAGGACCTTTCGCAGGCCTGCGCCGCCGATGGCCGCTGGGACTTCTTCTACGCCGGGCCGCCGCTGTCGTTCACCCGCGGTGTCGGCTCGCCGATCAACCCGATGGCGATCCGGTGACGGTGCGTCGGATTCGAATCGGCAAGGAGCAGAACAGATGTTGATCGGTGACATCGTCGAATACGGTGCGCGCAAACACCCGGAGCGAATCGCGCTGCGGTTCGAGCAGGAGCAGATCACCTACGGTCAGTTGCGAGATCGCTGCCGCCGCTTGGCGAATGCGCTGCTCGGGGTCGCCGCGCCGGGTGACCGGGTGGCGATCCTGTCCTCGAACTGCACGCAGTACATGGATTGCTACTACGGCGTCCCGATGGCGGGTATGGCGCTGACGATTCTCAACGTCCGGCTGCACCCGGACCAGATCGTCGCTCTGCTGGAGCATTCCGAGGCCCGGGTGCTGATCATCGCTCCGGAGTTCGCCGAGGTGGTGGAGCGCATCCGCGATCGGATCCCGTCGGTCACCACGGTGGTGTCGATCGGAACGGCTTCCGGCGCGATCGGGTGGGACGAATTCCTTTCCGGCGCTTCGGCGGACGTGCCCGCGCACACTCCGGAGCCGGACGACCCGGGCTGGCTGGTCTACACCAGCGGGACCACCGGCGCGCCGAAGGGGGTGATGATCTCGCACCGCAATCTGCTCACCGGCGTGACGTCGTCGGCGTTGCAGTGGGAGGTCCCCGAGGAGACGGTATTCCTGTTCTGCTTCCCGCTGTGTCACATCGGCGGATACGTGGTGATGATCAACCACCTGCTCGGCTGCACGGTCGGCATCCTGCGGTCCTACGACAACGCGACGTTCCTGCGTCTGGTGGACGAATGGCAGGTCACCCAAACGGGTTTGGCGCCGACGATGATCAACTTCCTGCTCCAGGACCCGGAGCTGGACAAGCATTCACTCGCCACTCTGCAAGCTGTGGGCTACGGCTCCTCGGCCATCCCCGCCGCCGTGCTGCGTGCCGGACTGGAGCGGTTCGGTTGCGATTTCTACCAGGGCATGGGCATGACCGAACTCGCCGGAAACGTCCTGCATCTGGACGAGCAAGCGCACCGCCGTGCGGCGAACGGTGCGACCGGACTGCTCGCCTCGGCCGGAAAACCCATGCGGCTGGTCGACATTCGCATCGTCGACGACGAATTCACCGACGTGCCGCCGGGACAGGTCGGGGAGATGATCGTGCGCGGCGATCAGGTGATGTCCGGCTACTGGAAGGATCCGCAGGCCACCGCCGACTCGTTCACCGACGGCTGGTTCCATACCGGAGATCTGGTCCGCCAGGACGAGGAGGGTTTCGTCTACATCGTCGACCGGAAGAAGGACCTGATCATCAGTGGCGGCGAGAACGTCGCCTCGCTGACCGTCGAACAGGCCCTCTACCGCCAGTCCGGCGTCGCGGAGGCGGCCGCGATCGGCGTGCGCGACGACACCTGGGGCGAGGTGGTGTGCGCGGTGGTCGTCCTGCGCGAGGGCGCCACCGCCACGGCCGAGGAGATCATCGCCGGATGCCGTGAGCACCTGGGCGGTTTCCAGGTGCCGCGCCGGGTGGTGTTCGTCGATGCGCTGCCGAAGAACGTGACCGGCAAGATTCTCAAAAGGGAGCTGCGCCAGCAATTCTCGTGATCCGATCCGATCGGCCGATGCCCGTTCCCGTTGGGGGCGGGCATCGGCCGTCTCCGGCGCCGCGGCGGTGCTGAAACAGCGGGCATTTCGCGCGCCCTCGTGTCCGCTGATGTAGCGTCTGCCGCAACGGAATTCGATTCGTCTCCGATCGAGATGCTCGAACCGTCCGGCGCGGGCACGTGCCGGTTTGTTCCGTGAAGTGCGACCGAGAAAAGAGGATCACGGCGTGCATGGCCGACGTGCGGACTACAGGATCGGTAGGGATGGAAGGGACTCGAGGGGCCGGGTGGTGGCAGGGTGAACATGCCGTCACACGGGTTCACGGTGAAGTACGAATCGTCGCCGACCAGTTCGGGACAGGACCGGATGCGGTTGTACGAGCCGGAGTTCGCGGCCGATCCGCACCGCGCGTACGACGAGATGCGCAAGCGGTTCGGTGCCATCGCGCCGGTGGAATTGGCGCCCGGCGTACCGGCCACACTGGTCCTGGATTACGCGACCGCGTTGCAGATCATGCGCGATCCCGAGCATTTCCCCACCGATCCGAGTCGCTGGCAGCGCTCGGTCCCGGAGAGCTGCCCGGTCCGGCCGTTCCTCGAGTCGCGCGCCAACGCGTTGCGCACCACGGGCGAGGCGCATCAGCGGTTCCGCGGCAGCTTCGGTGCGCTGCGTGAGACCGATCTGAACCGGTTGCACGATCTGGTCGGACACGCCGCCGAAGAGCTCATCAACGGGTTCTGCGGTGATGGCACCTGCGATCTGCTCAGCGGGTACGCGGCCCCGCTGACCTTCCAGGTGCTGGCGAATCTGATGGGATTCCCGACCGAGGCGGCCCGGCAGGCGTGGACCGGAATGGCGGCGATGCTGGACACCGTCGACGCTCAGGCCGGACAGGAGATGTTCATCGGGGCGCTGGCCGGGGTCGTGGCCGACAAGCGGGCCCGGCCGGGCAATGATCTCACCTCGGCGCTGATCACCGACCCCGGCAAGCTCGACGACATGGAGGTGATCAACCAGGCCGCGCTGCTGTTCTCCATGGGGACCGAGCCGCTGGCCAACCTGATCCTGCACACGGTGCTGCTGATGCTCAGTGACGATCGATTCGGCAGCGGTCTGATCAGCGGGACGCTCTCCACCGCGGACGCCCTGGACGAGGTGCTGTTCAAGGACCCGCCCCTGACGAACTTCCCGGTCGTGTATCCGCGTCAGCCGATCCTCGTCGACGAGGTGTGGCTGCCCGCGGACCAACCGGTGCTCATCGGCCTGGCGGCCTGCAACAACGATCCGCGCATCGCCGGCGGCGACCGCACCGGCAACCGGTCGCATCTGGCCTGGGGCGCGGGCCCGCACGCGTGCCCGGCGCAGGCGATGGCCAGGACGATCGCCCACGACGCGATCGATCTGCTGATCGATGCGCTGCCGGATATGGAGCTCGCGGTTCCGGTCAGCGAATTATCCTGGCGTCCGGGACCTTTCCATCGCGCACTGGTTTCGCTGCCGGTGGAGTTCCCGGCCACGGCGCCGATGCAGATCGCCACGTCGTCGAGGTTCGAACCGTCCGCCCGCTTGTGAGGAGTTCCCGTGACGGACAATCAACCCATCGTGCTGGATCCGGCCGCTACCGATATCCACGGCGAAATTGCCCGTATTCGTGAACTGGGCCCGGCGGCCCGGGTGGAACTGCCCGGCGGGGTGGTGGTGTGGATGGTCACCGATTACGCCGCCCTGCGGCGGCTGATGACCGATCCACAGGTTTCCAAGGAACCGCAGGACTGGAAGACGTTGCGGGAGGGCCGGATTCCGCAGGACTGGGTGATGACTCCGTGGATCGCGCTGCGCAACATGCTCAGGAGTTCGGGAGCCGAGCACGCCCGTCTGCGCAAGGCGGTGGGTCCCGCGTTCGGTCCGCGCCGGATACAGGATCTGCAACCCAGGATCGAGGCGATCGTCACCGAACTGCTGGACGCGCTCGCGCAAACCCCGGCGGGCGATATCGCCGATCTGCGAGCGGATTTCGCGCGACCGCTGCCGATCAAGGTGATCACCGAGCTGATGGGAGTGCCGTCGGAGATCGCGACTCCACTGTGCGAACATGCCGACGGCTCACTGGACACCTCGGCCGCGCCGGAACAGGTGCAGCGGGATTTCATGGCGTTGCTGGACCTGGTCGGCCGGCTCATCGCCTACAAGCGTGAAAATCCGGGTGACGATCTGACCAGCACCCTGATCACCGGTCCGGACGAGGCCACCGGTCCGCTGCTGAGCGATCAGGAATTGTTGGACACCCTGACGTTGATCATCAGCGCGGGGCACGAGACGACGGTGAATCTGATCGATCAGACGATCGTCGCGCTGCTCACCCATCCGCGGGCCCGTGCCGAGGCCGTAGCCGGGGAGATCGAATGGGAGGACGTGATCGAGGAGAGTCTGCGCTGGCAGTCGCCGATCGCGAATATGCCGTTCCGGTACACCCGCGCGGACATCGATCTGGGCGAGGGCGTCCGGATCCCCGCGGGCGAGGCGATCCTGGCCTCGTTCGCGGGGGCCAATCGCGACCGGAACGCGTTCGGCCGCAACGCCGACGAGTTCGACCCGTCGTGGGATCGCGAGACCGACAGCAAGGGGCACCTGGCATTCGGTTACGGCGTACACCACTGCCTGGGTGCGCCGCTGGCCCGCCTCGAAGCGCGAATCGCCGTGCCCGCGTTGCTGTCCCGCTTCCCGGACCTGCGGTTGGCCACCGCGCCGGATGAACTGCGGCCGATGCAGACCTTCGTCATGAACGGCCACAGGTCGCTACCGGTTCGGCTGAGCGCCTGAACGTCCGTGCGGATCCTCGGGGGCGCTATCCCAGGTAGCGCGGATTGGCGACCCGCAGGCGGGACAGCACGGCGAGCGAGACCACGCGGCGAACTTCCTTGTCGGAGTAGGACAGTGACCCGGCGTGCAAACGTGCGGCCAGTTCGGCCTCCGAATCGCAGCCCAGTTCGCCGAGCAGCTCCGCGACCTCGGTCGTGGCCGCGGGCCCGGCCCGGAGTTCGCGGGCGGCGGTGCCGAGCAGGTTGACGCAGATGCGCATCAGGAATCGCAGGCGTTGTTGCTCGGCGGTCAGCGCGGGGGCGATCTCCTCGGTCAGCGTCCCCGCGACCAGGTCGAGGATCTCGGTGAGGTGGGGACGATCGTGGATCGTGGTCGCCGGCTCGGACGGCGTTGGCACGCTGACCGATTCGTCGAGCAGATCCAGTACGGCCAGCAGATCGTGCTCCGATTCGCAGACGCGCCGTCCGATCGCGGCCAGCTCCACCGAGTGCTCCTCGCCGCCCAGGTGACGCTGTGCCTGGAATCGGCTGAGCACCAGCCACTTCAGCGTGCCGAACGTCTCCCACCAGTGCAATTCCTCGGGCGCGGGCCGGATTCCGGTGGCCTGGGCGTAGCCGTCCAGGAGCTGCTCGCGGGTGCCGAGCCCGCCGACCGGGGCCGGTGCGCCGAAACGCCAGGCGCGCACGCACAGCCAGCCCAGGTCCTCGACCGGATCGCCGCGATGCGCGAGCTCCCAGTCCAGCACCGCGCGCACACCGTCCGCGGTGATGAGGAAGTTGCCGATCCGGAAATCGCCGTGCACCAGCGTTTTCCGGCGCGGCGGCGGGCGATGTTCGCGCAGCCAGCGCAGTCCCATCTCCACCGCCGGCCGCGGATCGTCCAGGCCTCGGTAGATCTGCTCGATGGTGTCCAGTGGGTCCTGGTCGTCGAGCAGATCGAGGGTGTCCAGCGGGGTGCGGTGGATCAGGCCCAATACCCGGCCCAGGTCCGCGGCGAGCCGATCGCGCACCGGTGCGAACTCCGGATCACGGTGCAGCTTACGCGGAATCGATTCGCCCTCGACCATCTCCATCAGCAGATACGGTGCGTCTATTCCGGGAGCGGTGGCATCGGCGGCGAGTACCGCGGGGACCGGCACCCCGGCCGAAGCGGCCGCTCGCAGGCAGGCCGCCTCGGCGCGCATCCGGGCGGCGTCGCCGTGCCCGGGAGGATCGCGGCGCAGGACCGCGTGCACGGCCTCGCCCGCGTCGTCGCGGGCGGCGACGGCATAGACCTTTTTACTCGCGCCGCCGGTGAATTGACGCAGCGACACCTCGCCGATGGCGCGTCCGGTGGCCGCGCGCAGCACCTCGCCGACGCCCTCGGCCAGCGTGATCGCTTCCGGAAGCGGGGAATCCGGCGTCACAGCCACGGCGCGGCCTCGGGGGAACGCAGCAGCCGGCGCGCGGTGGACATGCGGTGCACCTCGTCCGGGCCGTCGTAGACGCGCGCGTAACGCGCCTGCCGATACATGCGCTCGAGCGGAGTGTCGGCCGTGAGGCCGAGCGCGCCGTGCACCTGGATGGCGCGGTCGATCACATTGTGCAACATGCGCGCACCCCAGAACTTGACCAGCCCGACCCGGATGCGGTAGTCCTGTCCGGCGTCCATCGCGCGGGCCGCGTCGAGCGTCATCAGCCGGGCGGCATGGATCTCGGCGGCGGATTCGGCGATGTACCGGTGGATCTCACCCTTCTCCGCGAGCAGGGAACCGTGCGCGTAGCGGGTGTTGGCGCGTTCGCACATCAGCTCGTAGGCGCGCTGGGCCTGCCCGAGCCAGCGCATGCAGTGGAAGATGCGGCCGGGGCCGAGCCGATCCTGCGCCACCGCGAAACCCTTGCCGCGCTCGCCCAGCAGGGCATCGGCCGGGACCCGGACGTCGGTGAGCCGGACCTCGTAGTGGTCGCTGGGGTCGTGCCCCATGGTCGGGATGGACCGGACGATCTCGAAGCCCGGGGTGTCGGTCGGCACGATGATCGCGCTGATCCGGGAATGCCTTGGCACGGAATCGGATTCGGTATTGGCGAACACCGTGCAGTAGGCCGCCTGCGCCGCGCCGGTGGTGAACCACTTGTGCCCGTTGATGACCCAGGTGTCGCCGTCGAGTTCGGCGCGGGTGGCGATGAGGGTCGGATCCGATCCGGCGACCTCGGGCTCGGTCAGCCCGACCGAGGGCAGCACATCACCGGCCACCATGGGCGGAATCCAGCGGCGGCGCTGCTCCTCGGTGCCGTGCCGGTGCAGCATCAGGGTGTCCTGCATGGAGACCGAACCGACCGCCAGCTGGCCGAATTCCGAGCGGCCGATGATCTCGTTGAGATAGACGAAATCCAGGAAGGGCACTCCGCCGCCGCCGATATCGGCCGGATGTCCCAGCGCCCACAGACCCAGTTCCTTGGCCCGGGCGCGCAGCCGGTCGAGTTCAGCGGTCGCGGTCGCGTCGTCCCGGACCAGCACCGGCTCCTGCGGAATGACCTCGCCGTCGATGAATTCCCGCATCCGCGAGGTCAATTCGGCGATACGGCCCTCGGGCCGGTCCATGGTCGTCATCACTGCTCCCGGGTCGAGGCGGATACCGCGTAGAGCGGCTGGATCGCGGCGGAGTCCACGTATTCGTCGATGCGCGTGATCTTTCCGTCCCGCACCTGCACGAACATTCCGGCCGCGATCTCCAGCGGTCCGTGTCCGGGCAGGTCACCGCGCACGACGTGCTGCTGGGCGAATCCCTCGGGCAGCGGATAACGCCGGATATCCTCGTAGCGAAGGTTTTCCACCGTTCGCGCCAGCCAGCGAAGCACTCGCAGGTTCTCCCCGACGGTCTCCTCCGCGTTCTTCTCGTTGTGCCAGATGCGGGCATCGGGCGCGTACAGCTCGGTGAGCGCCGCCGCATCGCCGCTGCTGACAGCGGCGAAGAAGCGATCGGCCAGTTCATTCACGGTTGGGACCTCTTCCCGGGGTGGATAATTCGCTTCTCGTCGCGGGATCAGCGGGCCGGCGCCGACCGGCCGCCCGCGGCGAGCAGATTGCTGGCGACGGGTTTGCCCAGCAGACCGGAGATCAACCGGGCCGCGTCCAGGGCCCGGTCGATATCGATGCCGGTGGCGATCCCGCCGTCCTCGAACATGTAGGCCAGCTCCTCGGTGGCGATATTGCCGCTGGCACCCGGCGCGAATGGGCAGCCGCCCAGACCGCCTGCGGCGGAATCGAATTGGCGCACACCCTCACCGTAGGCGGCCCAGGCGTTGGCCAGGCCCTGGCCCCGGGTGTTGTGCAGGTGGACGCCCGGAACGGTGGCCGGCGCCGCCGCCCGGACCTTGCCGAGCACGTCGACCATCCGGATCGGTGACGCGGTCCCGATCGTATCGGCGACGGCCAAGGCGTCGGCTCCCGAAGCCATTGCGCTGCGGGCGATCTCGGCCACCCGCTCCGGTGGGGTCGGCCCGTCGAACGGGCAGTCGAACGCGATGGCGATGATCACCTCGAGCTGTCCGCCCGCCTCGTGCACCAGCTCGGCGATCGGTTCGATCAGTGCGACCGACGCGGCGCTGTCACGCCCGACGTTCGCCCGGCTGTGCCCGTCCGAGGCCGATACCACGTATTCGACCCGGGTCAGCCCCGCGGCCAGGGCCCGGCGCGCGCCGTTGAGGCTCGCGACCAGTGCGGAGAATTCCACGCCCGGCCACCGATCGAGCTGGGCGGCAACGGCTTCCGCGTCGGCCAGCGAGGGCACCGCGCGCGGGGAGACGAACGAGGTCACCTCGATCCGGCGCACTCCCGTGGCCACCAGCGCATCGATGAATTCGAGTTTGGCCTCGGTCGGGATCGGCTCCTCGATCTGTAGTCCGTCGCGGGGACCGACCTCGCGGATGTCGACGGCGTTCATGCGATCGTCCCCTGTTCGCGTAGCCGGGAGAGGTGTTCGTCGTCGTAGCCGAGCACCTCGGACAGCACCTCGTCGGTATGCGTTCCCGGGCGGCTCGCACCGCCCCACCGCACTCCGCCGCGGGTCTCACTCAGCCGGGGCACCACCCCGACCCCCTTGGCGGGAACCGGATCGAATCCGGCGTCCTCGCTGGTCACCGAGGGGTCGACGTGGTCGACGAAGATGCCGCGGGCGAGGAATTGCGGATCGGTCATGACCTCGGCGACGGTATTGACCGGCCCCGCGACGACACCGTGTTCGGCCAGCTTCTCGATCAGGTCGGTGGCGCTGAAACCCGCGGCCCAGGCGGCGATCAGCTCATCGAGTTCGTCCTGATGCTCACCGCGCGCGCTGTGGTTGAGGTAGCGGGGATCGTCGGCGAGTTCGGGACGTCCCATGGCCTCGGTCAAGCGGCGGAACACGGTGTCCTGATTGGCCGCGATGATCACCCACAGGCCGTCCTCGGACCGATACAGATTCGACGGCGCCACCCGGTCCAGGCGGGTTCCCGAGGGCTGCCGCACGTGGCCGGTCTTGTGGTAGTCGGGGACCGTGGACTCCTGAATCGCCAGCGACGCCTCGGTGAGGGCGGCGTCGACGATCTGCCCGCGTCCGGTCCGCTCGCGCACCAGCAGCGCGGCCAGCACGCCCTGGAAGGCGAACAGGCCGGCCAGGCTGTCGCCGATGGACAAGGCCATGCGCGGCGGCGCCTGGCCGGGGAAGCCGTTCAGGTGGCGCAGACCGCTGATGCCCTCGGCGACCGAGGCGTACCCCGGACGTGCCGCGTACGGCCCGGTCTGCCCGTATCCGGACACCCGCGCCAGCACCAGCCGGGGATTGCGCGCGGCGAGTTCGTCGTATCCGATGCCCCAGCGCTCGAGCGTGCCGGGTCGGAAACTCTCCACCACGACGTCCGCGGTAGCCGCGAGATCCAGGAAGATCTTCCGCCCCGCCTCGGTGCGCAGATCCAGGCTCATGCAGCGTTTGTTGCGCGCGTGCACGGCCCAGAAGTACTGGTGACCGCCCTGGGCCTGACCCCAGTCGCGCAGCGGGTCGGGGCGATCGGGCGCCTCGATCTTGATCACGTCGGCGCCCATATCGCCGAGCAGGCGACCGCAGTAGGGACCGGCGATGAGCGTGCCGAGTTCCAGAACGCGGTACCCGTCCAGCGGGCCGGGGGTGGTGCTCGCGTCGCCCGTGGGAGCGAGAGCTGATGTCATGGGTGCCTCCTGGCTCGGCGCCGATGTGTTATTGCTCGTCCGGATCGAGTCCGAGTGCGCCGACGGACATCCGGTCGAGTGTGTCCAGCAGGGCGTCCTCGTCGGCGTCCTCGCCCTGGATCAGCCACAGGTAGATCGTGTGCTCCACCATCGCGGCCATGACGCGCGCCGCCAGTTCCGGATCGAGCTTCGGGCGGACCAGCCCCTCATCCTGCCAGCGTGCGATGGCTTTGGCGGTGCGATCGATGAGCCCGCGGCGGTGTTCGTGCCGCAGCTGCCGGAACTCCTCGTTGAACGTGGCGACCTGCTCGACGATCGCCATCATCCGGGCGTTGCGCCGATACGCCCGGTAGTAGGAACGGTTCGCCGCGATGAGTTTCGCGGCGGGGGACAGCCCCGCCGCGGTCGGTTCGCGGCGGTGCATATCCTCGAACAACCGGGTGCTCAGCTCGCCGAAGACGTGTTCCTTCGAATCGAAGTAGCGGTAGAAGGTGCCGTAGGAGACGTTCGCCTCCTGCGAGATCTGCTCGACCCGGGTATCCAGGAAGCCGACGGACTCGAAGACGGTCCGGGCGGCATCGAGCAACGCCTCACGCGTCTTGCGGCCCCGCGGCGTCAAGGTATCGGCCGCGGCGGCGGGGCTATTGACAGATGACTTCGCCACGGACCACACTATCCAACAACATGACATGACTGTCAAGTCATTTTGTGGGCGTCGAAACCGTCCGTGTTCGTGGTCGCGACCGGCGGATCGGTTCCGGACGTCGAACCCTCACAGCAGGAAGGAATGCCATGAGCCCCTCCAATCCGAAGTACCAGCTAGGCGGGATCAACCACCTCGCGCTGGTGTGCTCCGACATGCGGCGGACCATCGATTTCTATTCGGGGACACTGGGTATGCCGTTGATCAAGACTATCGAACTGCCCGGGAATCTGGGTCAGCACTTCTTCTTCGACTGCGGGGGAGGCAACAGTCTCGCCTTCTTCTGGCTCGCCGACGCTCCCGATGCCAGCCCCGGGCTCGCCGCGCCGAAGGGCCTGCCCGACGAGGGCGAGCTGCTCAGCGGAGTGGGCTCGATGAACCACGTCGCATTCGCGGTGCCGCCGGAGTTGTTCGACGAATACTACGAGCGCGTCGCGGCCGAGGGCATCAAGGTCAGCCGGATCCTGAACCACGACGACAGCCCCCGCGGCGTTTCCCGCGAGGTGCACGAGGGCACCTTCGTGCGGTCGTTCTACTTCCAGGACCCGGACGGTGTGCTGCTCGAATTCGCCTGCTGGACACGCACTTTCACCGAGGCGGATGTGGCGCACGAGCCGAAGACCGCCGCCGACCGGCACGTGTCCGCCGGCCTCTGACCCCGACGCATCAGCCGAATCGCCACCACCCGAGAGGATTACGAACCATGCCGCGTCTTCGCGAAGTGCCGCGCGCCGAAGTCACCGACGAGCGGATTCTGTTCTACTACGACCGGCTGTTCGGTCCCGACAAGGATCCGGCCGTCGACCACGGCACCATCCACGCCACGCCCGGCGATTGGTGGACCGTGTTCGCGCAGTCTCCGGACGTATTCCGGCACGCGGTAAGAGGTTTCGCCGTCTACCGCAACGCCACGCTGGATCCGAAACTGCGCGAACTCGGGCAGAGCCGGGCCGGATACGCCCGCGGCAGCCAGTTCGTGTTCTCCCAGCACTGCAAGCAGATGCGTTCGCTGGGCGTCGCCGAGGAGAAGATCGCGGCGATCCCGCACTGGCAGGTCGCAGACTGCTTCTCCCCGCTCGAGCGCGCCGTGCTCGCCTACACCGACGGGCTCGTCTACGACGGCGGGCGGGTTCCGGACGAGGTTTTCGCGGTGCTGAAGGCCAATCTCAGCGATCCGGAGATCCTGCAGCTGACCTACATCACCGCGCTGTACGACATGCACGCGACCATGTGCCGCGCACTGCGCCTGGAATTCGACGACCGCCCGGAACTCGTCGAGGAGGTGCAGATTCCCGAGGGCGTCGAGGTGGCCGACCTTTCCGCCGATCTTGCCGGGGGACAGTGATTTCCGGGAGGCGATGAGTTCCCGATACGCGGCAGGCCGGGCCCGGTGCATACCGGGTCCGGCCTGGTTTCGGCTCGCCGATCGTGTGACGCTGGGCCTCGGGCCCACCGGCAGAAAGTCACGCGACCAGCGGCGCACCTACCGGGAGCCGGAGTTTGCCGCCGATGCCGTTGGCCACCCCCGCCGCCGAGGCGTACCAGGCGCACAGCGCGGTGATCACGCCGATGTAGCCGCCGGCCTTCACCGTCGCCTCGCTGACCGCGAAATTGCCTGCGAACAAGACGATCTCGGTGATCTCCAGGGTCAGGAACACGGCGAATACCGCACGGCTCACCTGAGCGGACATGATCAGCATGTACGTGTTGAAGATGGCGAACGCCAACAGGATCCAGCCCAGATCGTGCGAGGCGCCCGCGCCCGTGGCGTGCGGGGCCACCAGTTGCGACCACAGTCCCAGGCCGATCCAGAATCCGCCGTAGGTGGAGAACGCCGTCGCCCCGAAGACGTTGCGGTTGCGGAATTCCCACATACCGGCCAGGAGTTGGCACAACCCGCCGTAGGCGAAGGCGTAGCCGACCCAGGCATCGCCGGTGGACGCGGTCGCCCACCCGGCGTTGACCGCCGATAACAGGAATGTGGTGAGTGCGAACGCGCCCAGACCCAGCGGTGCCGGATCGGCGATGGCGGGAGTGGGTTGCACCGTTCGGTCGTCTTTGACGCTCATGGTTGATCCTCGAGGAGAGTGGCTCGCCTGACGTCGCGTCCGGCGCGAACGCCTCGGGCGCAACGCATCTGCCAGAGTAACTCCGCCGCTGTCCGGAAGAGACCGGTTTGCCCGCTTCCGGAAATCGCGACACGCGGGAACGCCGGGCTGCCTCGGCTTCGACACGCCCGGCGAGCCGGGGATGACGACAATCGGCGAAAACCCGTGATATTCAGCGCGTTCGGCCGAGACGCCGAGCGCGTTCCCGTCTTGCCGATCTCGAAGGGCACTCGGTCGCGCTACGCTGGCTAACGTTTCGCATCCGTAACGCCCGGGGGCTGAACGCTTCCGCCCGGAACCGAAGTGTGAATCGAGGAGGCCGGCCATGCGCTGTCCAACGGTAGTGGCGGGAATGTTCGCGGCCGGGCTGTGCCTGTTCGCGGGGCCCGCGGCGGCAGATCCTGTGCCGCCGATACCCACTCCGACCAGTATGAACATTCCGACGGTTCCGGGACGCACCTCGATATCGCTGCGCCTGGACTTCCTGAACCTGCAGTGGGGGACCGCCAACGCCGCCGAGTCGCGCCCCGGGCTGTCACTGGTGAAGCTCTACATGGTGGATTACGCACTGCGCCACGGCGACCGGTCCACGCAGGACCGTCAGCTGGCTGAGCGAATGATCCGCTACTCCGATGACTCCGCGGCGAATGCCCTCGCGGCGA
This sequence comes from uncultured Nocardia sp., assembly GCA_966435935.1. Classification (GTDB taxonomy): domain Bacteria; phylum Actinomycetota; class Actinomycetes; order Mycobacteriales; family Mycobacteriaceae; genus Nocardia. The sequence continues at coordinate 40,914 of CBJNFW010000032.1, forward strand.
AATATCCGAATGCCATCGATGCCGAGGCCGCCGAATACGCTCTGCCCGCCACACATTCCGGCCCCAGCTGGGGTGAGTCATACACCAGCACCGCCGATATCACGAAGTTCCTGGACCGCAAGATGACCACCGATCCGACCTCGCCCGTGCTGAGGTGGATGGCCATGGCGAGTCCGGTTGCCGCCGATGGCACCGCGCAGAACTGGGGCACCGCCCGGCTGCCCGGCGTGATCGGAAACAAGTGGGGCTGGTCGGACAGCGGTCCGCAGCAGGTGGGTTCGGCGTCCATCGGGCCCGGATTCAGCATCTCGGCGCAGACCGACGGCACCGCGGCCGATCAAACTGCCGACGTGCTCTCGGCCATACCCGGAGTGCTGGGCCTGCACCCGCCGGTGCCGGACGCCGGACCGGGCCCGCACGCCGGGCCCTGATCAGATGCGCGCGCCCTTGGCGCGATTGCACGACCGGCACAGCACCTGCAGATTCCCCGGACTGGTCGCGCCGCCTCGGCTGAGCGGGATGACGTGGTCGAACTCCAGATAGTGGGTCGCGCCGCATTCGATGCACGCGCCGCCGTCGCGGTGCCACACCTGCGCCTTGATCTCCGGCGGGATCGCGCGGGTATCGCGGCGGCCCGGCGCGAGTGTGAGCCGTTTGGCCACGCGCAGAGCGCCTTCCAGCACCGCGGCCACCAGATCCGGGTCCTGGACCTCGAATTCGGCGCCGCCACGGGCCGAAGTCGCCGCGAGCGCGACCAGATCGTCGACGATGGATACGGAAACGATTCGGGACCAAGGCATTTCGATACCCGCTTCGGGACCGACGAAACGCAGCTTCTTGTTCGTGCCGATCAACCGGCCCTCGGTGGCCCGTTCGCCGCGGGACAGCCGGCGGATGCGGGTCGCGGCGACGTCCAGGTGCACGCGTTCCTCGGGATCCAGGTGCAGCCCCCGGGTGCGCACCACGGGCAACTCCCCGGCACGCAGCCGCGTCAGCGTGCGGCCGCGGTGCATCCGCCGCCGCAATTCCTCCACCGGTG
>CBJNFW010000033.1:0-41856 GCA_966435935.1 uncultured Nocardia sp.
GTTGGGGCTCATCTCCCTCGTCCGGGCCCCGCTCACCGATCTGGTGCGCGGTGCGACGCTGACCTTCGGACTGTGGCTGCTCATCGATGGCGCGGCGTTCGCGGGGATGCAGGGCGGTATGCACGCGTACTACACCCTGGCCATCGCACCGGCCATCGCGGGGACCGTCGCGCTCGGTGTGCTGGAAATGTGGCGGCGGCGCGGGACCACGCTGGGCCGACTCGGCTCGGCCGCACTGATTCTCGCCGGCGGCGTGTGGGGATTCGTCCTGCTGCAACGCAATTCGGATTGGCAGCCGTGGCTGCGCTGGACCGTCCTGGTGGTGACGGTCCTCGCGGCCGCCGGACTGGCGCTGACCGCGGTTCCCGCGCTGTCCCGCCGAATCCACCGGCGCACCACGGCCGTTCTGGTCGCCGCCGGAATGATTGCCGCACTGGGCGGTTCGACCGCCTACGCCGCGGCCACTCTGCCGCAGGCGCATACCGGCGGCGGTCCGTCGGTCGGTCCGGCGCACCGGGACGAGCTGCCCCCGGCCTTCGCCCGGATGCGGCACGCGTTCGGCATGTTCATGGGCGGGGACGGATACCCACCGCAGCTGGTCGATATGTTGCGGCACACCACCACCACCTGGTCGGCCGCCACCGAACGCTCCGGCCCGGCCGCCGGCCTGGAGCTGGCCAGCCACACCTCGGTCATCGCGATCGGCGGATTCACCTCCGAGGATCCGGTGCCGACCCTCGCGCGGTTCCAGGACATGGTCCGCACCCACCAGGTCACCTACTACATCGCGCCCGAGGTGAAACTCCCGGATTCGTGGCGCAACAAGCCCGCTCGCCCGACGGCCACACACCAGCCGAAACAGCCTGCCGGGCAGCAGGATTCGGACGGCGCACTGTGGCATCCGGTGGGCAATACCGACATCTTCAACTGGGTGTCGGCGCATTACACGCCGCAGCGGATGGACGGGCTGGTCCTGTTCGACCTGTCCGCCGCCCCGCACTGAGTGCACCGGCGCTGCCCGAGTCCGGGCGGCGCCGGTAGGTCAGAACTCGCGCACGTCGGGCTCCGGGCCCGGCAACCACGGTTTCCACGGCTCGAGGCCCCGCCCGTTGGGTGACCCGGTCGCCACGAATGCGGCCAGCGCGCCGCCGAACTGCACGGACAGGGCCCGGTCCCGCGCGCCGACCGTGCCGAGCATCGGCGCGTTCGGATAGCTGTCGAATGTGCCGAACAGATACGGCAGATCCGCGCAGTGCGCCGCGCCGAGGCCGAACGGGTCCGGCGACGGCTCGCGCAGGAAACGGTAGATATGGGCCGGATTGCCCTGCGCGGCAAGGGCTTCGCCGAAAACGCTCAGATCGTCGCCGAACATCGCCTCGCTCGCGACGAACGTCAGGGCGCGGGCGGGCCCGGCATCGGGATGTTCGGCCAGGTATGCCCGGTAGCGAGCCTGGCCCGACTCCCCCGCGACATCGCCGAGCAGCCGCACCGCCGCATCGTCGGAGATCATCCGGATCACCGGGTTCAGCGCGAAGAACGCACCGAGTTCGTTCCCGGTCGCGCCGAGCAGCACATCCTTGCCGCGCAGCGCGCCCGCCGGGACCAGATCGCGCCAGCCCGCGGAGTGGATCACACCTCCCAGCACCGGACACAATGGCGGTGCGCCCCGGCCCGGCACCGCGGTTTCCAGCATCAGCCGGGCGTAGGCCTGCACGAGGTCGAGCACCGGCAGGGACCGCAGCCGGGGCAGCGGATCGGCGCCGTCGTCCGTAATACCCAGCAGCGCAAAATATTTCCCGCTGATCGCAGTGGCCTCGTCCGGATCCTGGGGGCTCATTCCCCACGGCCCGGACTGGCCGATCACCCGGCGCACCGAGGGACCGGTGTCCGGATCTGTCGCCAGCGCCATCGCCGAGAACGCGCCGGCGGACTGGCCGCCGACCGTGATCAGCTCCGGATCACCGCCGAATGCCGCGATGTTCGCAACCACCCAGCGCAGGGCCGCGGCCTGGTCCTGGGAGCCGAGATTGTCCACACCGGGCAGCCGCAGATATCCCAGCGGGCCGAGGCGGTAGTTCGCGGTGACCACGACGATATCGCCGAGAGCGGCCAGGCGGCCGCCGTCGTACCAGTCCCAGCCGCCGCTGCCGCTGGTGAATCCGCCGCCGTGGAACCACAGCAGCACCGCGCGCGGGGTCGGCGACTCGCCCTGCGGCACCCACACGTCGACCGTCAGGCAGCCGTCCTCGTCCCAGCGCGGAATTCGCGCGCCCATGATGGCTTCCAGCCGCGAGGGCCACTGCGGCACCGCCGGACCCGACCCGGCCGCGTCCCGGACACCCGCCCACCCCGGATGCGGTCGCGGCGGCGCGAACCGCAGCTCCCCGACCGGTGAGTCGGCGTAGGGGATTCCGCGAAAAGCGTACGCCCCTACCGATTCCGCGACGCCGTACACCCGCCCGGCGCCGGTCTCGACGACGGTGCTCACCCCGGGTGCGCCACGGGTCGCCGCCCCCGCGGCCCCGCCACGCTCCCCCACCCAATCGTGCCCACTCATATCCATCGATCCTGCCAGAGCCCACCGCCCCCGGGGAACGGGAGGCCGACCGCGAACGGCATCCCGGGCCCGGCCCCGCAGTCACACACCGCGTTTCGGCTCGGCGCCATCGATGCCCCACCGATCCGCACCGTCACCGGCGTGGCCGAGGCGCACCGGCCGATCGCCCGCGCCGGTGGGCTACGGAAAACGCCCCGCCGCGGCCGGCGACGGGGCGTTCGGGAAGTGCGCTCAGGCGGGCAGGCCCAGGCCCTTGGCCAGCACCGGCCAGGACTGGAGCAGATCGTCGTGCCAGTAACCCCACGAGTGGGTGCCGGTCGGCGTGAAGTCGTAGGTCGCCGGAATGCCGAGCTTGTTCAGCTTGACCTGCAGGTTGTGGCTGCACCCGTTGACCGCGGCCTCGATGACGCCGCCGATGATCAGCTGGTCGCCCAGGCCGTACGAGCCGGGCAACGCGTACTGGCCGTTGAGCGTGTCGTACTTACCCGGCAGGCCGGAACCACTGGAGATGAACAGGTTCAGCCCGCGCAGCTGGTCGGCGTGCACGTACGGATCGTTCGCCGCCCACATCGGATCGTTCTCCGGGCCGTACATGTTCATAGTATTGCCGCCGCCCCACACCCCGGTGGCCAGATTCACGAACCGATATCCGATGGGGTCACTGATCTGCGCACAACCGCTGTACGCGGCCACCGACTTGTACAGCCCGGGCTTGGCGATCGCCAGCGCCAGCACCGATGTGCCCGAGGTGGACAGGCCGGCGATCGCGTTCACACCGGTGGTGCCGAGCGCGCCGTCGATGATCGGCGGCAGTTCCTGGGTCAGGAAGGTCTTCCATTTGTTGACCCCCAGCTTCGGGTCCGACGCCCGCCAGTCCGCGTAGTAACTCCAGGCACCGCCGACCGGCTGCACCACGTTCAGGTTCTTGGCGGCCAGGAACTTCAGCGCGTCGGGAGCCTGCGCGTCCCAGCTGGCACCGTCCTCGCCGCCGCCCGCGCCGTTGAGCAGGTACAGCGTCGGTCGCGCCACGGACGCGTCGGCGGGGCGCTGCACCTCCACGGTGATGGGCTTGTTCATCGCCGCGGAGAACACGCTCAGCTTCAGGTGGGTGGGATCGACGACACTGAATCCGGCCAGCTTGGAACCGTCCTGGGAAACCCGCTCTGCCAGTGGATTCTTCGACGCGATCACCGGATCGCTCGACGCGGCGGCGGGGCCTGCCGCGACCACGGTAGACAACCCCGCGAAAAGGGCCGCCGCGGCAGCCGTTGCGATCCGAATTCCGCGCCTCATGCGCACCTCCGTTACAAAACTCATAGCGATGCCCCGGACGATATGGCGCCCGGAACTGTAGTTGACCGGCTATCGTTTGGCGAACTGGACTTGTTTCAGATTGTGTGCCACTACATACGCCGCATCACCGAGACCACCTTGCCCAGCACCACCGCTGTATCGCCGTCGATGACCGAATAGGCCGGATTGCGCGGTTCGAGGTAGACGTGCCCGTCGCGCCGCCGGAACACCTTCACCTTCGCCTCGCCGTCGATCATCGCGGCGACGATCTCCCCCTTCTGAGCCTCGGGCTGACGGCGCACGACGACGATATCGCCGTCGCAGATCGCGGCATCGATCATCGAATCGCCCCGCACCCGCAGGCCGAACACCGTGCCACGGCCCACCAGCTGCCGGGACAGGGTGAGGGTGTCCTCGGTGTGCTCCTGCGCCAGAATCGGCGTACCGGCCGCGATATCGCCGACCACGGGCACCTCGACGGCCTGCTCATCGCGCTCGGGAGCCGCGGCGGACCGCAGGAACAGCCGCACGTCGATCGGCCGGGACACCGACTCACTGCGTCGCAGGAAACCTTTGTCCTCCAACGCTTTCAGATGCCGCGACACCGTCGAGGCGGAACGCAGTCCCACCGCCTGACCGATCTCGCGGGTACTGGGCGGATATCCGTGCCGCAGCACCGAATCCCGGATCGTGGCCAGAATCCGCTGCTGGCGGGGCGGCAGGATCGAGGTGTCGAGGTGCTCGAAGGCGTCGTCGTATCCGGTCACCCGGGAATCCTAAGCGGCACCGGGTGACGGACTCTCGCGCCGACCTAACCTACCGAGTAGTAACGTAGCCTCGGTCACCGGCGACAGCACGCGAGGAGCAAGACCATGACCCAGCGGGACACCGATTTCGACGTACTGATCGTCGGCTCCGGATTCGGCGGGAGTGTCACGGCGTTACGGCTGGTCGAGAAGGGTTACCGGGTCGGGGTCCTGGAGGCCGGACGGCGTTTCACCGACGAGGAGCTGCCCGAGACCAGCTGGGATCTGCGCAAGTTCATCTGGGCGCCCAAATTCGGCTGCCTGGGCATTCAGCGCATCCACCTGCTGCGCGATGTGCTGATCCTCGGGGGCGCGGGGGTGGGCGGCGGCTCGCTCAACTACGCCAACACCCTGTACGTGCCACCGACCCCGTTCTTCACCGATCCGCAGTGGCGCGACATCACCGACTGGCAGGCCGAGCTGACCCCCTATTACGAGCAGGCCCGCAAGATGCTCGGGGTGGTGCAGAACCCGCACATGACCCCCGCGGACGAGGTGTTCAAACAGGTCGCCGACGAGATGGGCTTCGGTGACACCTTCGTGCAGACACCGGTGGGCGTCTTCTTCGGCGAGGCCGGAAAGACCGTGCCGGACCCGTACTTCGGCGGCGCGGGCCCCGAGCGCACCGGCTGCCTCGAATGCGGCGAGTGTATGACCGGCTGCCGCCACGGCGCGAAGAACACCCTGGTCAAGAACTACCTGTATCTCGCCGAACAGGCTGGGGCCCAAGTATTTCCGTTGACCACGGTGACCGCCGTGCGGCCACTGCCGGACGGCTCCTGGGAAGTCGGCACCGAACGGACCGGGTCCTGGTTCCGCAAATCGCCGGCCACGCTGACCGCCTCGCACGTGGTGCTCGCCGCCGGTACCCGCGGCACCCAGCAGCTGCTGTTCGCCATGCGGGACAAGGGAATTCTGCCCGCGCTCTCACCCCGGCTCGGCCAGCTGACCCGGACCAATTCCGAATCGATCGTCGGCGCGGCCACCCGGACGGTGGATCCGGATCGCGATTTCACCCGGGGCGTGGCCATCACGTCCTCGATCCACCCGACCGCCGACACGCACGTCGAGCCGGTCCGCTACGGCAAGGGGTCCAATGCGATGGGCCTGCTGCAGACTCTCATGGTCGACGGCGGCGGCCGCATCCCGCGCTGGTTGCGCTTCGTGCTCGAGGTGCTGAAGCACCCGGTGCGGCTGATCTCGATGCTCACCGTCCGGAACTGGAGCGAGCGCACCATCATCTCGCTGGTCATGCAGAACCTGGACAACTCGATCACCACCTACACCAAACGCGGGCTTTTCGGCCGCCGCACGATGACCTCCAAACAGGGCCACGGACAACCGAATCCGACCTGGATCCCGGTCGGCAACGAGGTGACCCGCAAGGTCGCCGACACCATCGGCGGCATCGCCGGCGGCAGCTGGGGCGAGGTGTTCAACATCCCGCTCACCGCGCACTTCCTGGGTGGCGCGCCGATCGGGTCGGACGCCGAGCACGGCGTGATCGACCCGTATCACCGGGTCTACGGATATCCCACGCTGAGCGTGGTCGACGGCGCCGCGGTCTCGGCCAACCTCGGGGTGAATCCGTCGCTGACGATCACCGCCCAGGCCGAGCGGGCCGCGGCCCTGTGGCCGAACAAGGGAGAACAGGACACCCGCCCCGAGCAGAGCGCGGGGTACCGGCGCATTTCCCCTGTCGCACCGCACAATCCGGTGGTACCCGCTTCTGCCCCCGCGGCGCTGGTCCTGCCGATCGTCGAGATCACCGGACGCGACAGCGCCTGATCCCGGGGGCGGCCTAGAGATATCGGAGGACGTGCTCGACCGTGTCGCGCGGGTGGGTCGCATCGATCGGAGCGCCGATCGAAGCGACCCGCCAGGGCCCGCCGTCGCGGTAGACCTTCGCGACGATCATCGCGGTGTGCGAACCGCCCGCGTTCAGATCGCCGCGCGCCAGTTGCATCCCGACGATTCCGTCGTCCAGTCGCCAGAACGCGTGGCGGACCCGTTCGAAGGTGTGGCCCTTGTAGGAGGTCACCACGAACACCACCGCGGTCACCTGCGAGGGCAACCGTGCCAGATCCACGGTGATGGTCTCGTCGTCCCCGGCACCACTGCCGTCGACGTTGTCTCCCGAGTGCCGGACCGCACCGTTGCGGGAGGTCAACTGGCTGAACAGCGCGGCGTCGACCACCTTGTGACCGGCGAACACCAGCGCCGAGGCATCCAGATCGACCTCGACCTTGCGCAGGCGGGGCCCGCGCACCGGGTCCCAGCCCAGCGCCATCTTCACCATGCTGAGCTCGCCGTTGCGCACATGGTTCAGGGGGATCTCCTGCCCCGGATTCAGTTCCGCGGGACCGCGATAGCTCGTTTCGGCTTCCTCCGGCCCGCCCACACGGATACCGTGCTGAGTCACCAACGCCTCGAACCCGGCGTCGTAACCGTATCCGAGCACGTTCACCTGCCAGCCCCGGCCGACCCGGTCCAGATCCAGGGCGATGACCACGCCCTCGCGGCCCAGATCGTCGATGACGTACTCGTACAACGGATTTCCGTTCGCGCCCTCGATCCGCACCACCGGCGGCGCGAAATCGCCGAAGTGGGCCTGCTGATCGGTCAGATTCAGGATCACCCGGACGTGATCGACATCCCTTGGCAGCGAGCCCAATTCGATCGACAAGCCCGGCGCCTGCCCGGCCGGCAGCCGCACGCCCGGGCCCGTGGTCTGGTTGTAGAAGATCAGATCGCGCTGATTGCGCACCTGCCCGGCCGAATTCAACAGCAGCGCCGACACATCGATCGACGCCTCGTGTTGCACGGACACGGTGAGATCCTCGACGGTCAGACGATCGATCTGTCCCTTGGTCAGCTGTGCGGCCACCGGTCCATGGTACGTCGAGGGCGTCGCGATGTCGGGCAGGACGGACATGCCGGGTCGGCCGCGGCCGGAGTGCCGGATTGCCCGCGCGAGCCGGGCGGTACCGTGTCAGGCGCGACAGCGAACCAGCCAAGGGGGCCACCGGATGAAGTACGGCATCGCACCACCGCTGGCAGCGTTGCTGCTGGCGGCGTTGCTGACCGGCGCGTGCGGCGCTGCCGACGAATCCGCTCCGGTGGCGGTGGGCACCGTCTCGTCCGGCACGCCGCGCGCCCCCGCACCGGCTCACATCACGACGCCTGCGGCGCCCGCCTCTTCGAGCCCCACCACGCCGGGAGGGGCTCCGGCCACCGACCCGTATCCGAACGCTCCGCTCATCGACCACACCCAGTGGACCGACGACCCCGACGGCCGCCGCCTGCACGTCTACCCGACCGCGGCGGGCCGGGCCGACTGGTTCCCGGCCGCGCTGGGGCGCGCCTGGGCCGAAGTGCGCCAGGACGCACCCGACGCCGACACTCCGGGCATGTACGACCAGTTCGAATGCCATTGGCAGTGGGCAAGACTGGTCTCACCGGACAAGCCGAGCTGGAATCTCGAGCCCTGGCGGCCGGCGGTCGGCTACGACGCCACCGTGCAGGCGCTGTGCAATCCCGGCGGGCCGGACCCCGCGGGCAAGTGACCCGATGACCGCGGTCCGAAGCCGGTGACTTCCGGGATTTTCGCCGCGTCCGGCGCCCCGCGAAAGTCGTTGTCGGCGACACGCTTCGAACAACTCGCCGAATATGCGTATCGTTGGATGAGTCGGAGCGTACGAGCCGAAGGGAGCGTCGCGTTTGCGGTCAGCTGTATCCGGGTCTGTTCCCGCTCCTCACCCGGCCGTCCGGGCTCCCGCACCGAGCCCTTCCCCGCCCGGGCCGACACCCCCACCGCCCGAACCGATCTCGCCCGAGACGGTGCGCCGGCTGTTCCCGGCGATCGGCGCGGCGCCGGAGGTGTACCTGGACAGCGCCTCGACCACGCAGAAGCCCGCACCGGTCATCGCGGCGGTCGAGGGGTACCTGCGCGAGCGCACCGCCAACACCGGCCGCGGCACCTACCCGTGGGCCACGACGCTCACCCGCGCCATCGAGCACGTCCGGGACCGGACCGCGGCCCGGCTCGGCGCTTGCGCCGAGGAGATCGTCTTCACCCCCGGCGCGACCGCGGGCCTCAACGCCGTGGCGTTGAGCTGGGGTCTGGCGAATCTCGACGACGGCGACGAAATCCTCTACAGCCCACGCGATCACGCCTCGAACGTGTACCCGTGGCTGCACCTGCGCGACACCCTGGCCCGATTCGGCCGCCGGATACGGCTGGTTCCCTACCGGGTCACCGAACTCGGTGAGGCCGACACCGCGGACATCGCCGCCAAGCTCTCCCCGCGCACCAGGCTGATCACCGTCAGCCATCTGCATCATGTGTTCGGTGCGGTGAGCACCCTCGAGGAGTTGCGGGATCGGCTCGATCCGCACATTCTGCTGTGTTTCGATTGCAGCCAGAGCGGCGGGCATCTGCCGTTCGACGTCACCGAACTGCGCGCGGATTTCGCGATCCTGTCCGCGCACAAGATGTTCGGCGCGCCCGGCACCGGCGTGCTCTACTGTGCCCGGCGCGTGCACGAGCAACTCACGCCTTTCCTGCCGGGCGGGAATTCCGGTGTGGCGCAGGCGGAATCGAACCTGACCTATGCCGCGATGCCCGAACGGCTCGAGGGCGGCACCCACAACATCCCCGGCATCCTGGCCCTCGGCGCGGCGCTGGACGTACTCGACGAGATCGGCCTGGACGTCATCGCCGAGCACAACCGGGTGCTGACCCGGCGGCTCATCGACGGCCTGCGCCCGCTGCCCGGACTCGGGTTCAGCCCCGGCCCGGCGTACGCTCCATGCGAAATCGGTTACGGCACAGCATCTTTCACCATCACCGGAATCGGTTCGGCCGATCTGGGTTTCGTCCTGGCCGAGGCCGGATTCCTGGTTCGCACCGGCGCGCACTGCGTACCGCCCGCGCACGGGCACTCGGATGCGGATTCGGTCCGGGTCAGCACGCACATCTACACCAGCGCCGACGATATCGATCGATTCGTCGGGTGTGTCGCCGAGATCGCCAGGGAGGTCGAACCATGACAGTCAGCCCGCCACACCCCCGTTACGATCGGCGTGCGGCCGCGAGCGTCCTGGCCGCACTGGCACGTCCGGGCCTGTTCGACCGGCTCACGCCCACCGACGCGACGCACATCGACTACACCCTGGCGGTCATGCGCCCCGAGTCCGGCAGCCATCTGACGCTGTCCCAGCGGATGTATCTGGAAAGCTTCATGCGACCGTGCCGCCCCGACCAGGTCACCAGCGCGACCCATCGGATCGCGTGGACCGACAGCGACGGCATCCCGAACACCGGCCATATCCGCACCGATGGTCTCGGTCCGATCGTCCCGATCGCCACCCGCTAGGCGGTGCTCGCGCTGTGGCACGCCCTGGCAGCCGATTCCGCACTCGCCGAACGCATCTCGGCGCTGACTCGAGCCGATCGGGACGTGCTCGAGGGCACCACCACCGATCACGATCCGATCGACGTGTTCCGGGTGGGCATCGAGGCGACCGGCCGGGCCCTGGCCCAGCACGCCCTGCTCGCACACACCACGCCCTATCGCACGGCGGTCGAATTCGCCTGCGGCATGCGCGATTCGGGCATCTTCGGCGCTGTCGCCACCCGCTGGTACTGGGAATTGCAGGCCTCCAGCTATCGGCGCGGGATGATTCCGGTGAGTTTCGCGACCCAGCCCGACGGCACCGTCCGCTACACCGCCGGCACCGTGGCCACCCTGCGCGCGATGAAGGAGACCACCATCGCCGACGCGCACGCGGTCATGCGCCGCGCCACCGGCATCGAGGGAATGTCGGTGCCCGCGGCGATCGAGAAGTACCATGACGAGCTGGATCTCATCTCCCGCCAATACGCGCTGCTGCCGCCCGGCACCCGCCCCGCGTGTCTGGCCGCCGCGCCGCATCGGCTCGACGGCGAGCACTACAGCGTCCTGCCGATGGTGGTGGACCGTTTCGTGGAGCTGTTCATCGCGATCGCGCCGCGCCTGACCGTCATCGAGATCGCGGACGACACCGAATTCGGCGACGGCGAACTCGACACGGAGAACCAGGTTTTCCACGTCCCGGACATGAACTGCAAACATTGCGTGCGCACCATCACCGGCGTGCTGGAGTCCATGCAGATCCGGGTGCACGACATCGATCTGATCAGCAAACGGGTGGTCGCGGAGTTCCGCAGTCCGCGCAATCGCCACCGCGCCTTCGAGGCACTGCGCGACAGCGGGTACAACCCGACCCAGGCCCCGCCCGCACACGCCACCGCATTGCCGCGGGAGGTCCCGCTTTCCGAGACGGCGCGATGAGCGCACCGGTCCCGGAGCTTCCGGCCAAGATCCATCCGCTGGTGCGCGCGTTCCTGAATACCCCAGGCGCGGTGCGGGATGCGCTGACCCGTTTCGACTCACCCGTCCATCTGCTGTTCCCGCAGGTGTACGCGGAGAATCTGGGCCGGTTGCGATCGGTACTGGACGCCCATCGCTCGCGTTACCGAATATGCTACGCGCACAAGGTGAATCGCTCGCGTGCCCTGCTGCGCACCGCCGAGCGCGCGGGTATCGCGGTCGATGTGGCTTCCGCCCGGGAACTGTCCGCCGCGATCGGCGCCGGATTCTCCGCGGATCGGATCGAGGCGACCGGCCCCAAGGGTGAGCGGTTCCTGCGCGAACTCGTCGATGCCGGGGTGAGTGTCAATGTGGACAACCTGTGGGAGTTGCGGCGGCTCGCCGAACTCGCCGCAGATCGTTCGAGAGTTCCTGTGCTGCTGCGCGTCTCGGGTTTCCGCAACAGTGCGGTGAGCCGATTCGGCATCGCGCTGGACGAGGCCGAGGATGCTCTGCGAACACTGTCGGCCCATCGCAGCCGGATCGACTTCCGGGGCTTGGCGTTCCACATCGACTCCGGGGAGCCCACCGAACGCCTGCGGGCGATCGAAGCCTGTCTGGAGCTGATCGAACTGGCGTGTTCCTACGACCTGGCTCCGTCCGTGCTGGATATCGGCGGCGGATTCCGGCAGGTGTTCACCGCGGACGCGAACCGGTTCGACGCCTACGTCCTGGCGTTACGCGAGGCGCTGCTGGGTCGCGGCGAGCCGATGGCCTGGGGCGGCAACACCTTCGGCTATCAGATCGACGGCGCCCGCGTACACGGCACGCCGGTGTTCCACAAATACGCCAACACCGTGCCCGCCGCCCGCATGCTCGACGACCTGCTCGCCGCGCCGCTGGAGGGACACGGCGGCCGCACCTTCGCGCAGATCGCCACCGAGAACATGCTCGAGATCTGGCTCGAACCGGGCAAGGCGCTGGTCGATCACGCCGGAATCACGCTTGCCCGAGTCGAATTCGTCAAACGGGCCGCCGACGGCAGCGTGCTGGTCGATCTCGACCTCTCGCGCGACGCGGTCACTCCGGCCGATCAGGAGGTCATGGTGGATCCGCTGGTGCTGCCGCGCGAGGCTCGTCGCGCGCCCGAATCCGGCCGGGCCGGAGTCTATTTCGCCGGGAGGCTGTGTCTCGAGCGCGATCTCATCACCAATCACAAGGTCTGGCCCGCGGTGCAGCCGCAGCCGGGGGATCTGGTCGTCTTCCCGAATACCGCCGCGTACCACATGGATCTGTCGGCGTCCTCGGCGTCGATGCACGAGCCGCCGCCCAAACTCGCCGTCACTCATGACGGGCACGGGTTCCGGATCTGCCCCGACGCCGAATACGAACCCGCACCGGTGGGTGACGGACCCGAGTACTCGGTGTTCGATGCTCTGAATGCCGCCGCCGACGGGGTCGCCTGATGCGTTACGACCACATCACCGAACTCATCGGCAACACCCCGCTGCTGCGGCTGGATCCCGCCGTGCACGGGCTGGAGAACGTGGACCTCTACGCGAAACTGGAGTCCTGCAACCCGTTCGGCTCGGTCAAGGACCGGGTGGCCTGGGGCATGATCCGCGACGATCTCGACGAGATCGCCGCCCGCGGCCGGACTCTGATCGAGGCGTCCAGCGGCAATACCGCCAAGGCCCTGCGCATTCTGGGCGCGATGCGCGGGGTGGACCTGCACGCGATCACCAACCGCATCAAGGTCGGCGAGGTGCGCGACCTGCTGCAGTTGTTCGGCACCCGGATCGAGGAACTGCCCGGCCTGTCCGAATGCCCGGACCCGACCACACCCAACGACGTCTACTCGGTCATCGAGGCGACGATGGCCAGAAATCCCGGCGCGTACCATCATCCGTCGCAGTACACCAACGAGAAGAACATCGAGGCGCACTATCACGGCACCGGCCAGGAGATCCACGAGGACCTCGGCGGCGCGGGGGTCGACTATCTGATCGGCGGACTCGGCACCACCGGCTCCACCCGGGGCACGGCGACCTTCCTGCGCAAACACAATCCCGACCTGCGCACGGTCGCCGTCGTTTCCGAACGCACGGATTTCATCCCAGGCATCCGTTCGGAGACCGAGATGTGGGATGTGGGGCTGTTCCAGCCCGATTTCTACGACCGCATCATGACCGTGACCGCGGCGACCGCGATCGAGGGCACCCTGGAACTGGCCACCGGATACGGCATCCTCGCCGGCCCCACCAGCGGTGCGAGTTACGCCGCCGCGCTGGAACACTTACGCGCAGTGGATCATTCGGCCGCTGCCGCGACCGCACCGGTGGTCGCGGTCGTGATCGTCTGCGACCGGATCGAACCGTACCTGTCGTACATCAAGAAGCGCCGCCCGGACCTGTTCGGGCGCAATGATTCCCGGGCCGCGGCGCCCGAAGCGGCCGAACTCGCGGCGGTGCCCGCGTTGAGCCCGGAGCAGCTCGAACGCCTCGACGCCCGCGCGGATGGCACGCCCGCGCCGGTCGTCGTCGACACCCGGGGCGCGATGGCCTACCGGATCGGGCACGTCCCGGGCTCGCTCAATATCCGCGACGATCAGCTGGAGGACATGTTCGCCCAGGGGATCCCGTTCTCCCGCACCCGCCCGCTGGTGTTCGTCTGCCCGGTGGGGGAGGTGTCCCGGCGCTTCGCCGCGCGCGCCCGGCGCGCCGGCTACGACGCGAGCAGCCTGGACGGCGGCATCGTCGCCTGGCGCGATGCCGGCAAACCGCTCGAGGGGTCGCCGCGCGGCTGATCCGGCGGGGGTCAGTTCTGCGGCCGGGCGATGTGTTCGGTCATCGCGTCCGCGATCGGCGCGGCCGGCGGAGGCGCGGGCGCGGGAACGCTGCGCGCATCGTGCGAGATGCGGATCAGCAGCGCGATGATGATGTAGTTGGCCAGCAGCGAGGATCCGCCGTAGGACATGAACGGCGTGGTCAGACCGGTCAGCGGGATCAGTTTCGTGACACCGCCGACCACCACGAACAGCTGCCAGCCCAGTGAGAACGCCAGCCCGCCGCCGAGCAGTTTGCCGAACGAGTCGCGGGTGGTCAGCGCCGCGCTGAAACCGCGCAACGTGATGATCATGAACAGGATGATCACCGCGGTCAGCCCGAACAACCCCAGTTCCTCGCCGATGGTGGCGATGATGAAGTCGGTCTTGGCGAACGGCACCTCCTGCGGCCGCCCCGCTCCCAGTCCGGCCCCCCACAGACCGCCGGTGCCCAGTCCGAACAGGCCTTGCGCGATCTGGAATCCGTTGGTGTAGTACGTCGCGAACGGGTCCTCCCACACCTGCACTCGGACTCGCACGTGCGCGAACAGGTTGTAGGCGATGACCGCGCCGACCGCGAACATCGCGATTCCGATCAGCAGCCAGGACGCCCGCCGCGTCGCGATGTACACCATCGCCAGCACGGTCCCGAACACCAGCAGCGAGAATCCCAGGTTCTTCTCGTAGACCAGCACGAGCACGGCCAACAGCGTCACCAGCAGCAGCGGACCCAGATCGCGCAGCCGCGGCACGGTGAACCACAGCACCTTCTTGCCCGCGGTACTGAACAGATCGCGGTTGGCCACCAGGAAACCGGCCACGAAGATCAGCAGCAGCACCTTGGCGAACTCACCGGGCTGAATCGAGAAGCCGTGGAACATGATCCAGCTCTTACCGCCGTTGACCTCACTGAATTTCGACGGCAACACCGCGGGCACCAGCAACGCCACCACACCGGCCAGGCCGCAGGTGTACGCGTACCGCGCGGGCTGACTGTGATTGCGCACGATCGCGAGCACCGCCGCGAACAGCGCGATGCCCACGGCGGTCCAGATCAGCTGATGCGCGGCGTCGGACGAGGGCGCGGGCTCGCCCTGCGACGCCGCGGTCGTCGCCTCGGCGCGGTCGAGCCGATCGATCAGCACCAGTCCCAGCCCGTTGAGCAGCACCACGCACGGCAGGATCACCGGATCGGCCTTGGCGGCCAGGATCCGCACGGCCACATGCGCCAGCAGGGTCAGCACCACGAACACCGTCAGCGCCCAGCGCAGCGAATCCGTGCCGCCGGTGGCCTCGGACATCGCCAGTGCCGCCACCGCCACGATCACCACCGCCGCGATGCACAGCACCAGTTCCGTGCGGCGCGGATTGCGCCGGCTGATCGGCCCGGACACCGTGACGATCGGCCCCGAACCCGTGTTCTCCCGCGACGCACTCACAACTCCACCTCGCTACCACTCACATCCGACGTGCGCCCAGCGCACCGTACCCATCGCGCGTCCACGAATCCACCGGCATCCTTCCTCCGCGCACACCGGAAGCGCCGACGCCACATCGCACCGACGAAACCCCTCACGACACGACCTCACCGGCGCCGGGCGTCGCCGCACGCGATGAACTCCGCGTCCACGGTTCCCGCGCGAACCCTCTCACGACCGCGCCCCGGTGCTCTCGGCCGCCGGACGCACCACTGCCGCGGATCGGTCGCGCACGCACCGCGCCCCGCCCGCCCCGGCGGCGGTATGCCGGAAGTGCTGTCTGTTCGGTTCGCTCGCAACCTCGCTCACGCCAACCAGTATGCGGGTGTGGTCGGACAGCTCGTACAGGCGACCACGGCCGCACACACCCGCCACCGAGCGGATTGCCCAGGTACGCCATCGGCACACCTGCGGCACCGGGCCCGGCCGGGGCTCGCCGCGAACACCGCGCATGTGACACGTCGGGTCGCGCCGAACCCCGCCGAGACGCGATCCGGGCCCACCCGAGCCGATCGTGCTGGTCGGATGCCCGACTGGCAGGATATGAATGTGCATATCGCATTCGGACTGGTGGCGTTGGTCGCGGTCACCGTGGGCCTGGCCGCACTCGCCCGCCGAGTCGGCATGGCCGAACCGCTGATCCTCACGGTCGCCGGTATCGGCGCGTCCTATCTGCCCTTCGTGCCCGAGATCGACATCAATCCCGAAATGGTGCTGCTCGGACTGCTTCCGCCGCTGGTGTACACCGCGGCGATCAGCACCTCCCTGGTCGAGTTCAAACCCAAGAAGCTGTCCATCGGGCTGCTCTCGGTGGGTCTGGTGCTGTTCACCACCTTCGCCGTCGCGGGCGTGGTGCACGCCATGCTGCACATCCCGTTCGCGGCCGCGGTGGCGATCGGGGCGATCGTGTCCCCGCCGGATTCGGTGGCGGCCACGGCCATCGCGCGGCGGGTCGGCATGCCGCGGCGCATCGTGACCCTGCTCGAGGGCGAGGCACTGTTCAACGACGCCACCGCACTGGTGGCGCTGCGGACTGCGGTCGCCGCGATGGCCGGTGCGTTCAGCGTGTGGCAGGCCGGCGGCGATTTCCTGTGGTCGGCCGTCGGCGGCGCGGCGATCGGCATCGTCGCGGCCGGGGTGCTCGCGCTGTTGCGCCGCCGCATCATCGATCCGGTCCTGGACACCAGTCTGTCGCTGATCGCCCCGTTCGCCGCCTATCTGCCCGCCGAGGCGGCGCACGCGTCCGGGGTGATCGCGGTCGTGGTGTGCGGGCTGGTCCTCGGACAGGGCGCGCCGGTGTGGCAGACCGCGGCCTCGCGCATCGCCGAGCGCACCAATTGGCGCACCATCCAGTTCATCCTGGAGAACGCGGTCTTCCTGCTGATGGGCCTGCAGGTCCGGCACATCCTCGAGGACGCCTGGTCCAGCGGCCTGGACCACACCACGCTGCTGCTCACCTGCGCCGCGGTACTGCTCACCGTGGTGCTGGCCCGGCCGATCTGGGTGTATCCGGCCACCTATTTCGCCTGGTGGGTCGAATCCCGCCCGCGCGGTAAGCCCGCACCGCCGTGGACCAGCCCGACCGTGGTGTCCTGGGCCGGGATGCGCGGCGTGGTGACGCTCGCCGGCGCGTTGCTGTTGCCTTCCAGCACACCGGAATTGGCCACCCTCAAACTGCTCGCACTGGTGGTCGTGGGTGGCACCCTGCTGCTGCAGGGTGTCTCGCTGCCCCTGCTGGTGCGTCTGCTGCGGCTGCGCGGGCCCAGTCGCGCCGAGGACGCTCTGCAGGAGGCGAACCTGCTGCAACAGGCCACCACCGCGGGGCTGGCCGCGCTGGAGCAGCACATCGTCCCCGAGACGCCCCCGGAAGTCGTTGCCGCACTGCGGGATCGGGTCGAGCGCCGGGCGTACGCGGCGTGGGAACAGCTGGGTCGCGCGGAATCGGTGCGGATCACCCCCAGCGGGGAGTACCGACGGCTGCGGCTGGCGATGCTGGCCGCCGAACGCGAAGCGGTACTGCGCGTACGTGATTCGGGCACCCTCGAACACGAGATCCTGGACCGTGTGATGGGCGTGCTCGATATCGAGGAGTCCACCATCGACCGGGTCGCCGAGGCCGACGATCTGTCGTCCGATCCGTTGCGCGGCCCGGCCACCGGTGCGTGCGAACATCTTCGCGAGGCGCCGCACCTCGCGGTGCCGGACCTGCCCGAGGTCTGCGCCGAATGTATCGCCGAGGGGCTGACCTGGGTGCATCTGCGAATGTGCCTGTCCTGCGGGAACGTCGGATGCTGCGACTCCTCGGTGGGCAATCACGCCAGCCGCCATTTCGCCGACACCGGGCATCCGGTCATGCGCAGCGTGGAACCCGGCGAGAAGTGGCGCTGGTGCTATATCGACGAGCTGCTCGGTTGAGCCTTCCCGTTAGGGTTGTTCTCGTGCAATCAGGTCAGGACTCCCCCGGTCCCGAACCCCGCATCTGGGGCGGGACCACCCTCACCGAACGTCGCGAGGCCCGCCGCACGGCGTTGTTCGAGGCCGCGCTGGATCTGATCGGAGAAGCCGGCGCGGCCGGGGTCACCATGCGCGCGGTGTGCCGCCGCGCGGGCCTGACCGACCGCTACTTCTACGAGAGCTTCGCCGACCGCGACGAGCTGCTCGACGTGCTGTACCGGCAGGTGGCCACCGAATTCCTGGAACCGATGACCGCTTTCGCCGTCGCCGACGATCCCGAGCGGATCCGCGCACTCGCCGAGACGCTCATCGACACCGTCCTGAAGGACCCACGCAAATCGCGGCTGTTCCTGGTGGAGCCGTACTCCTCGACCGGTCTCGGGCAGACCACCATCGCGGTGATGCCCGCCTTCACCCGGCTGATCCAGGATCATCTGTTCACCCACATCGCCGACCCCGCGCGGCGGCGCCTGGCCGCGGTCACGATGGCCGCGGGCAATGCCGGGATGTTCTCGGCCTGGTTGAACGGCAGATTGCGCGCGACCCGGGAACAACTGGTCGACCACATCGTCGAGACGATCTCCGCCTACCGGACGATGTACCGCGAGTGAGCCGAGCGTGCGGCCGTGGCCTTTGCCGACTGTTCACCACGCCACCGTCTCCAATCCTCCTTCCCCGGCCGCCGTACCGGTAACCTCCGGCGCGGACCAGCGTGTTCGCCAGATCAGGAGTACGTGATGACGACCGTGGAGATGTTGTTGCGCCTCGGGGCCGGAGTCGGCCTCGGCGCGGTGATCGGCGTGGAACGCCAGTACCGCGCCCGGATGGCAGGCCTGCGTACCAACGCCTTGGTCGCGGCGGGTGCGACGCTGTTCGTCCTGTTGTCCGCGCACGGCTTCCACGGCACCTCGGCGGACCCGACCCGCGTTGCCGCGCAGATCGTTTCGGGAATCGGCTTCCTGGGCGCGGGCGTGATCATGCGCGAGGGTCTGAGCGTGCGTGGGCTCAATACCGCTGCCACGCTGTGGTGTTCGGCCGCGGTCGGGGCGCTGGCGGGTTCGGGAATGTACTCGACCGCGGCCGCCGGGACGGTGGTCGTCGTCGTGGTGAACACGGTATTGCGCTATGCCGGGCGCGCGGTCGACCGGCATCCCGAGGCGGGTAGCGAACAGATCGCACACTATTCCTTCGCTGCGGTCACCGATGACGCCAACGAGGCGCACGTGCGCGCCCTGCTGGTCCAGGCCTTGACCCGCACCGGTTTCCGGCTCGTGTCGGTCTCCAGCCGCAACGCCGGCACGGCGGGCCTGGTGGAGGTGAGCGCGGAGCTGATCGGCGATGAGCGCGACGACCGCCAGATGGAGTCGGCGGTGAGCCGGTTGAGTTTGGAGCCTTCGGTTACCAGCGTCGGCTGGAGCATCCCCGATTCGGCCGAGCCCGGCGACGGCTGAACCCCCTGTGACGCAGCATCATTCGCGCTCGCGGGCGGCGGGCTCCGACCTCCGTTCGGGCTGCCCCGGAGTGCGGGCGGCGGCGAGCCGGGCCTCGAGGCCGTCCAGCACGCACAGCAGCGCGAAGTCGAAGGCCATGGCGCGCGCGGCCTCGGGATCGATCTCGACCGTCTCCCGGAAATCCGCGCGCATCTGCGGGTAGTCCGCGGCCGTGCGCTCCAGCACCGCCACCATGCTGTCGGTGTCGTACGTTCCGCCCGCGGTCGCCTGGCGCACCCCGATCTCCGGAATGACCTGTCCCAGAACGAATCCCATCAGCGTGCCGTTGGCCAGGTACACATCGATCCCGGTGAATCCGGCGCGCACGAACGCACGACGCAACCGATCACTCAGCGCGAACGCGTGCGGCCCGACGCTCGGCATCCGGCCGAACAGGTTCGCCATCCACGGGTGGGCCAGCAGGGTGACGCGCAGCCCGTACGCGGTGGTGGTAGCGACCTCGCGCCACGGCGTCCGGTCCGGATCGGGAACCTCGACCAGTCCCCACACCTCGTCCATGGCCAGTTCCAGCAGTTCGTCCTTGTTGGCGACGTACCAGTACAGACTGGTCGCGCCCGCACCCAGCCGCGCCCCGAGCTTGCGCATGCTCAGCGCTTCGAGCCCTTCGGTATCGAGCATGTCCACCGCCGCCGCGACGATCTGCTCCCGACCGAGCCCGGAGCTTTTGGGGCGGCGCGGCTCCCGCGCCCATACCGAGGTGAATGGCTTGGACACGGCATCCACCTTAATTCACTCGCACACTGTTCGAGTTCATCGTACGCTGTTCGAGTGAAATCGAACGCTGTACCAGAGCCGGCGGAGGCAGAAGACGCCGTCCGCGATCCGCGCCGCTGGTGGATTCTGGTGGTGCTGTGTCTGTCCCTGCTGGTGCTGATGATCGACGGCACCGTACTCAATATCGCCATCCCGTCGCTGATCCGAGACCTGAACGCATCACCCGCGGACGTCCAGTGGATCCTCGACGCCTACATCCTGGTCTTCGCCGGACTGCTGCTGACCGCGGGCAGCCTGTCCGACCGCTTCGGCCGCCGCCGCATGCTCATCACCGGTCTGGCCGTCTTCGGCGCGGCCTCGCTGCTGGCGGTGCTCGCCGACGCGCCGTGGCAGGTCATCGCGGCGCGTGCGGCGATGGGCGTCGGCGGATCACTGCTGATGCCCTCGACCCTGTCCATCCTGATGACCACCTTCGCCGAGGACGAGCGGCGCAAGGCCATGGCGGCCTGGTCGACGGTGTCGATGGTCGGCATCGTGCTCGGGCCGACGCTGGGAGGTGTACTGCTGCAACACTTCTGGTGGGGTTCGGTGTTCCTGCTGAACATCCCGGTGGCGGCGATCGCGATCGCGGCCGCGGTGGTCCTGATGCCCGAGACCCGCGGTGAGCAGCGGCCGGTCGACCCGGTCGGGGTCGCACTCTCGATCGTGGCGCTGACCTCGACGGTGTACGTGATCATCCAGCGGGAGTGGAACATTCCGGTGATCGTGCTCGCCGTGCTGGCCGCCGCCGGATTCGGGCTGTGGGAGCACCGCTCGGAACATCCCATGTTGCCGCTCGGCGTGTTCCGGCACCGGGATTTCACCGGCACCTGCCTGACCCTGCTGCTGATGGTCTTCGGCATGGGCGCGGTCCTGCTGATCCTGACCCAGTACCTGCAGTTCGTGCTCGGTTACGGACCGATGCGGGCGGGCTGGGCGCTGCTGCCGTACGCCCTGGCCGCGGCCGTGTTCAACGGTCTGGGCGCGACCCTGGGCAAAACGCTGAGCAACAAGACGCTCATCGTCGCCGGACTGGTGGTGATGGCCGGGGCGTTCGCGGTGCTGGCCAACGCGGACAGCTACCTGTGGGTGCTGGCCAGCATGATGATCATGGGAATCGGCGGCGGGCTGGCCGGTCCCGCCGCCTACTCCTCGATCCTGGGCGCGATACCCGTCGAGCACGCCGGGGTCGGCTCGGCCATGAACGACACGCTCCAGCAGGTCGGACAAGCCATCAGCGTCGCGGTGATCGGCAGCGTCCTGGCCGGGGTCTACACCGCGCACATGCCCGCGGACGCTCCGGCCGCCGCACGCGAATCCATCGGTGCGGCATTCCGATCGGGGCTGGACGGTCCGGCGAAATCCGCCTTCACCGCGGCCATGTCCACCGGATCGTGGATCAGCGTCGGATTCTCCCTCGCCGCCGCGGCCCTGGGCCTGATCTTGTTGCGCGGCCGGCGGCCCACACCGGCCGAGGAACCCGAGACCACCCCGGTCGCCTGACCTCGACAGATCCGGAACCGCACGGGCACAGGGATTTCGATTCCGTGCTCGTGCGGCGCGGTGTCACGGGATCAAGACCGTGCGAACTCCCCGCCCCTCGGCATTCCACACCGATTCGACCTCGGCCAGCGGCACCGCGCGCGCGTCGACGGCCAGGTCACCCTCGACCACACCCCGCATGACGCGCTCGATCCCCTCTCCCAGCCGGACCGGATCCATCGAGCCCGTCCCGGTGCCCATGATCACCAGATCGCTGGAGCGCAAGGCGTTTCCGGGCAAGGCGATCGACGGGCCGGCCATCGAGCCGACATGTACCAAACGAGTCCGCCGGGCCGCGGCACGCAGGTCCGTCCGGCTCAGCACACCGAGCAACGCCTCGGTCGGCGGACCCCACAGATAGTCGATGACGACGTCGAATCCCTTGTCGCCGAACGCTTCCGCGAACACCGCACCCGGATCGTCATCCAGTGCGAGCGTGACGTGCGCACCGAGTTCCGCGACGCGCCGCAGCGATTCGCGATTGCGGCCCACCGCGACGATCTCACCCGCGCCGAGCAACCGCGCCGCCTGCACGGCCAGCTTGCCGGTCACACCGGTGGCGCCGGCGATCAGCACACGCTCCCCCGGCCGCAGTTCTGCGCGGTGCGCCAGGGAAAGCCATGCCGACACACCGGGATTCAGCACCGCGGCGGCGGTGAGGTCGTCCAGCCCGTCGGGTACCGCGAAGATGCGCCGAGACGCCAGTGAGCGCTCGGCCATCGAGCCGAAGGGTTCGCGCGGGCCGGTGAAGAACACTCGCCGCCCGTCGGCCAGCACCCCCACACCGTCCACCCCCACGACCGCGGGCAGTTCGCCGTGACTGCTGTAGTGGACGCCCGCGGCCCGCCCGCGGGCCAGATTCGTCAGCGCCGCCGCGGTGACCTCGACGACCTGCTCGTCCTCGCGCGCCCGCGGCTCGGGGAAATCCTCGTATCGCGGAGCCTCGCCGTACGTGTGCAGGACCGCTGCCTTCATGACCATTCTCCTTAACAACGTTAAATTCCGTTGCGGCAATCATGCCTTAACATCGTTAAGGAGACAAGAGGAGGTTCTGCGATGCCGATCGACCGCACCGCACCGATCGACCGCGAACGCGTGGTGCGCACGGCTCTGACGCTGCTGGACGAGGTCGGCCTGGACAAGCTCACCCTGCGCGCGATCGCATCCCGTCTGGACGTCAAGGCACCCGCGCTGTACTGGCATTTCGAGAACAAGCGAGCGCTGCTGGACGATATGGCCACCACCGTCCTGCGTGAGTCGGTCCCCGCGGATCGCGAAAACTGGGGTACGCGGGGCTGGCAGGCGTTCCTCCGGGAATCGGCGTCCACGTTGCGCGCGGCACTGCTGAAATATCGCGACGGCGCGAAGATGGTGCCCGGCACCCGCCTGACCGACAAGACCATGTACGAGGTGCAGGAGGCCCGGTTACGGGTGCTGGTCGATGCCGGTTTCTCCGCCGACGACGCCGCCATCGCCTTCAGCACCGTGTACGACTTCACGGTCGGCGCGGCCATCGAGGAGCAGGAGATGTATCCGCGCGGCGTCCCCGATCAGGTCTACACCCCGCAGGCGCGGCTGAGCCGCATCGACGCCGAACGCACCCCCCTGGTCGCCGAACTCGCGGCCACGGACCGCATACGCGCCACCGACGACTATTTCGAGCGCGGTTTGGATCTCATCGTCGCCGGATTGGAAAACCTTCTGGCACAATCGGTTCGGAACCGGCAACCGTGACCGGCCCGGCGTCCGATCGACTGCCTTCCCCATGTCACCTCGGCGCGGGAGCCCGAAAAGCGCTGCGCCGCAACAGCGCCCGCGCCCCGGTAGTCCGGGACGCGGGCGCGGATCCGAATACTCAGTGCCCCATCATCATCGGGGCATCGGCCGCATCCTGCGGTACGGGGGGTTTTGTCTTGGGCAGGAAGAACGCCGGAATCAGGGTGATCACGGTCAACACCACGGCCACCACGAAGGTGTGCGAGAACGCCGCGGCGGCCTGATCGAATCCGGTGCCCAGCGCCCCCGGCGGCAGCTGCTTGGCCACAGCCGGGTTGAAGTGCGAGGCGATCGCCGCCTGTGCCAGCGGTTTGCTGTTGAGCAGATTCGTCAGCACCACCGACATCACCGCGGTGCCGATCGAACCGGCCGTCTGGTTCACGATGTTCATCAGCGTCGTCCCCCGGGCCACCTGCGCGTGGGTCAAGGTCTGGATGGCTGCGGTCATCACCGGCATCATCGTGCAGCCCATTCCCAGGCCCATCACGAACAGCGCCCCCATCAGCAGCGGATAGGGCGTATCGGCGTGCAGCTGAGTGAGGAACAGGGTGCCGACGGCGATCACGACCAGGCCCGTCATCACGATGCGCCCGGGGCCGATCTTGTCCACCAGCCGTCCGGCGATCGGCATCGTCAGCATCGCGCCCAAGCCCTGCGGCGCGATCAGCAGTCCGGCGTGCAGTGGCGTCAGGCCGCGCACCTGCTGCAGATAACTGGGCAGCAACAGGCCCGCCCCGAAGAACGCGACCGCGAAGAACACCATGGTCAGCACGGCGAAGGTCAACGACCGGTTCCGGAACAGGTGCACATCGATCAGCGGATGGTCGGTGCGCAATGCGTGCAGCACGAACCCCACCATCAGCACCAGCCCGATCACCGCGGGAATCAGCACCCGCGCCGCCAGCACGGTGTGCTTCTCCGGGATCGAGGACACCCCGAACAGGAACAACGCCAGCCCCTGCGAGGCCAGCAACATGCCCACGAAATCGAAGGTCTCGGACGGTTCGGGGCGGTCGGGCGCGAACACCACGAAGGACAGGACCAGCGCCAGCGCGCCGATCGGAACGTTGATCAGGAAGATCCAGTGCCACCCTGGCATACCGAACCAGTGCACATCGATCAGCCAGCCACCCAGGATCGGCCCGAGGATCGGGCCCAGCAGCATCGGCACGCCGAGTACCGCCATCACCCGGCCGATCCGCTGCGGACCGGCGGCGTGCGTCATGATCGTCATGCCCAGCGGCATCAGCATGCCGCCGCCGAGCCCCTGGATCACGCGAAAGGTTATGAGCGACTCGATGTTCCACGCCGTGGAACACAGCAGCGAGCCGAGGACGAAGAAGGTCAGCGCCATCATGTACAGGCGCTTGGTGCCGAATCGGTCCGCCGCCCAGCCGGTCAGCGGAATGACTGTGGCCAGGGCGAGCGTGTAGCCGGTCATCGACCAGGCGGCGATCGCGTAGCTGGCGTGGAAGGTGTTCTGGAATGTGGGCAGAGCGATGGTGACGACGGTGATGTCGAGGATCGACATGATCGCGCCGAGCACCACGACGCCGGCCACCTTCAACACGCTCGCGTCGAGCTTGTCGGAGGTCGGATCCGGCTGCGCGGCCTGACTATCCGGAGGAGTGGTCACCGTTTCAGCCTTGCACGGACACGCCCGGATGACCAGCGCCAATTTTCCGCGAGTGGGACGCCCTGAGCAGCGGGGGAAAATTCGGTTCTGATCCGCCGTACTCGGGCGGTACGCTGGGAAATCACCCGGTTCACCGTTGTCCGGCAAGGAGTTCGATGCGATGACCGACCCGGTGCGGGGTTTGACCGGTACGCTCACATCGCCGATCCGCGGCGAAGGCATGCTCGGGGAGGTCCTGGTAGCGATCCGAGGGGGGACAGAGAGTTACATCGCACGATCCACCGAACCCATCGATCAGTTCGCGACCGTCCTGATCGTCGAGGTGCACCCGGGCCGGATCGTCGATGTCGTTCCCTGGTTCCCGCTCGACGTCGGGCCGGGCGGGGATTTATCGAGATAACAAGGGAGACAACAGTGCTGGGCTACCACGTGCCCGATCCGGACGAAGCCATGCTGGTCAGCGGCGGCAAGGCCAGAGACAACGCGCCGTTCCGGGTGATCACCGGGCACGGCGCCTGGGTGATGCCCTTCTTCCGCAAGGTCAGATACCTGTCGCTGGCCATGTACGAGGCCGAAATCCAGGAACGCTGCGTCACCAAACAGGCCATTCAGCTCGATGTGCGGGCCGTGATCGCGTTCAAGGTCGCCAACGACACCCAGTCGGTCGTCAACGCCGCGCAGCGTTTCCTGTCCGAGCAGGAGCGGGAGATGTCCGTCCTGACCGGCCGCATCTTCTCCGGACATCTGCGCTCGATCGTCGGATCGATGACCGTCGAGGAGATCATCCGCGAACGCCAGAAGCTCGCCGACGAGGTGCTGGTGGCCTCGAAGGTGGAGATGAGCAATATCGGCCTGTGGGTCGACTCGTTCCAGATCCAGTCCATCGACGACGGCAACCTCGGCTACATCGGCGCCCTCGCCGCCCCGCACAACGCCGCGGTTCAGCGCGACGCGCAGATCGCCCAGGCAGCCGCGTCCCAGGCCGCCGCCGAGGCCGAACAGGCCTCGCGCCGCAAGCAGGCCGAGTACCAGCGGCAGACCGCGATTCTGCAGGCCGAATACCAGCGCGATATCGACAAGGCCAAGGCAGAGGCGTCCCAGGCCGGTCCGCTGGCCGAGGCCATCGCCCTGCAGGAGGTGCTCACCGCGCAGGCCGAACGCGCCCGCAAGGAAGCCCAGCTGCGCGAACAGCAGTTGCAGACCGAGGTGGTCAAACCCGCCGAGGCCGAGGCCGAACGAGTGCGCGTCCTCGCGCAGGCCGAGGCCGACCGCACCCGTATCCAGGCCGAGGCCGCGGCCTCGAACAACCGGATCGCCCTGGACCAGCTGCTCATCGAACAGCTGCCCGAGATCGTGAAGCAGGCCGCGCTCGGCCTGTCCAACGCCAACCTGACCGTGCTGAACGGTCCGGACGGCGTCGGCGAGCTGGTCAACGGCATGGTCGGGCAGGGTCTGACGGTGTTCAATTCGCTGCAGAAAGCCCTCTCCTCCACCGGTGAATCCACCGACAACGAACACCGGGACGGTTAGAGTGACGGCACAGTGACGGCAATGAGGAGCGGGTGCAGGTGTCGATCGGGAAATTGGTGTCCTTCGACAGTTCGCGGGGGTTCGGGTTCATTCGGCCGGAAGACGGTGGCCCCGATGTGTTCGTCCACGTGAACGACATCGGACTCGACGAAGACGAACTGCGCCAGGGCCGAGTGTTCGAATTCGAGGTGACCGAGGGTGACCGGGGGCCGAAGGCGGTCAACTTGACCCTGGTCGCCGGGCAGCCGCCCGTGCCACGCCATCGCAACCGCGAACGCGGCGCCGGCGTGCTCACCGCCGCCGAACACAAACGGCTGATCACCGAACTGCTGCTGGATTCGAGCCCGGCGCTGACCGCCGGTGAGATCGTCACCATCCGTGAACGACTGGCGGCATTCGCCGAACAGCACGGGTGGCTCGAAGGCTGACGGCCGCTACCGAAATCTGTCGGTACCACGGCATACGATCTTCACGACGATGCGGGCGATGATTTTTCCCCGCCCGCATCGTCTACCAGGTTGAGACACCGGTTCGCGAAACTGGCAAGGCGCCCACGCCGACACAGCCGCAGCGAAGCGAAGGCCATAAACCCAGGAGGATCGTGTGGATCTGCCTCTCATGCCGCCGGTCAAACCGATGCTGGCCAAATCCGCGTCCGCGTTGCCGGACGATCCGGAGCTGTTCTACGAACCCAAATGGGATGGCTTCCGCTGCATCGTATTTCGCGACGGGGATGAGATCGAACTCGGATCCCGCAACGACCGCCCGCTCACCCGGTATTTCCCCGAACTGGTGACACTGCTCGCGCAGGCGCTGCCGCAGCGCTGTGTGATGGACGGCGAGATCGTCATGGTCACCGAACACGGCCTGGATTTCGACACCTTGCAGAATCGCCTGCACCCGGCCACCTCCCGGGTGAACAAACTCGCCGCCGAGACCCCGGCCAGTTTCGTCGCGTTCGATCTGCTCGCCCTCGGCGATCGGGATCTGACCGGCGAGCCGTTCGCCGAACGTCGCAAGATCCTCGAAACGATCGTGGACCATTCGCTCGACCGCGTACACCTGACCCCGGTCACCACCGATCCGGTGCTGGCCCGGGACTGGTTCACCCGCTTCGAGGGCGCGGGGTTCGACGGCGTCGTGGTCAAGGCCGGTGACCTGGCATATCTGCAGGACAAGCGGGTGATGGTCAAGGTCAAACACGAGCGCACCGCCGACTGCGTGGTCGCCGGATTCCGCTGGCACAAGGACGGTCAGGGCGTCGGCTCCCTTTTGCTGGGCCTGTACGACGAGCAGGGCAATCTGCATCACGTCGGCGTGGCCAGCAGCTTCACCGCCGCCCGCCGAGCCTCCCTGGTCGAGGAACTCCAGCCGCTCCGGGAGAACGCGCTGGAAAACCACCCGTGGCGACAGTGGGCCGATGCCGCCGCCCAGGCCAAGGCCGAGGGCAAGATGCCCGGCGGCGTGAGCCGCTGGACCGGGACCAAGGATCTGTCCTGGGAGGCGCTGCGCCCCGAACTGGTCGCCGAAGTCCGCTACGAACACGTCATGGCCGGCCGATTACGACACGGCGGACGCCTGGTCCGGTTCCGCGACGACCGCACCCCGGAGTCGTGCACATATGCCCAGCTCGAGCAGGTCGCGCCCGCCGAACTCGCCGATATCTTCGCCGAGGCACGCCGATGAGCGCGTCCATCGATGTCGAGGCCGCCGGGCGCACCGTGCGGATCAGCAATCCCGACAAGGTCTACTTCACCAAGCGCGGCGAGACGAAACTCGATCTGGTGCGGTACTACCAGGCCGTCGAGGAACCGATCATGCGCACCATCGGCGACCGGCCGGTGCTGCTGGAGCGCTATCCCGACGGTGCGAGCGGCAAATCCTGGTTCCAGAAGCGGGTGCCCGCCTCGGTCCCGGACTGGTTGCAGACCACCAAGGTCGCCACCCCCAACGGCACCACCAGCGACGCCCTCGTCGCGGCCGATCTCGCGCACATCCTGTGGGCGGTCAACCTGGGCTGCTTGGGTTTTCACGTCTGGGCCAACCACGTCTCGGCCGGCCCGCCCGACACCGCCGCCGGCCACACCCCCACGCCTCGGGCCGTCACCGAGGTTCTCGGCGACCTCGCCATCGCCGACGAACTGCGGATCGATCTGGACCCCTCACCCGGCATCGGATTCGCCGACCTGCGCTCCGCGGCGATCAGCACCCGTGAACTGTTCACCGAGCTGGGCATCGATTCGCGAGTGAAGACCTCCGGCTCGCGCGGCCTGCACATCTATGTCGCACTGGAACCCCGCTGGGACGGCTATCAGGTCCGCGCCGCCTCGGTGGCCCTGGCCCGCGAACTCGAACGCCGCCACCCGGACCGGATCACCGCACAGTGGTGGAAGGAGCTGCGCGGCAGCCGCGTATTCATCGACTACAACCAGAATGCGCCGCACCGAACGGTTTTCGGGGCCTGGTGCGTACGTCCCAAGGTCGGCGCGCAGGTATCCACGCCGATCTCCTGGGACGCCCTGGACACCATCGCGCCCGATGAACTCACCATCGCGACGGTACCGGCCCGGGTCGCCGAATTCGGCGACCCGTGGGCCGACCGTACTCCCCAGTCCATCGAACCACTCTTGAAAATGGCTGCCCGAGACCAGGATTCGGGCCTGCTGGACGCACCGTGGCCGCCGCAGTACCCGAAGATGCCGAACGAGCCGCCTCGCGTGCAACCCAGCCGGGCCCGCACCCAGGAGTGAGCACCGGCGCGACCGGCGATCAGCGGTCGATCTTCGGGAACGACGTGGTGATCAACGCGAACAGCATGTCCGCCAACAGGATGTGCACCTGTTCGCGGGTCAGGGTGCCGCGGATGATCCATTCGCGCCCAGCGGTTTTCACCATGCCGCCGTAGGCGCGCACCAGCGCCCGCAGCTCGGCCGTGTGCCGGGATTCGCTCAGCCCCACCATGTCCAGCAACCGGGCCGCGGCCGCGTCGTCGGCGTCGTCCAGGATGCGCTGCACCTCCGGATCGTCGCCGATCCCCTCGTGCCCGGTCACCTTCACCCAGGTACTGCCGTGCTCACCGATGGTGTCCAGCAACCACGCCACACTCGCATCGACCCGCTCCCGGGCCGTGCCGTTCGGCAGCACCATGTCGTCCGGTTTGGGCAAGGTCACCATCCGGCGCACGACCGCGAGGTACAGGTCGCGCTTATTGCCGAAATAGTGGTTGATCAGGCCGCGAGCCACCCCGGCACGCTGCGCGAGTTCCGCGGTGGACACCGCGGCGTAGGGACGTTCGCCGAACATCTCGATCGCGCGAGCCAGAATCTGGGCGCGACGTTCGTCGGGATCGAGCCGGCGCCGCGCCGGGGCCTCGGCCCCAGCGAACGCAGAGGGGCGGGGTTTGGAGTTCGCGGGACATGAGGTCCTTCCTCACCTCGTTCGAAACGGCCCAAATACGCAGGATCCGGGCGCCCGTGTAGAGCTGGGAGATCGGGTATTCCGTCATGTATCCATAGCCACCGAAGAGTTGCAGACAACGGTCCACCACAATACCCAACTGGTCGGTCAGCCAGTATTTCGCCATCGCAGCGGTGGGAATGTCCAGTTCGCCACGAAGATGCTTGCTGATGGCGTCGTCGAGGAAGGTGCGGCTCACTCGCGCGATGGTCGTGCACTCGGCGAGTTCGAACTTGGTGTTCTGCATCGCGAACAACGGCTTGCCGAACGCCTCGCGCCCCTTGGTGTACTCCACGGTCAGCTCGACGGCCTTCTCCATCATCGCCACCGCCATGATCGCGGTGACCAGCCGCTCCTGCGCGAGCAGCTGCATCATCTGATAGAAGCCCTGCCCCTCGGCCTCACCGAGCAGGTTCGAGGCGGGCACGCGCAGCCCGTCGAAGAACAGTTCCGCGGTGTCCTGGCCCTTACCGCCGATCTTGGACAGGATCCGGCCACGCTTGAAACCGGGCGTATCGTCGCTCACCTCGGCGAAGATCAGCGAGACGCCCGCGGCGCCCTTGGTCGGATCGGTCTTGACCGCGAGGATGATGCCGTCGCACAGCCAGCCGTTGGAAATGAAGATCTTCGACCCGGTGATGACGTACTCGTCACCCTCGCGCACCGCGCGGGTCTTGATCGCCTGCAGGTCCGATCCGGTGCCCGGCTCGGTCATGCCGATCGAGAGCACCATCTCGCCGCTGGCCGCCTTCGGCAGCACTCGCCGCTTGAGTTCCTCACTGCCGAAATGCGCCAGGTAGGGCGCGATGATCGAGGAGTGCACCGGCATGCCCAGCGCACCCTCGCCGCCGAAGGACTGCTCCTCGATGATGGCCGCCTCGTGCGCGAAAGTGCCTCCGCCGCCGCCGTATTCGGTCGGAATGGCCGCGCACAGCAGCCCCAGCTCGCCCGCGCGGTTGTACAGCTCACGGTCGGGATGGCCCTGCTCGACGAACTTCTCCTCGTGCGGGACGACCTCCTTGGCGAAGAAATCCCTCGCCAGCTCCCGGACCGCCTCGACCTCGTCGTCGCTCCATGCCGCGCGTGCCATCTGCGTCTCACCTCTCGTGCCGAGCCGATTCACCGTGCGCGTCCGGCCCTCACCTGCCGGACGCACGTTCGGGCCGGCATCCCGCCGACCTCGGGCACCAGCGTGAACCACTGTTGGCGTTATGTCAACAAACCGGCGCCCATCCGGTACGGCGGCCGTGTGCGGGTGCACACCTGCGCTGATGCGACAATGATCCGGCCCGAGACCGAACGCACGAAGGAACCACCCGCACCGCGAT
Organism: uncultured Nocardia sp.; assembly: GCA_966435935.1. Classification (GTDB taxonomy): domain Bacteria; phylum Actinomycetota; class Actinomycetes; order Mycobacteriales; family Mycobacteriaceae; genus Nocardia. The sequence goes on from CBJNFW010000033.1 coordinate 31,298, forward strand.
GGCCGATCACGACCCGACGACCGATACCGCCGCGCCGCAGGCCGCCATCGATCCCGAGGAACTCGCCATCTGCCTGCGAGTTCTCGACCAGGTGGGCGATCTGGACAAGGACCACCCCGATTCGCTGCGCGTGCAACGCGCGGTCGGGCACATGTTCAAGATGCTCAAGCGCCGCCGCCGCATCGCCGCCAGGAACGCCGTCGCGGCGAACGACCGCGCCATCGTGCACGCCACCGCCACCGGCTCACTCCACCGGATCGACGACGAGACCGCCGGAATCCCGTTGACCTCCACCGCTTCCGGGGCCTCGGCCGGAACGCTGCTCAAACCGCGCCCCTGCTACATCTGCAAACAGCGCTACACCCGGGTGGACGCCTTCTACCACCAGCTGTGCCCGGACTGCGCCGCCCGGAGCCACGCCAAACGCGATGCGCGCACCGATCTGCGCGGCCGTCGCGCTCTGCTCACCGGCGGGCGCGCCAAGATCGGCATGTACATCGCGCTGCGCCTGCTGCGCGACGGCGCGCACACCACCATCACCACCCGCTTCCCCAACGACGCCATCCGCAGGTTCAAGGCCCAGCCCGACAGCGCCGACTGGATTCACCGGCTGCGGGTGATCGGCATCGACCTGCGCGATCCGGCCCAGGTCGTCGCGCTCACCGAGGATGTCGCCGCGCAGGGCCCACTGGACATCCTGATCAACAACGCCGCGCAGACCGTCCGCCGCTCGGCCGGCGCGTACGGCGCCCTGGTCGAGGCCGAGAGCGATCCGCTGCCCGCCGGCGCGCTCCCCGACACCGTCACCTTCGGCAAGACCATGCAGGCGCATCCCAACGCGCTGACCGCCGCACTGGCCCCCGCGCTCACCGCCGCCGAGGTGACCGAGTTGGCGCTCGTCGCGGGATCGGCCACACCCGAACGGATTTCGCGCGGTCTGGCCATCGACGCCGGGGGCCTGGTGCCCGATCTCGCGCACACCAACAGCTGGGTGCAGACCGTGGCGGAGGTCGATGCCACCGAATTGCTCGAGGTGCAGCTCTGCAATTCCGTCGCGCCGTTCATCCTGATCTCCCGGCTGCGTCCGGCGATGGCCGCCGCCGCGGCGCGACGCAAATACGTCGTGAACGTCTCCGCGATGGAGGGCGTCTTCGGCCGTGGCTACAAGGGCCCCGGCCATCCGCACACCAATATGGCCAAGGCCGCGCTGAATATGCTCACCCGCACCAGCGCCGCGGAGATGCTCGAGGCCGACGGCATCCTGATGACCGCCGTCGACACCGGCTGGATCACCGACGAACGCCCGCACTACACCAAGATTCGCTTGGCCGAGGAGGGCTTCCACGCCCCGCTGGACCTGGTCGACGGCGCCGCGCGGGTCTACGACCCGATCGTGCGCGGCGAGAACGGCGAAGATCTGCACGGCTGCTTCCTCAAGGACTTCGAACCGTCCAACTGGTGACCGCTTCGCTTCGTTGCGGAGCGTCCCGGGTTGGTTCTGTTCGATACATCGAACAGACATGTATAGATGCGCATATTCCAGTATGGATATTCCAGAAACTGGAATCCGTACCGGCATGCACCAGAAATTCAGCGGAAGCCGGACTGCCGCACGGTGATTCACCGCACTGGCGAGATCCGGACGCAAACCGAGCACCTCGTTTTACGAACAGCTGCACCGGGCAGTACGACCGCGGAAGCGAACGCATCAATACGATCACACGCAGCGGGAGGGACCGTGACCCACGCCTACTCTGGATACATGATGTACCGTCTGCTGGCCGACGCCACCGCGGTGGTGCACTTCCTGTTCGTCGCCTATGTCGTGGTCGGCGGCTACCTCGCCTGGCAGTGGCGGTGGACGATCTGGACCCATCTGGCCGCGTTCGGGTGGGGGTTCAGCACGGTGTTGTTCCATTTGTCCTGCCCGCTGACTCATTTGGAGAACTGGGCGCGCGCACACATCGGCGAGGCTTCGCTACCGCCGAGCGGATTCATCGATCACTACATCACCGGCGTGTTGTATCCGCGGGGCGCACTGGATCTCGTGCGCGTGCTGGTCGTGATCGCCGTCACGATCTCCTGGGCGGGATATGTCTGGCTACCCCGCCACCACCGCGCGCTCAAGCCGAGCGTTCGTTGACGAATTCCGCTACGGCGGAGACCTTTTCGTCGAGATAGAAATGCCGGCCCGGAAAGGTGGCCAGCTCGAATCCGCCGGTGGTGTGCCGCTTCCACTCCCCTGCCTGTTCGGCTGTCGCCGTCGGGTCCGCATCGCCGAGCAACGCCGAGATATCGCACCGCAGTGCCGGCCCCGGCTCGTACCGATACGTTTCGACAGCCTGGTAATCGGCACGGACCGCGGGCAACACCAACTCGGCCAGGCTCGGCTCCGAACGCAGCATCGCCACGGAGGCAGGATCATTGGCCAGCCGTTCCAGCTCCGCGATCACCTCGTCGTCCGAGGCCCGGTGTATCGCACCGGCATAGGGCGCGTCCGGTGCGATCCGGCCCGAGACGAACAGCCGGAGCACCTGCTGCCCAGCGCTTTCCAGTCGGCGCGCGGTTTCGAAGGCCACCGTCGCGCCCATACTGTGCCCGAACAGCGCCAGCCGCGGCGCGCCGACGGCCAGTTCCGGAAGGATCCGGTCCGCGAGCACCCGCAGATCGGTGATCAGCGGTTCGCCGAGACGATCCTGACGGCCGGGATACTGCACCGCGAAAACCGCTGTGTCGGGGCGTAATTGCTGCGCCAAGGCGCGATAGGCGCCGGCCGAGCCGCCGCCGGGCGGGAAGCACACCAGCACCGTGCGCGCCTGGGGCGCCGCCCGCAATTCACGTAACCAGTCACCCGCGACAATCCGTCCCGCCACGAACCCGCCTCTCCGCTCGACTCGGCCATCCGTCCGGCAGAGACTACTCGGCGGCTCGTCCCCGCAGTGCCGACAGTGCCACCTCGAGGTCGGCACCGAGCAGCATCTCCCCCTCCGGCCCGAGCAGCGTCAGCATCGCGATGCCCTGGAACAGCACGAAATACAGCTTCGCGACCGCTCGCGCCTGCTTGCCGGACAGATCCGGATAGACCTCGCGCAGCAGTGTCGCGAGTTCGGTGTACGCCTCGGCCGTCGCCTCGGCGAGAAACGTCTGGGAGTCGGCCGAGCGGGCGATCCGCATACCGTTCTCCAGGCTCAGCAGCAACTGCTCGCGGTGCCGGAATGCCACGTCGACCAGGCCGTCCACGGTGGCCGCAAACGATTCGGGCAGCGAGCGCCCCTGTCCCGCATCGCGAATCGCCGCATCCATGCCGTCGCCGATCTCGCTGCCGACGGAGATGGTGATGGCCTCGGAGATCAACCGATCCTTCGAGCCGAAGTGATAGCCGATCGCCGCCAGGCTGACCCCGGCGGCTCCGGCGATGTCCCGCGCGGTGACCTTGGCGAGCCCGCGTTCCAGGATCACCTTCTTCGCCGCTGCCAGCAGATCCTCTCGATTACCCATATCCCCAGGTTACAACGTCTTAGACATTTGTACTAGACAGATGTGCCAATCGTGTGGCACATTTGTCTCAGACGTTCGATCTACACGACAGGAATGAACATCATGGGCACCACCCACACCCCGCGCATCCTCGTCTCCGGCGGCGGCATCGCCGGCAATGCCGTTGCGCTGCAACTGCTTCGAGCCGGAATCGGCGTCACCATCGTCGAGCGGGCCGCTTCTCCCCGGCCCGGCGGGCAGGCCGTCGACCTGCGCGGCCCCAGTCGAGCGGCCGCCGAGCGAATGGGCCTCATGCCCGGCATCGGCAAGTATCAGCTCCGAGAACTCGGCATGTCCTACGTCGACCCGCAGGGACGCACCTACGCGAACATGTCGATGGAGTTCTTCGACGGCAAGGGCCCGGTGGCCGAGATCGAGATCACCCGCGGCGACCTCAATCAGGTCCTGCTGGACGAGCTCGCCGGAGCCGGCGGGGATCCGGACTACCGGTACGGCGACTGGATCACCGCGCTGGACCAGGACGGTTCCGGCGCCGAGGTGACCTTCGCCTCCGGCCGCAGCGAACGCTTCGACCTCGTCATCGGCGCGGACGGCGTGCACTCGGCCACCCGCCGGCTCGCCTTCGGGCCCGAGGAGCGGTTCAGCACCTATCTGGGCGGCTACATGTCCTTCTTCACGATCCCGACACCGCCGGACGTGCGGCCCGGCTGGTTCACCATGCAGCTGATTCCGGGCGCCGCGGTGGGGCTGCGGCCCGATGGCGATCCCGACACCGCCAAGGCCATCCTCACCCTGCTCACCGATCGCGATCCCGCCCTGCGCGGCGACCTCGATGCCCAACACCGGCTCATTCATCGGCATCTGGCCGGTGACGGCTGGCACGCGCCCGCCATTCTGGCCGGCATGGCCACCGCCGAGGACTTCTACTTCGACGAGCTGGCCCGCATCGATATGCCCACGCTCAACGCCGGGCGCGTCACCCTGCTCGGCGACGCCGGATACTGCGGCTCCCCGATGACGGGCATGGGCACCGCCATGGCGATCGTGGGCGCGTACGTGCTCGCGGGCGAGATCGCCGCCACGCCCGACGATCTGCCCGGCGCGCTGGGCCGATACGAGCGGACGGTGACCCCGTTCCTGGACGAGGCGAAGCAGCTGCCGGGCGGCGGCATCGATATGATGTTGTCGCACAGCCGATTCGGCACCGCCATGCGGCGGACCGCGAATCGGGTGATGATGTCGCGGATGATGCGGCCGGTAATGATGAAGATGTTCTTCGGCAAGACCGAGGACTACGAATTGCCGATGTACTGACCGATTGCCGCGAGCAGGCGGATCCCGGACCGGGGTCCGCCCGATGCGGCGAAAGCTCACCCCTGGCAACCACGCCGTGCCGCACCGATAGGATTGCCCCGGTGCGGCAGAAGATCATCATGGACGTCGACACCGGCATCGACGATTCCCTCGGACTGCTCTATGTGCTCGCCAGCCCGGAGGCCGAACTCCTGGGCATCGCCTCGACGGCCGGCAACGTTCCCGCCCCGCAGGTGGCCACGAACAATCTGGCATTGCTGGAACTGTGCCGGGCGCCCGATATCGAGGTCACACTCGGCGCCGACACCCCCCTGACGATCCCGCTGCGCACCACCGAGGACACGCACGGCCCGCAGGGCGTCGGCTATGTCGAATTCCCGCTTCCGCCGCGACGGCTCTCGACCCGGTCCGCCACGCAGATGTGGGTGGACCTGGTGCGCGAGCATCCCGGGGAGATCATCGGGCTGTGCACCGGACCGCTGACCAATCTCGCGCTCGCGTTGCGGATCGAGCCGCGATTGCCGCAACTGCTCGGCCGGCTGGTGGTGATGGGCGGCGCGTTCAACCATCCGGGCAACACCACACCCACCAACGAGTGGAATGTGCACGTGGACCCGGAGGCGTGGCAAGAGGTCTTCGCCGCCTTCTCCGCCGCGCCGCCCGACCGGCGGCCGCTGGTCTGCGGCCTGGACATCACCGAAACCATCGAAATGTTCCCGGAACATCTCAACCGGCTGGCCGATCGCGCGGAAAGCATTCCGGCGCAAGAGATCTCCGAAACCGATACGCCGGGAACGCGATCGAAGGCGAGTAACCCCATCGTCCGGTTCCTGACCGACGCGGTGCGGTTCTATTTCGAATTCCACCGCCACTGCGGCCAGGGCTATCTCGCGCATATGCACGATCCGTTCGCCGCGGCGGTGGCACTGGACCCCGGCCTGGCCCGCACCCGCGCGGCCACGGTCGACGTCGAACTGAGCGGCACGATCACCCGGGGATCCACCGTGGCCGACTGGGCCGGGATGTGGGGGCGAAAACCCAATGCGGACATCGTCGTCGGCACCGATCCCGCGGTCTTCTTCGACCGTTTGATCGAACGGGTCGGAGATTTCGCCCGCACGGTGTATCCGGCCCGCTGATCGAGAAGTTGTGGAGTTCCGAGCATGACCACCGACGAGGACCTGAACTACATCCACGACTTCCGGCATCGGCTCGGCCTGCCCGGAATCATCGATGTGCATACGCATTTCATGCCCGAGCCGGTGCTGCGCAAGGTGTGGGCGTACTTCGATTCGGCCGGCCCGCTCACCGGGCGGCCGTGGCCGATCGCCTACCGCGACGAGGAACAGGTCCGGTTGAAGACGTTGCGGGAGTTCGGTGTTCGCGCGTTCACCGCGCTGGTCTATCCGCACAAGCCGCAGATGGCGGCATGGCTCAACGGCTGGTCCGCCGATTTCGCCGCTCGCACCCCGGACTGTCTGCACACCGCGACGTTCTTCCCCGAACCGGCTGCGGGCCGGTATGTCACCGAGGCAGTCGAATCCGGGGCGCGAATCTTCAAGGTGCACATCCAGGTCGGTGATTTCTCCCCCGTCGATCCGCTGCTCACGCCGGTGTGGGAGGTACTGTCCGCGGCCCGGATTCCGGTCCTCATCCACTGCGGGTCCGGGCCCGCGCCGGGCAGGTTCACCGGTCCGGGGCCGATCGCCGAGCTGCTGCGGCGTTTCCCGGATCTGCGGCTGATCATCGCGCACATGGGCGCGCCCGACTACACCGATTTCCTCGATATCGCCGAGCGGTATCCGCGGATTCATCTGGACACCACGATGAACTTCACCGACTTCTTCGACTCGCAGGACCCCTTCCCCGAGCACGAACGCACCCGCCTGCTCGCGCTGGGTGACCGCATCCTGTTCGGCAGCGATTTCCCGAACATCCCGTACCCCTACGCACACGCGCTCTACGCGTTGGACCGCCTCGACCTCGGCGACGCCTGGCTGCGCGGCGCGTGCTACGAAAATGCCGCCGAGCTTTTCGGGCTGAAGCCACCGGAGCCGAGCTAGTTCATCCTGCTCTCCCCGGCTCGACTGTCGGCACCGCGGCAGCGGCGTTCGACGATGCCCGGCATTGCCACAGCCGCCCTCGCGGCCCGGCTCGAGCCCCAATGCTCTTCGGGCTGAACGGATTTCAGCCGTCGAAAGCGCGCAGGATCTGCTCGGCGGCCAGTGCCGGGGTGAGCGAGCCGTCGCGGACGCGATCCTCGACGTCGGCGCGGATGGCCTTCACCTCCGGGCTGTCGGCGAGGCGGCGCATGAGCTGGTCGCGGACCATGGTCCAGGTCCAATCAACCTGCTGGCGGCGGCGTTTCTCGGCGAACTCGCCTGCCTCGGTGAGGGTCTGCCGATGTTTCAGGACCGTATCCCAGAACGTGTCCAGGCCGGTGCCGTTGAGTCCGCTCATGGTGAGAACGGGTGGGCGCCAAAGGGATTCGCGCGGATGGATGAGGCGCATCGCGCCCTGCAGCTCGCGGGCGGCGGATTTCGCCTCGACCTCGTGCTTGCCGTCGGCCTTGTTGACCGCGACCAGATCGGCCAGTTCCAGGACGCCTTTCTTGATGCCCTGCAACTGATCTCCGGTGCGAGCCAGGGTCAGGAAGCAGAACACGTCGACCATGTTCGCGACGGTCACCTCGGACTGTCCCACCCCGACGGTCTCCACCAGCACCACATCGTATCCGGCGGCCTCGAGCAGCACGATCGTCTCCCGGGTGGCCTTGGCCACGCCGCCGAGAGTGCCCGCGGTGGGCGAGGGCCGGATGAACGCGTCCCGCTGTGTCGACAGCCGCGCCATGCGGGTCTTGTCGCCGAGGATCGACCCGCCCGTGCGAGTCGAGGAAGGATCGACCGCCAGCACCGCCACCCGATGGCCCTGCCCGATCAGGTACATGCCCAGCGCATCGATGAACGTCGACTTGCCCACGCCCGGTACGCCCGTGATGCCGACGCGATTCGATCCGACCGCCCCCTCGGAGCCCACCTGCAGCAGCAGTTGCTGCGCCAGCTCGCGGTGGTCGGTGCGGGTCGACTCGACGAGCGTGATCGACCGGGCCAGAGCACTGCGTTCCCCGCGCCGGAGCCCCTCGGCCAGTTGATCGACATCGATCGCGCGACGTCGCGTGCCGCCCGATCCCGCGCCCGCTCGGCCTCCGGCGCTGACAACACCCGAGGTCGAGGTCAGCCGCGGGTGCCCGGCGGGAACCCAGTCCTGACGCGGACGTTGTTCGGCGGCAAGCGATTCGGCGCTGCCGGAAGCGGCCTGCTCGCCCGGCGAGCCCGGCGGCTCGCCGTTCGACGGCGCGGCTGCGGATGCGGCCGAACGACGGTGGTCCGTGGTCGATGCGACGGACTCGGGACCACCGTCGCTCCCGGCGGGCTCGTTCATTCGCCCGCGCCGGTGCCGATCTCGTGGCCGAGTCCGGCGGCCAGCTTGCGGAGCAGATCGACCGCGGCGTCGGCGATGACGGTGCCGGGCGCGAAGATCGCGGCCGCGCCCGCGGCGTACAGCTCGTCGAAATCACCCGGCGGGATGACTCCGCCGACCACCACCATGATGTCGGGACGACCGACATCGGCCAGCGCCTGCCGCAGGGCCGGCACCAGCGTGAGGTGACCGGCGGCGAGCGAGGACACCCCGACGACGTGCACATCGTTGTCCGCGGCCTGCTGCGCCACCTCCTCGGGGGTCTGGAACAGCGGGCCCACATCGACGTCCATGCCCAGATCGGCGAAGGCCGTGGCGATCACCTTCTGACCGCGGTCGTGCCCGTCCTGTCCCATCTTGCAGACCAGGATGCGGGGGCGGCGGCCCTCGGCGGCGGCGAATTCCTCCACCAGCGCCATGGCCCGGCTGATATTGGTCACCTTCCCGGCCTCCTCGCGATAAACGCCCGAGAGCGTGCGGATCTCGGCCTGATGGCGTCCGTACACCTTCTCCAGCGCATCGGAGATCTCCCCTACGGTCGCCTTCGCGCGCGCCGCGTCGATCGCCAACGCCAGCAGGTTGTTGTCCATACCGCCCTCGGAAGAGGCAGCGGCCCTGGTCAATTCGGCCAGCGCACGTTCCACCTCGGCCGGATCGCGTTCGGCGCGCAGGCGGCGCAGCTTCTCGTTCTGCTCGGCGCGCACGCGGGAGTTCTCGACCTTGAGCACCTCGATCGGGGTGTCCTCGTCGACCTGGTACTTGTTCACCCCGATCACCGGCTGCTGGCCGGTGTCGATGCGCGCCTGCGTGCGCGCGGCGGCCTCCTCGATGCGCAGCTTCGGGATGCCCTCCGAAATCGCCTGTGCCATACCGCCGTGCGCCTGCACCTCGGCGATATGGGCGCGGGCCCGCTCGGCGAGCTGATGGGTCAGCCACTCCACGTAGTAGGACCCGCCCCACGGATCGATCGGGCGCGTGGTGCCCGACTCCTGCTGGATCAGCAGCTGGGTGTTGCGGGCGATCCGGGCGGAGAAGTCGGTCGGCAGCGCCAGCGCCTCGTCCAGGGCGTTGGTGTGCAGCGACTGGGTGTGCCCCTGGGTCGCGGCCATCGCCTCCACACAGGTGCGCGCGACGTTGTTGAACACGTCCTGCGCGGTCAGCGACCACCCCGATGTCTGCGAATGTGTGCGCAGCGAAAGGGATTTCGCGTTCTTCGGTTCGAACTGCGCGACCAGTTCGCTCCACAGCAGCCGGCCCGCACGCAGCTTGGCGACCTCCATGAAGAAGTTCATCCCGATGGCCCAGAAGAACGACAGCCGGGGCGCGAACTGGTCGATCTCCATCCCGGCCGCGATGCCGGCCTCGAGGTACTCCACGCCGTCGGCGAGGGTGTACGCCAATTCCAGATCGGCGGTCGCCCCGGCCTCCTGGATGTGGTACCCGGAGATCGAGATGGAGTTGAACTTCGGCATCTTCGCGCTGGTGTAGGCGAAGATGTCGGAGATGATCCGCATCGAGGGCTTGGGCGGATAGATGTAGGTGTTGCGGACCATGAACTCCTTCAGAATGTCGTTCTGAATGGTTCCGGCCAGTTGTTCGGGCTTGACGCCCTGCTCCTCGGCGGCCACGACGTACAACGCCAGAATCGGCAGTACCGCGCCGTTCATCGTCATCGACACCGAGACCTGATCCAGCGGGATGTGGTCGAACAGCTCGCGCATGTCCAGGATCGAGTCGATCGCGACACCGGCCATGCCGACGTCACCGGTGACGCGCGGGTGGTCCGAGTCGTAGCCGCGGTGCGTGGCCAGGTCGAAGGCGACCGACAGCCCCTTCTGACCGGCGGCAAGGTTGCGGCGGTAGAACGCATTGGAGTCCGCCGCGGTGGAGAAGCCCGCGTACTGGCGGATGGTCCACGGCTGATTCACGTACATCGTCGGGTACGGGCCGCGCACGAACGGCGCGACACCGGGCACGCTGTCCAGCGGATACCCTTGTGCCACAATGCTGTCGCGGTCCGCGCGGGTGAAAACCGGCGGCACGTCGATACCCTCGGGCGTGGACCACACCAGCTCCTCGGGCGCGTGCCGATTGGCTTCGGCCGACGCGCGCACGAATTCGCGCACCCGTTGCTGGTCGACCTGCGCCGAGCCCGGCTCGCCGCCGGTCAGCGGCACCGCGGCGAAACTGCCGATCACGTTGTTCGCACTCATCTTTCATGCTCCCAGCTTCGCCATCAGGCCGGACAGCGCCTCGACCGCATCCAT
>CBJNFW010000034.1:0-41416 GCA_966435935.1 uncultured Nocardia sp.
GGATCCCAAGCGGCAGCGGCCCGAACTGTGGAACCTGTACAACGGCCGGCACGCACCGGGCGAGCACGTCCGGGTGTTCCCGCTGAGCAACTGGACCGAGCTGGACATCTGGCTGTACATCGCCCGCGAGGACATCGAGCTGGCGACCATCTACTACGCCCATCAGCGCCCGGTCTACCAGCGCGACGGCATGTGGATGACCCCGGGCAGCTGGGGCGGCCCGCGCGACGGCGAGGAACTGGTCACCAAGTCGGTGCGCTACCGCACCGTCGGCGACGGATCCACCACCGGCGCGATCATCTCCGACGCCGCCGACAACGCCGCGATCCTCGCCGAGGTCGCGGCCTCGCGGCTCACCGAACGCGGCGCGACTCGAGGCGACGACCGGGTCTCCGAGGCCGCAATGGAAGACCGCAAGCGAGAAGGCTACTTCTGATGCGTCCCGAACCACTCACCACACCGAACGCGGCGCACAGTGCCATCCCCCGGCGAGGCGACGACCGGGTCTCCGAGGCCGCGATGGAGGACCGTAAACGAGAGGGTTATTTCTGATGTCCGACCTATTGAGACTGGCCACCGCCGGCAGTGTCGACGACGGTAAGTCCACACTGGTCGGACGCCTGCTCTACGACACGAAATCCGTTCTCGCGGACCAGATCGACGCCGTCACGCGGGCCTCGGTGGACCGCGGCCTGTCCACCCCTGACCTCTCGCTGCTGGTGGACGGCCTGCGCGCGGAACGCGAGCAGGGCATCACGATCGACGTGGCGTACCGCTACTTCGCCACGCCCCAGCGGTCTTTCGTGCTCGCCGACACTCCCGGACACGTGCAGTACACCCGCAATACGGTCTCCGGCGCGTCCACCGCGCAGCTGGTGATCCTGCTGGTCGACGCGCGCAAGGGCGTCATCGAGCAGACCCGCCGGCACGCCGCGGTGATGGCGCTGCTGGGCGTGCCCAAACTCGTTCTGGCCGTGAACAAGATCGACCTGGTGGACGACGCGGCGGGCGTCTTCGAGAAGATCGTCGACGAATTCACCCAGCTGACAACGAAATTGGGCTGGGCGCGGGAGGACGTCACCGAGATCCCGGTCTCGGCGCTGCACGGCGACAACATCGCCTCGCGCTCGGAGAACACCCCCTATTACGACGGTCCCTCGCTGATCGAGCACCTGGAGTCGGTGCCGGTCGACGCCGATGTGCACGGGCGGCACCAGGTGGGGCTGCGTTTCCCGGTCCAGTACGTCATCCGGCCGCGCACCCCGGAGTATCCGGACTATCGCGGCTACGCCGGGCAGATCGCCGCGGGCGTGGTGCGCCGCGGGGACGAGGTCGTGGTGCTCCCATCGGGAACTCGCACCACGGTCGAGCGGATCGACACCGCGGACGGCGAGCTGGAGTCGGCACAGCCGGGGCGCAGTGTCACCCTGGTTCTCGCCGACGATGTGGACGTTTCGCGCGGCGATGTGATCGCCGCGGCGACCGACGCCCCCGAGCCCATCGACACCTTCGACGCCACCGTGTGCTGGCTCGGCGACAAGCCGCTGCGCCCGGGCGCGCGACTGCTGCTCAAGCACGGCACCCGCACCACCCAGGCGGTCGTGGGCGCGCTGCTCGAGCGTTTCGACGAACAGCATCTGGCCGCGGACACCGAGGCGGAGTCGTTGGCACTCAACGACATCGGGCGCATCTCGGTGCGCGTAGCGGATCCGATCGTGGCCGACGACTACCGGGTCAACCGGCACACCGGCAGCTTCCTGCTGATCGATCCCGCCGGGGGTAACACCCTGGCCGCGGGCCTGGTCGGCGATGCGCTGACCGCGGTCGAGGTCGGTACCGAAGGCTGATGTCGCACAACGGGATCATCGGCCGGCCGCTCACGCTGCGGCCCGGCGCTCCGGCGCTGGTCGCGGTCGCGCACGGCAGCCGGGATCCGCGTTCGGCGGCGACCGTGGCCGCGGTGGTCGCCGATGTGGCACAGCGGAATCCGGGTCTGGACGTGCGGCTGGCGTTCCTGGATCTGAATACGCCGTCGGTCGAGCAGGTCATCGATGCCGTTGCCGCACAGGGACATCGGGAAGCGGTCGTCGCACCGCTGTTGCTCGGCAGCGCATTTCACGCACGCGTCGATCTGCCCGGCCTGCTCGCCGCCGCCCGCGGGCGGCATCCGCGCCTGCGGCTGATCCAGGCCGATGTGCTCGGTCCCGATCCGCTGCTGATCGCCGCCCTGCGCGAGCGCGTGCTCGCGACAGGGGCCGAGGCGGACGACCACACGCTGGGGGTGGCCGTCGCGGCGGTCGGCTCCTCCCGCGCCGAAGCCAACCACCGCACTCACGCCCTGAGCCCCCTGCTCACCGCGGGCACCGCCTGGCGTACCGAAGTGTGCTTCGCGACCACCGAACCCGCACTCCCCCGCGCGATCTCGCGGCTACGGGCGCGCGGCTGCGGCCGGATCGTCGTCGCGCCGTGGTTTCTGGCTCCCGGCCTGCTCACCGATCGCCTGGTGACGGCCGCGCCGGAGGTCACCCACGCCGATCCGCTCGGCAGTCACCGTCTCGTCGCACAGGTCGTCGGGCAGCGGTACGCGGCCGCGGTGCGTGAGCTGCGGGCGCGGCCGGACTCCGCGGTCGCCGTCGCGTAGTCCCGCCGACCACGGTCAGCCGGCGAACCAGCGTTCGAGAACCAATGCGACGCCGTCCTCGTGGACCGGGGCGGTGACCTCGTCGGCGAGCTCGCGGGCGACCTCGACCGCATTGCCCATGGCGACGGAATGCCCTGCCCAGGAGAGCATTTCGCAGTCGTTGTAACCGTCGCCGATGGCCAGGGTGGCCGCCGGGGGAACGTCGAGTTCGCGGCGCAGCCGTTCGAGTGCCCAGCCCTTGGATATGCCCTGGCGGCACGCGACGAGCCAGGGTTCGTCCTCGCCGTGCACCCAGCCCGCGCCGGGAAGCTCGTGCTCCCCCATCACAGCGACCATATCGTCCAGCGAACCGCCGGGCCACCAGCCGTTCAGGCGCGTGGTCGGTTCCAGGCTCAGATCCTCGTCCTCGACGAACCGGAATTCACCGAGCCGGAAGCTGCCGGGGTAGTAGCCGGTGGTCCAGGTGCCGATACCGACCTTCTCCACCGAGAGCACCATGTCGGGGAACAGCTCGCGCAGGACGGCGACCGACGGCTCCGGATCGAAGGTTTGCACGTCCTGCGGCTCCCAGGTCGAAATATCCGCCTGCACCGCGCCGTTCGAGCAGATCGTGCGGCCTTCGGCCAGGCCCAGATCCCGCACCACCAGCTTGGTCGCCAACAGGGTCCGGCCGGTCGCCACGACGATGTGCGCCCCCGCGTCGGCCGCCGCGTGCACCGCCTTGCGCACGCGCGGGCTGACCGGCTCACCGGTCCGCAGCAGGGTTCCGTCCACATCCAGAGCTATCAGTCGAGGTCTGTCGGCAGCGTCGTCCACAGTCTCATTCTTGCCGATCGCACAGATGCGCTTTCATCCCCATCGGGGATCAACTGCCTGTTCCAGCCGGCGCCGACCGAGCTGGGGCCCGAGAACGGAACATGCTGTGGTCGAGGTCGATTCGCCGCCGATCACAAACCGGGCACGGAGTCGCTACTACGCGTTCGCGACTGCGGGCACGTGCCGTCGCCTCAGCGATCCCGGCCGTCGAATTCGGGCAGCGGCAGGTACGGGGTGATCGCATGGGCGAGATTGGCGACGGTCAACGACTGCAACCACACTCGGCCCGGACCGGTGAGCGCGGCCAGGAACAAACCGTCCCCGCCGAACAGGATGTTCCGGATGCCGCGCAGGATCGTGATGTCGAATCCGACCGTGGCGTCGAACATTCCGACATGTCCGGGATGTACCCGCAGTCGCTCCCCCGGGGCCAGATCGTATCGGATCACCTCACCGGACAGCTCGGCCCACATTTGACCCGACCCGCTCACCCGCTGCAACGTGAAACCCGCCCCGCCGAAGATCCCCGCACCCAGCCGGCGCTGGAAGCTCAGCGAAACCCGGACATCGCCTGCGGCGCAGAGGAATCCGTGCCGATGCAGCAGATAGTCCCGCCCCGGCTCCACCGGCACCGGCACGATCTGGCCCGGCAGTTTCGCCGCGAACGCCACCGTTCCCGGATTGCGCACCGCCGAGTACTCGGTCATGAACAACCCGGCCCCCGCCAAGGCCCGCTTCACCGCCCGGAACACCCCGCCGGATCCCGCCCGCGTCGAGGTGTGCAACCGAATCGACTCGGTCATCCAGGACAGCTGCCCCGATTCGGCCACCAGGGTCTCCCCCGGCTCGAGCGACACCTCGAGCACCGGCATCACACTTCCGATGATCCTGGGTTCCACCCCACCAGTGTGCGCCCATCGGTCCCCCGTCGCCCATGATCCGAGCCCTTGCCGCACAGACGTTCAACGAGCCGTCCGGATCACCGCTTCGCCCGTGTGTCTCGCACGAGCGCCAGAAAAATCCGAAAGTGGTTGATTTCGCGCGACACCCACGACCGGCCCCCCGGCGCCTGCATGTGCTCGAAGGCGCGCATCTGCGCCATACCGTCGTACCACCGGCGAAGGCGCATCAGGGCGGCCTGGAAAGTGCCGTCGTCGAGTGCCTGCCCGATCGCTCCGTCGTTGAATCGCTCGGCCCGGACCAGCAGGGTCAGTACACGGCAAGCCTCGCCCATCGGAGCGTCGGCCAGACCTTCGCCGCCCGGGTAGCGCAGGAGACCGTCCCATCCGGTCCAATCGAATCCGACGATAGCGTCGACCTCGTACAGCGCGGCTCGGACGCGATTCAGAGCATCGCTGTAAACCGCGTAAGGCAGACAGAGAGAGCCGTCGGCGTTGTGGATGCGAATTTCCCACGGGCTGGGCCGCTCTGCGAGCAAATCGTCCACTGCGGCCCACAATCGCTGCCATGGCTCGGGCGGTACGTTCAGTAACTTCAGCTTGATGCCGGAATCGCTCGCCTCCACCCTGGGCACGATATCGGGTAATCGAACGGTGTACATCTCCCGGACGCCCGTGCGCCGCAACCGCACGAGAATCACGAGAGGCGCTACCCCCCAGTGGTTTTCGACAGGAACACGCATCGGACCGGCGCACCTTCGATCCGGTCCGCTTGCCGCGCAGACGATCGGCCGACCGTCGCCGCGAATCGCTATCGCGAGGCGGGCTTTCGATGTGCCGGCGCAGCACGCCGGTCAGTTCGGGCTGTCCGGTCCGGGGTTCCGCACGTCGAATGCTTCGGCGACGGCGAGGCTGTCCTCGTATAGGTGGTAGCGGACGATGAGGCCGTGCTCGATGGTGAGGTGCAGCGCGAAGCGGGCACGGTAGGCGCGGCCGGTGGGGCGGGCCGTCTGACGAATCTCGCCCAGCACCACCGCATCCGGGCCGTCGACCAGGATGCGCTCGATCACGGTGCCGACCTGCTCGGGTATGTGGTGGCGGGCGATCTCCCGGAAATGCTCGGCCGCGTCGGCGCGGGTGGCACGGTGCCGGATCCAGGGTGTCGCGGGGCGTCCGTGTTGGTGTTCCGGCCAGTTCAGTTTCCACTCGGCGACCGGAGCGAACAGCGCGGCGATGCGGTCCGGGTCACCAGCGCCGATCCGGCGCAGTAGTTCTTCGACGGCGGTGCGTGTGGTGTGCGTCGCGGAATCGTTCACACCCGATACCGTGCCCGCGTCGGTGCGTCCCGTCGATTACCTCCGAGGTAAGTCCGCTCCACCGCGCGGCACCCCGCCGCACCCCGCACCGCTCGCGTCCGGGGCCTCGGCAGGACACCGAACGGAGAGTGCGATCGGGTGCGGCTGGGGCGGATTCGGACCGCCGCCCCTCATGTCGCGGCGGTCCGGATGGCATCAGTGCAGTCCGCCGCCGTGGAAACCACCGCCCATGGAGCCACCGTGGAAACCGCCGCCGAAGGAATTGCCACCTGCGGAAGTCGAGGGACTGTGCCACGACGGTCCGTTCGAGGTCGATCCGCCGAAGGAGTGGGACGGTTCGTTCGACGTGACGCCGCCCAGCGAGTGATGGGAAGTGGCCCCGCCCGGTGAGCTGGAGGTGTTGTTCGAGGTTCCACCCCCGGCCCAGTGCGGCGTGGCGCCGCCGAATGAGCCCGAAGTGTCGTGCGGGGCAGTGCTTTCGGGAGAATTCGACAGTCCGCTACCCGGGTTCGGTGCGGCCGCGGCATCGCCGCCGTGGGATGCGGGCCCAGAGGCCTGGCCGCCCCCGGCGGGACCGGCCGATGTCGTATTGCCGCCGGACGACAGGGCGCCCCCGGTATCGGTACTCGCCGGATCTCCCGCGGTGCTCGTCCCGGCCCCGGAGTGGGCCGTGCCGGGAGCCTGCGAACCGGGCCGGGTACTCGTTCCGGAGGCATTGCCCGGAGTCGAATGCGGGCCTGCCGCTGCCGAATCCGCTTCCGGTAGCCCCGATCCGGCCCGGGTTTGCGATACGGGTTGCGGAGTCCCGGTACTCGCCTGTGCCGCAACGGGTTCCGTCGATGAAGTTTGCGCCGGTGGCACTACTCGATCCGCCGGATCCCACCTTCGCGGCAGTGTGTCGTGGCCGGAATGGTGATGGGGGGCGGAGTTTCCCGAATTCGTCGACGGACGCGGCAGGCTGATTTCGGGAATCGTAGCGCCGGATGCGCTCGCGAACGGCAGCGGATTGATGAACCGCGCGGGGTCGGAGTAGATCGGCGGCCGCAGACGGCCGAGCGGGGCGCAGTGCGTACCCGGGCCGTACTCGGTCAGCGCGCGTTGCGCCTGAGCCGACCTGGGGTCCGAAAATGTTTGTACCACAGCGCTGTACGCCTGCACCTTGGAGTAGGACCGCAGCGGCAGCGCGACATCGGACGCCACGGGCGAACCAGGCGATGGCGCGCCGGCAACGGTTCCGTCGATCACCTGCACCTCGGGCGCCGGGTCGGGCGCGGGCCCCGCGAGCGCGGGCGCGAATTCCAGCACGGGACCGTCGGACCCGATCGGCCCGCCGCCGAGCATCGTCGCCGCCGACATCGCCACTGCCGAAGCGACTGCCGCACTGGATAATACGACCGCACCGCGCGCGTACCGGCCGAGGTTTGCGCCGGTATCGGCCATCCGGAACGAGGCCAGCGCGGCCCCCTCTGCCACGGTGTGCGCCGGATCCGGCGAGAGCACCACGGGACGTCCGAGCTCCGCGATCACCTGCGCCACCTCGACCGGGCGCGCGGCCCCGCCGACCAGCAGGATTCGGTCCACGTCGCCGATGGTGAGCCCGGCCGCGCGAACGCAACGCCGCACCAGGCGCAGCGAATTGCGAATATTCCAGGTCCGCAATCGGGCGGTGTCGTCGGCCGGGACGACCTTCGAGACCGGCGACGACGCGTCCGGCGCCAGCGCCCGGGCGTACCGGGCCAGCGTGGTTCCCAGCGGCCGGCCGCCGTATTCGTAGGAACGCAACGGTTTCCCGAGCACACCGCGCTTTTCCCGGTCGGCCTCGGTGCGCACCACCGCGACGTCGAGGCTGTTGCCGCCGAGATCGTAGACGAGCGTGAGTCCGTTGTCGGAGACGCCGTATTCGGCGTCGAGCCACTCGGCCGCGGCGACCGGCTCGGGCATCAGCAGCGTCCGGGTGGCACCGGCCCAGTCCATGGCGTGCCGCAACGCGGCAACCCGTGCGTCGGAATAGCAAGCGGGATAGGTGATCACCGGCTCGCCGTCGAATTCGGTGGCGCCGATCAGGCAGGTGGCCACGGCGGCAACGAGATCGGCGGAGGTCCAGATCCGCCCGCCCACGACGACGGGCTCGATCTCCCGGGTGAGATCCGCGAAATCCGTTACCACCGGCGCGAATCGCGGCAGGCCACCGATACGGGCCCCACCGGCGCCGTCGAATGTGACGGCGGTGCGACGCACCCGCGCCACGGGGATGTCCCCCTCTCCGGTGGTGGCGGCCCACACGGAGTTCACTGTGCCGATGCTCATGCCGAAGCCAACAGTCATTGCCATCCTGTCAAACGCACCGAGACCACGGCCCGGGGTACGAACCTCGAGGTCGCGGTCGTTTACCAAACAGCGAACACAGGTTAGCTGGTTGATATCGATGACGGATACCCAATGGGCGGAAAAGGTTTCATACCCACCGGTACACAGAACAAAACGCCTGATAGGCCGGTATCCAAGTCGGAAAATTGGGTCGCGGGATGTGCGACACGCCCAATTAGCCGGAAAAACCAGCTACCTTGCAGTAACTGGGCCGACAAACCGACCGGTGCGCTGCGAATGTCTCGCAACAGATTTCGGATACCCGCATTCGACCGCACAAAATGGAGTCGCTGAATAGTTGCCCCCGAAAGAACGGCGAACGTTTCAGACAGAATGGCACTCTGGACGGACCAGCCGGTATCCGACAGCCGGTCTCGGACAGCGACTTCCGTCGCCGAGTCCGCACTCGCCGACGACTCGTCACGACCGGCGTGCGCACGCCCCGTACGGCTACACCCCTGCGGCGCCGCGCAATCGGCGACTACCGATCCGGACCACCGTTCCGGACAGCGCCTTTCACAGTCGGCCCGCACGGCGTGGGCAGAGGCCGATTCGTCCGGGAGGCACGAATCGACCCCTGCCCACCCCGAACGGAACCACCCGACTGCTCACTCTGTTCCGCTCCCGCGCCGCCGGCGATACCGGCGGGACGTCGGTCGCATCTTCCCGCTCTGCGCGTTCCGGCGAGACCACAGCCCGCCGCGGGACCGATGGTCAGGCCCGCGCGAGCAGACGACGCTTGCGCTTGGGCCGAGCCGCCACCGCACCGCCCCGGATGGCCGACGGACGACGGGCGGAGACGAGGGCATCGAAATCGACGGTGCTGTGCGCTGGTTCGGCGAGGCGACCGCTGTTGAAGTCCGCCACCAGACCGCGCACGGTCTCCTGAGCACAGGATTTGTTGGTGCCGATGAATCCGGTGGGGCCGCGCTTGATCCAACCGGTCACGTACACACCCGGAACGGCCGCGCCGTCCGGAGCCGATTGCACCCGGCCCGCGGAATTCGGGATGACCCCGGCGGCATCGTCGAACGGCAAGCCGGGCAACGGCACACCGCGATATCCGACCGAGGCGAGAACCATTCCGGTGTCGAGGGTTTCGGTGGAACCGGTGGGAACCGCGCGCACCGTGCCATCCGCATCGGTGGCGAGTTCGTTGTGCGCCAACTCGATTCCGGTGACCCGGTCGGTGCCGACCAGAGCCGCCGGCGAGGACAGATAGCGGAAAACGATCCGCTTGCGGCCGCTCACCGGCCGGTCGGCCAGAGAGCGCAGCATCCGCAACTTGTGCTCGACCTTCTGCGGCATCCCCGGAACCGGTTCGGGCACATCGCCTTCCACGATGATATCCACGTCCGCACCGAGCAGGCCCACGAATTCGGGCACGGTGAAGGCAGATTCGGCCGGCCCGCGCCGTGCGATGATCACAACCTCTTCGACCTTGCTGTGCCGCAACGCTTCCAGCGCCCGAGGCGACACATCGGTGTGCGCGAGCGTATCCGGATCGGCGGTGAGAATCCGCGCGACGTCCAGCGCGACATTGCCGTTGCCGACGATCACGGCCCGGCGCTGGGTCAGATCGAAGTCGCGCTCGGCCTGATCGGGGTGGCCGTTGTACCAGGCCACGAATTCGGTCGCCGAGGCGCTGCCCGGCAGGCCCTCACCGGGAATGCCGAGTTTGCGATCGGTCGAGGCGCCGACGGCGTAGATCACCGCGTGATGGTGCGCGAGCAGTTCCTCATGCGAAACGTCCTGTCCGACAGTGAGGTTCAGATACGCTCCGAATCCGGGCTGTTCGGACATGACGTCGTACAACCTGCTCACCCGACGAGTCTTGGTGTGGTCGGGCGCGACGCCGAACCGGGCCAGGCCGTACGGCACCGGCAGCCGGTCGATCACGGTGACCGAGACATCCGGCTGGGTCAGCAGCTCGTCGGCGGCGTACATCGCCGACGGGCCCGAACCGACGATCGCCACCCGCAGCGGCCCGCCCTCGACCCGCGCCGCGGGCACCGGGCGCGCCAGCACCGGACGCGGACGCACCTGCCGATAGAAATCGGCGTTGATCTCGATGAAGGGCTGCTGCTCGGGCGTGAGCCGCTTGGTCGAGGTGATGGCATCGACCGGGCACGCCGTGGCGCACGCCCCGCAGTCCACGCATGCCGCCGGGTCCACGTACAGCATCTCCGCACTCAGGAAATCGGGCTCGTCCGGAGTGGGGTGGATGCAGTTGACCGGGCACGCGTAGACGCAGGACGCGTCGCTACAACAGGATTGGGTGACGACGTACGGCACTGTGCGCTCGCCCTCAGCTCGCCTTGACCACGCGCAGCGGCTCCGAGCGGTAACGGCTGCTCGGACCGTCGATGCGCAGCAGCTTCCAGACACCCTTGGCGACCGGGTTCATCAGGCCGATCTGCTTGGCCAGCGCCCGCACGTCGACGAAGTAGTCGCTGAAGACCTGGCGGGCCTCCGCGGAGCCGTAGAACAGCTCCTTGCGGACCTCGTCCGGGATATCGAACTCGTCGAAGAACGACTTCGGCGGCGTGGCGATGGACCGGCCCAGAATCCACATGATCAGCGGCATGGCCAGCGACAGCACGAACTTCTTGACCGGCGACACCTGCGGCACATGATGTTCGAGGAATTCGTGCGCGAAGGAGATGTGCCGCGCCTCCTCGGCCACGTGGATCGACATGACCCCGCGCATGATCGGGTGCACCTCCTCACCCGAACGCAGAATCGCCTTCTGGATGTGATCGATCGGCTCCTCGCCGGCGAGCACGGCCATGAAGAACAGATTCGGCGTCAGCACGGCCACCGGAACGCCGAGGTACCGCAGCTTGCGCACGACCGGGCCCATACCCGGAACGTCCGCGCCGATCCGGTTGACCATCTCCTGGAACATCTGAGTGTGATTGAGTTCCTCGGTCATCTCGTGCGTGCAGTACCGGAACTCCGGATCGCCGTTGGGCAGACCGAAGGTGTGGTTCACCATCCCGCTGATCAGGATCGACTCGAACTGCAGACCCACCTTGGCGACGTTCGCCTGGCGGTACTTGCCGATTTCGATCTGCCGCTCCCGGGACTGCGCCAGATACCACGGATGCCGCCCGAGCGGATCCGCCGAAACGGGCAGAATCCACCGCTCGGGGGCGGCATCCGGGTGGAAATCGGGGTTTTCCCAGTCGATGTCCTCGAAGGGATCGAAGTGACGATTCACCGACCCTTCGGACAGCAGTGTCAGCTTGGCGGCGTACTCCCGTGCCTCTCGGACAATCGGGTCCTCGGGCTCGACGTGGTCGGCACCAGGCGTCGTGGCAACGGACGTCATCGTCACAGCCTCTCCACTCGTTGGGGTAACTGTTTCCAATAGTTACACCAACCGTGGGTCACGTCAACTGGTGCAGGTCACCGGTCCAGCGGCACCTGCCCCGCATGCGCCGATCCGGCCGCAACCGCGGCCTCGGGCACCACGACTCCGGCCATCGCGCCACCGCCGGCGATCAGCACCGCCGCCGCGACACGCACCAGCCGCCGCTGCGACCACGCCGTGCCCGTCCGCCGACGACCGCGGGTCCCGCACGCCGCCTCGGCGGCCTGATGCGCGATGATCGCCGCCCCTTCCGCGATGGTTCGCTCCGGATCGGCCGCGGCGATCACCGGCCGCGCGAGTTCCTCACCGAGCACCTGCGCGACCTCGCGCGGCCGGGCGGCGCCGCCGATCACCAGCACCCGGTCCACATCGGCCATGGTCACGTCGGCGGTGCGCAGGCAGGTGTAGACCAGGTCCACCGAACGCAGCACATGGATGGAACGCAGCGCCGAGATCGCGGCATCGGAATCGGTGAGCGAACGCGGCGAGGCCAGCCGGCTCGCCCGTTTGGTCATCAGTGCCCCGAACGCGCGTCCGCCGTATTCGCTCGACCGCACCGGCGTGCCGATCACGCGATTGTCCGGCGCGCCCGCGCCGACCCGGACCAGGGTCACGCTCAAACCCGAACCGCCCAGGTCGTAGACGAGCATCAACCCCGGAGCGACCGGGCCCCGGGCGGCCTCGAACCAGGCCGCCGCGGCGACCGGTTCCGCGATCAGCTCGGCCCGCTCGAGGCCCACCGTGTCGAGCGCGCCGCGCAGATCGCCGACCTGCCTGTCCGAATAACCGACGGGATGGGTCACCGCCAGCGCGAGATCCTCCCGCGGCTCCGCGCCCAGGGTTTCGGCGATCACGCCCTGCGCGACGGTCGCCACCAGGTCCGCCGCGGTGAGCGTGCGGTTACCGACCCGGGCGGTCGGCGTGGAACGCTGGCTCAGATCGGCGAATTCGGCCAGGGCGCGGCCGTGAGCGGGAATGCGGCCGACGCGAGCGACGCCGGCGCTGTCGAACGTGAGGGTGGTGCGCCACTTGGTGGGCACGCCCTTTCTCTTGTTCCGGTGCGCGGCTCTGCCGTTCTCCCCCGCCACTTCGCACACCGTATTGACCGTTCCGATACTGACTCCGAGCCCAACTGCCATCTACACCCACCTCGGTCGACGAACGAACAGGGTTTATGCAATCGTGATCCGAACGAATCCCAGGCAATCATCCGCAACCCGGCGCTGACAACCACCGGACAAGCGGTTGTCCGCTCGTGACATCTCCCGCACATACCGTTCAGAAGTGGGCAAACCGTGCGGATCGGCCGTCCGCGCAGTTGTCGGCGAGCCGTGCGGACCACCTCGGAAGTCCGCCCGGCGCCGCACTCAGACTCCCGCCGGCAACTCCGGAATCCGGGTCGCGCGGGCGTATACGGTCTCCCCGTCACGCAACTGCAGCGCCTCGGAGTCGCCGCGGGTGATCTGCGCGGTGAACACATCGCCGGTAGCGGCGTTGCGCAACTCCAGCCGCACCTCGAAGCCGAGCACCACCACCCGCTCCACCGTGGCGCGGGTGACGCCCGCCGATTCCGCGGTGCCCTCGTGCGAGGCCAGCGCCATCTCCGGATCACGACCGATCCGGATATCGTGCGGACGCACCAGATGTCCGTTCAGCTTGGCCACCGCGCCAAGGAAGGACATGACGAACTGGTTCGCCGGACGGTCGTAGACGTCCTCCGGACTGCCGATCTGCTCGATGCGCCCGGCGTTCATCACCGCGATCCGGTCCGCGACGTCCAGGGCCTCCTCCTGATCGTGCGTCACCAGCACCGTGGTCACGTGGACCTCCTCGTGCAGACGGCGCAGCCAGGTCCGCAGGTCGGTGCGCACCTTCGCGTCCAGCGCGCCGAACGGCTCGTCCAGCAGCAGCACCTGCGGATCGACCGCGAGCGCGCGGGCCAGAGCCATGCGCTGGCGCTGACCGCCGGACAGCTGCGCCGGGTACCGATGCTGGAAACCGTCCAGGCCGACGATGCCGAGCAATTCGTCCACCCGCTTGGCGATCTCGTTGCGCGGCCGCTTGCGGATCTTCAGGCCGAACGCGACGTTGTCGCGCACGGTCATGTGCTTGAACGCCGCGTAATGCTGGAAGACGAAGCCGATGTCGCGCTTCTGCGGCGAGACCCGGGTGACATCGCGACCGGCGATGGTGACCACGCCCGAATCCAGCGATTCCAAACCGGCGATCGAGCGCAGCAGCGTCGATTTACCCGAGCCCGAAGGGCCCAGCAGGGCGGTCAGCTCGCCCGAGGGGATATCGATGCTGACATCGTCGAGTGCGGCGAAACTGCCGTAGTTCTTCTTCGCATTCGCAACGGTGATCATGTGCTCGCCTCCGGCGGGGATCGTCGAGTTCGTCATTTCGCGGTGCCCCGCTTGCGTTCGAGTACGGTCATCAACAGCAGGGTGACCAGCCCCATGGCCATCAGCAGCGTCGCCGCGCAGTAGGAGCCGAAGATGTTGCGGTCGTCCATGTATCGCGCGTTCACCAGCAGGGTCAGCGTCTGGCCGCCGCCGGGCAGGCCCGTCGAGACCATGATCACCGCGCCGAATTCACCGAGCGACCGCGCGACCGTCAGCACGATGCCGTAGGTCAGGCCCCAGCGGATCGCGGGCAGGGTGATCCGCCAGAACGTCTGCCAGCGTGAGGCGCCCAGGGTCGTCGCGGCCTGCTCCTGATCGTCACCGATCTCGTGCAGTACCGGCTCCACCTCGCGCACCACGTACGGCAGGGTCACGAACAGCGTCGCGATCACCATTCCGGGCAGCCCGAAGATCACCCGGAAGCCGAGATGCTCTATGCCACCGAACCATCCGGTGACACCCCACAGCATGATCAGCGAAACGCCAACTACCACAGGCGAAACCGCGAAAGGCAGATCGACCACGCCCTGAAGCAGGCTGCGGCCCGGGAAGTTTCCGCGCACCAGGGCGATCGCGGTGAGTATGCCGAACAGCACGTTGAGCGGAACCACGATCAGCAGGATGATCATCGTGATGTTGAACGCGGAGATCGCGGCGGGCGTGGAGATCCAGTCGTAGAACTGTCCCACTCCCTTGGCGAAACTGCGCCACAGGATGATCACCAGTGGCGCCACCAGCAGTGCGAACAGATAGACCAGCGCGACCACGCGCAGTGAAACGCGGCTCAGCGGTGAGAGTTTCATCGGCTCGCCAGCTCCTTGCGCGCGGTGCGGTCGGCGAACAGCCGCAGCACCAGCAATGTCGCGAATGAAATGACCAGCAGCGCAACGGAAACCGCAGCCGCGCTGACGGGCCGGTCCACCTCGATCTGCTGCTGGATGTACTGCGAGGCGACCTGCGTGTGTCCAGGAATGTTCCCGCCGATCAACACCACCGAGCCGAATTCGCCGATGGCGCGGGCGAAGGCCAGGCCCCCGCCGGAGATGATCGCCGGAATGAGCGACGGCAGCACGATACTGCGGAATGTGGTCCAGTTGCCCGCCCCCAGTGAGACCGCGGCTTGTTCCACCGAGTGGTCGGATTCCAGCAGCACCGGCTGCACCGCCCGGACCACGAACGGCAGCGTCACGAAGGCCAGCGCGATGACGACGCCGGGCTGGGTGGCGTTGAGGTGGATGCCGATCGGGCTGTCCGGCCCGTACAGCGCCAACATCACGATGCTGGCGACGATGGTGGGCAGGGCGAAGGGCAGGTCGATCAGCGAGTTCACGATCGACTTACCCGGAAACTCGTCGCGCACCAGCACCCAGGCCACCAGTGTGCCCATCACCACGTTGAGCAGTGCCACCAGCACCGACAGGATGACGGTCACCTTCAGCGCGTCCAGCGCCGCGGGTGCGGTGGCCGCGGACCAGAATCCGGACCAGCCCTTGTCGAACGCGTGAAATGCCAACGCCGCCAACGGAAGCAGGACGATCACGCTCAACCACAGCACCGCCGTGGCGATGCCGAGCGGGCCGACCGATCCGGTCACCCGCAGCCGTGATCCGCGGCTCGGCGTATTCACCGACGCCGCGGTTTCGATCTCGGTCACTATTTCGTCGCCCTGTCGTAGATGGTCGCCACGCTGCCGGTATTGGGCGTGAACAACTGCTTGTCCACCTGCTTCCAGCCGCCGAGGTCCGCGATGGTCCACAACTTCTTCGCGGGCTTCGGGAAATCGTGGCCGAATTCGGCGGCGACCTGCGGGTCGACCGGGCGGAATCCGGCATCGGCGATCGCGCGCTGGCCTGCCGGGGTGTAGAGGAAGTCCTTGAACGCCACGGCCTTGGCGAGATTGCGGCTGTTCTTCACCACGGCCACCGGATTCTCGATCTTGAACGTGATCGGCGGGATCAGGTACTCGATCGCATCGCCCTCACGCTGGGACAGGATCGCCTCGTTCTCATAGCTGATCAGCACGTCACCGGTGCCCTGCAGGAAGGTCTCGGTCGCCTCGCGGCCGGATTTGGGCTGCACCTTGATGTGATCCTTGGTGATCAGCTTGCCCAGATAGTCCAGTCCGGCCTGGGGATCCTTGCCGCCGTCGCTCTTCTCCGCGTACGGCGCCAACAGATTCCACTTCGCGGAGCCGGAGCTGAACGGGTTCGGGGTCACCACCTGCACACCCGGCTTCAGCAGATCGTCCCAGTCGTGGATGCCCTTCGGATTGCCCTTGCGGACCACGATCGCCACCACCGAGCCGAACGGAATTCCCTTCTCCGCGTCGGCATTCCACTTCGAATCGACCAGCCCCGCGGTGACCAGGCGGGTGATGTCCGGTTCGACCGAGAAGTTCACCACATCCGCGGTCGCGCCCGCGGCGACCTTGCGGGACTGGTCGCCCGATGCGCCGTAGGACTGCTGCACCTGCACGCCCGCGCCCGCGGCGGTCTTGTTGAACGCGGCCACCGCCTTGTCGAAGGCGGGCTTGGCGGTCGAATACGCGAACAGCGTCAACGCGCCGTTACCGCCGCCGCCGCCCTTACTGCCGGGGACATCGCTGGTACCTCCACTACAGGCGCTCAGCAGTGCCATGACGAGCGCGACCGCGGCGGCCGCGGTGAACCGCCGGGCGCCGGGCCCTTTGCTGCGAGACATTTCGGATGTGGACCTTTCCTGCCTGCCCGCCTGATCAGCGGGTGGGATCGAGATGCCGCTTCCGTTGCCCTGCAATGGATTTCGACAACGCCGCGACGAGGCCCGAAGGGGCCTGGCGAATACGGACACATCTGGAAATTCGATCGCGGCCAGTGTAGGCGCGCAGTAGTGTCCGCCCTATCAGCGACAGTAGATGTCCGCGAGCACGAGGCAACCGACCGCGATCAACGCCAATTCATGGCGGACCTTCGGCAGAACACTCGATGACACGGGCAGACTGTAGCAGAACGGGACGAATCACCGCGACCTAATCGAACCCCAGGGGGTATCTGTGACCGCAACGCCGCGCGAGCCCGCACCGCAGGATCGGACGGTGGCCGGATCCACCGCTCCGGACCGCATCCGGCGCACCTTTCCCGGCATCAGCACGCGTGCGTGGGAGCATCCGGCGGACCGCACCGCGCTGGTGGCCATGCGCACCTTCGCCGGTTTCGACACCGTGCTGCGCACCCTGTCCGGCCTGTTGCGGGAACGCCAGCACCGGCTGATGTACCTGGCGACCGCGGTCCGCGTCGACGAGCGGCAGTTCAAGACGCTGCACGATCTGCGCGCCGATGCCGTGCGCATCCTCGACGCACCCGTCGCACCGGAGCTGTACGTGCTACAGGACCCGGTCGCCAACGCCTTCACCATCGGCATGGACGAGCCGTTCATCGTGCTGACCACGGGACTGGTCGAACTACTGGATGTGGAGGAATTGCGGTTCGTCGTCGGCCACGAACTCGGGCACGCGATGTCCGGGCACGCGGTCTACCGGACCATGCTGATGCACCTGCTGAATCTGGCGTCCTCGTTCGGCTGGATGCCGATCGGCGGCTGGGCGCTGCGCGCGATCATCGCGGCGCTGATGGAGTGGAGCCGCAAATCCGAGCTCTCCGGCGACCGTGCCGGGCTGCTGTGCGGACAGGATGTCGAGGCCTCGGTGCGGGTCCATATGAAATTGGCCGGCGGCGCGATGGTGAGTGAGATGAATCATGCCGCATTCCTGCAGCAGGCCGACGATTACGACCGCACCGGCGATCTGCGCGACGGCGTGCTCAAACTGCTGAACATGGAACTGCAGACGCACCCGTTCTCGGTCCTGCGCGCGGCGGAATTGCGCCGCTGGATCACCGGCGGCGAGTACGACCGCATCCTCGACGGCCGCTACCCACTGCGCGAACAGGACAAGAACACCCGGATCAGCGACGAGATCCGCGAGGCCGCCCGCACCTACCGGCAGAGTTTCGACACCTCGGAGGACCCCCTGATCCGCACGGTCCGCAACCTGGGCCGCGATGTCGGGTCCGCGGTGAGCACCGTCGGTCAGGAGGTCGGCGAGACGGTCTCGAAGATCGGGAAAAGATTCGGGCTGTAATTTCTGCCTCCGCTTCGCTCCGGCTGGTTTGCGGCGCTTCAAGGCTCACCGCCCGGCCCCGTGTCGGGCACTCGTTCCCCGCACCCGCCACGCGTGCGGGCGGCAAGCCCGCGCCGCAAACCCGAGGTTGACGTTGTCCGGGGTTGGTGGAACGAGGTGAGCGAGAAACACTGCTCCACCAGGATGGCGGAACAAGGTGAGCGAGACACGTTGTCCCAACAACGAGGTGAACAAGGGTGAGCTGGACACGCTGCCCCACCAACAAGGCGAAACAAGGTGAGCTGGACACGCTGCCCCACCAAGATGGCGGAACAGGGTGAGCTGGACACGCGTCCGCACCAGGGGCGGCGGGACGAAGGTAAGCGAGGCAGTGCTTCCCCTGTGACCGGGGTTCATCGAACGAGGTGAGCGGGGGCGCTGCTTCGGCAGTGTGACCGGGGGCGGCTCGGCTGCTCAACAGGTCGGCGTAGGCCGAGCCGCCTACCGGGTTTCAGTCTTCTTCCAGCTCCGGCGGGCTCTCCAGCAGATCCAGGATCCACTCCTCGGAGGCCGACTCCTCGCCGTCCTCGTCGGACTCCTCGATCCGCAGCCGGTTGTGCAGCCGGACTCCCAGGCCGAGCAGCTGAGCGGCGCGCACCATCTCGATCGCCTCGTCCGGGGAGGCGTAGTGGGTGGCGATCAGCCGGGGGGCCTCCTCGACTTCCTCGGTGTCGAGCAGCTGGGTGAGCTCAGCGAAATCCTCATCGGTTGACATGGGCGAGAGCGTACCCCGGGCAACCGACAGCGGCAGGACGTTCGTGCCCAGGGACGAGGCGTTCTCCCCTCTCGCCGGCGCGCGGGCTAGGCTGACCATGTGCATCGCATTGCTGGCTGGTGGGACGGTTTCGAACTGTGGGTCGCGGGCCTGCCGTTCCTACCGCAGTTCGCGGTGGTGGTGGTCGGGGGGGTGCCGATCACCCTCCTCACCGCGTATCTGCTCGACCATCTCCTGCGTGAGGCGCTGCGCCTGCTCGGCCGCGATCGAGTGGTCGCGGCGGAACCCATCTCGCCGATCGACGGCGAGAATCGCGCCGTCCCCATGCAGGCCGTCACCACCGCGGTGGATTACGAGCCACCGGCCGCGGAGTTCGGACCGCAGCCCCTGGATTACGGGCCACAGCCGCTGGGATACGGAGCGCGAGCGCTGTCCCCCGGAACGCGGCAGAAGGAAGTGGTGTGATGCCCCGCTCACGGGTCCAACTGGCCCTCCTGGCCCTGATCGTGCTCGTGATCGTCGCCTGGCTGCTCACCCGCTGACCGCGCGCGGCGCTGGACGACACGGTCGTGACGGGCCGATGATGTCCACATGACGTCCTACGACGAACCGCTGAGCGACACACCCGACGACGTCAGCAACGCGGACATCCCGGCACAGCCCGTTCCCGCGGACACCGTGCCGGTCAACGCCGACGATCCAGCGGTACGCCGCGACGCCCTGGGCGATGTCGCGGACGACCAACTCACCGCCGGATATCTGCCGACCCCGTCTGCGGGTCTGACGCACAAATCCGCCTACCCGCCCATCGACGACTACGCATTCCTGTCCGATTGCGAGGCGAACTGCCTGATCGCCCGTAACGGCGCGGTCGAGTGGATGTGCCTGCCGCGCCCGGATTCGCCCAGCGTCTTCGGCGCGATGCTGGACCGCAGCGCCGGGCATTTCCGGGTCGGCCCGTACGGGGTGAACGTGCCCGCGGCCCGCCGCTATCTCCCCGGCGGCATGATCGTCGAGACGACCTGGCAGACCGACACCGGCTGGCTGATCGTGCGCGACGCCCTGGTGCTCGGCCCGTGGCACAACAACGACAAGCGCAGCAGGACCCATCGCCGCACACCGATGGACTGGGACGCCGAACATATGCTGCTGCGCACGGTGAAATGCGTGAACGGCGTGGTCGAACTGGAGGTCAGCTGCGAACCGGCCTTCGACTACCACCGTGCTCCGGCCCGCTGGGAGTACACCGGCAAGGTCTACGAGCAGGCCACCGCGACCTGTGAGGGCGAGGCCGACTGCACCAGCCTGACGCTCACCACCGATCTGCGCATCGGCATCGAGGGACGCGAGGCCCGCGCCCGCACCCGGATGAAGGAGGGCGACGAGGTCTACGTGGCGCTGTCCTGGTCGCAGCTGCCCGCCCCGCGCAGCTACGCCGAGGCCGCGGAGAAGATGTGGGCGACCACAGAATGCTGGCGGCAGTGGATCACGCTGGGCAAGTTCCCGGACCACCCGTGGCGCGGATATCTGCAGCGCAGCGCGCTGACGCTCAAGGGCCTGACCTACGCGCCGACCGGCGCGCTACTCGCCGCGGCCACCACCTCGCTACCGGAAACCCCTGGCGGAGAACGCAATTGGGACTACCGATACGCCTGGGTGCGCGATTCCACCTTCGCGCTGTGGGGTCTGTACACCCTCGGCATGAACCGGGAGGCCGACGACTTCTTCGCCTTCCTGCACGACGCGGCCACCGGCGGCAACGGCGAGACGCTCCCGCTGCAGGTGCTGTACGGCATCGGCGGCGAACGGACCATCACCGAATACGAGCTGGGTCATCTGCACGGCTACGACGGCGCCTCGCCGGTCCGCATCGGCAACGGGGCCTACAACCAGGACCAGCACGATATCTGGGGCACCATCCTGGATTCGGTGTATCTGCACGTGCGTTCGCGCCAGCAGGTTCCCGAAACGCTGTGGCCCATGCTGGAAAAGCAGGTGCAGGGCGCGATTGAGCACTGGCGCGAACCCGATCGCGGTATCTGGGAGGTCCGCGGCGAACCGCAGCATTTCACCTCCTCGAAGGTGATGTGCTGGGTCGCGCTGGACCGCGGCGCCCACCTGGCCGAGATGCACGGCGAGACCGACTACGCCAAGAAGTGGTCCGAGCTGGCCCGGGAGATCCGCACGGACATCCTCGACAACGGCGTCAACGCCGACGGCGTGTTCACCCAGACCTACGGCGGCGACACCCTGGACGCCTCGCTGCTGCTGGTGCCACTGCTGCGCTTCCTGCCCGCGGACGATCCTCGGGTGCGCAAGACCGTGCTGGCCATCGCCGACGAACTCACCGACCAGGGCCTGGTGCTGCGGTATCGCACCGACACCACCGACGACGGCCTGTCCGGCGTGGAGGGCACCTTCACGATCTGCTCGTTCTGGCTGGTCTCGGCCCTGGTGGAGATCGGCGAGGTGCAGCGGGCCCGGCACCTGTGCGAGCGGCTGCTCGGATATGCCAGCCCGCTCGAACTGTATGCCGAGGAGATCGACCCGCGCACCGGCCGTCACCTGGGCAACTTCCCGCAAGCCTTCACCCACCTGGCCCTCATCAACGCCCTCACCCACGTCATCCGAGCCGAACAATCCATCAGCGCGGGCGAATTCCACCCCGCCCACCGCTCGGGCTAGGAAGAAAGGCCCGTCCGGACATCCGGCCGAGCACCCGGCAGTCCAATACATCCGAGCCGGGTCGATCACTGTATTGATGCGCACGTTCTTCCAGTCCCGGCCGACGTTCTGTTTTACGAATAAGCCTGCTGAGAGGCGGCCACAGCCCTTATTCTGACCAAGCACGAGATCACGTTGTCAGCTAACGGCCAACAGTGAATCCCTTGTCGCGCTTGCTGGTTCATTCTTTGGAGTTAGTCCCTTTGACAACAACACGTTCCGGCCCGTCGGAGAACGCCGGTTGCCCGGTCCGGCACACCGGCTCCCCGTTCGACACCGACGGTCCCCGAATCTCGCTGGACACACCGGAATTCGTCGCCGATCCGCACGGTGCCTATGCGGCGATGCGCCGCCGCTACGGCTCGATGGTGCCGATCGAGCTGGCGCCCGGAGTACCGGCGACGCTGGTCATCGGCTATCACGCCGCGTTGCGGATCCTGAACGATCCCGACCATTTTCCAGCCGACCCGCGGGCGTGGGAGCGAACCGTGCCCGAGGATTGCCCGGTACGTCCGATCATGGAGTGGTATCCGAACGTCATTCGCAGCGCCGGCAGTGCTCACCTGCGCTACCGGCAGGCGTTCACGGCCGCTTTCGACAAGGTCGACCTGCACAAATTGCACACCACGGTTGAGCAGATCGCCATTCCGCTGATCAACGAATTCTGTGAATCCGGTTCGGCGGATCTGGTGTCTCAGTACGCATTCCCGCTGGCTTTCGAGGTGCTGAACCGCATGGTCGGCTGCTCGGCGGAGTTGGGCGGGCGGGTCGCCACCGGGATGGCGGCGATATTCGACACGGTGAACGCCGCGTGGGGTATGGAACATATGACCCAGGCGCTGATCGAACAGGTGCAGCTGCGCCGTGCCGCACCCGCCGACGATGTCACCTCGCATCTGGCCCATCATCGGGCCAACCTCACCGATGAGGAAATGGTCCGCAACCTGATCGTCTTCTACGGCGGGGGCATCGAACCGCAGCAGAATCTGATTTCCAACACGCTGCTGCTGATGATCACCGACGAACGTTTCGGTGGCGACATCCTCGGCGGAAGCCTGTCCACCCGCGATGCGCTGGACGAGGTGCTGTTCACCGATCCGCCGCTGGCGAACTTCTGCATGACCTATCCGCGCCAGCCGATTCTGATCGACAACACCTGGCTGCCCGCCCACCAACCGGTGGTGATCAGTCTGGCTGGGTGCAATCACGATCCGGAAATCGTGGGCGGCGATCGCACCGGTAATCGCTCGCACTTGGCGTGGGGTGCGGGCCCGCATGCGTGTCCGGCCCGCTCGGTGGCCTATCTGGTGGTGCAGGACGCGATCGATCAGCTTCTCGACGCGCTGCCGGAGATCCGCCTGGCCGTCGACCCGAGTGAAATCAATTGGCGTCCCGGCCCTTTCAACCGGGCGATGGTGGCGCTACCGGTCGTCTTCCCGCCGGCGCCTCGACTGCGTCTGGGGTGAGGCACCCGGAGAGATCGATCGGATCCAGGCTCGGGGTAACTCCGTGGGGCAGGCACGCATGCCGAAACCGCGGGAGCCGCCCTAGCCGCGGATCTCGCGGAGGCGGATGAGGGAGGATTCGATCTCGGTGAGGCGGCGGTCGCGGGCCGGGCCGGACTGTTCGGCGGCGGCCTCCTCGGCGGCGCGCAGCGACTCGTCCACCGAACGCAGTGTCTGATTGGCGATTTCGGTGAAGTGGTCGCGCAGCGTGCGCTGCACGCCGCGCAGGCGATGCCGCGACTCCTTGCTGACCTGGAAGATCACATCGTCCATCAGCCGCGCGACGGCCGTCTTGGCCTCGGCCTGACGACGTTCGCGGCGCAGTTTGCGATCCTCCCACAGCGCGTTGACGCCCAGCAGGACCGCGGCCGCGCCGGAGTACCAGTTCACCGGCGGGATGTTCAGCACGCTGGCCAGGACCACGCCGACCATCAGCAGGCCGCCGTAGGAACCCCGCATGATGTTCAGAATCGGTTGGATCACACCGGTTTTCGCCGACGCGAGCGGCTCCAGGGAGGCCACCGGTTCCAGGACCTCGGCCGGATTCTCCAGCCGCATATCGGCCAGCGCGGCCTCGTAGTCGGTGTCCGGGAACTTCTCCGCGACCTCCTCGGCCAATTCCACCGAGCGATAGTGCGCGATGACGAAGTTCTCCTCCACCGCCTCGCAGATCCGCGCGTCCAGGTCCGCGCCGAACTCCTTCCAGCCGCGCGCCGGATCGCCCTTGACGATCTCGGCCTCGGCGTCCCGGACCAGGCTGCGCAGCCGGTGGCGCAGATCGTGTTCGATATCTGCCATCAGATCCGAACAGCCGTCGGCCAGGGTGATCTGCCAGTTCGCCGAGCGCTGCCGCAGGCTGTCCGCCTCGGCGCGGGAGTTGCGCAATTGTTCGGTGATCTCGGTGAACCGCTGCGGATCCCGCAACGTCTCGGCCTCGCTGCGCAGGGTCAGCGCGAGATGGTCGGTGATGGTGCGGATGTCGCGCACCGCGGCCTCGCGGGCCAGCACGTCCGCGCGCCGCAGGACGTACTCGCGCAGATGCTCGATCAGTTGCGGCACACCGGATTCCAGATCCCGGCGGTGATCCGCACCGGCACGCAGATGTTTCTCCGCGGAAATCGGCGCGACGGCGAACCCGAGCCCGGCCTGATCCAGCAGTTCGCGATTACGCTGCTGCACCCGGCCCCAGGCCGGATACCGGTCGATCTTGTTCAGCACGCAGATCACCGTCGGGCAGACCTGCTGGATCCGCGCCAGCAGCACGATCTGTTCGGGGGTGTATTCCTTGCCCGCGTCGGCGACGTACAGCACGGCATCGGCCGCAGCGATCAACGACCAGGTGGTGGGCGTATCGGCGGGCGCGCCGGGCGCGTCCATCAGGACGAACCCCTCGGCCAGCAGCGGACTCGGATCGGTGAACTCGGCACGGACCACGTCTTCCAGGGACATCGCCGCCGCCGGATCGAGCGGATCGACCGGTTGACGTTCGGTGCGGCCGCCGGCGACCGCGCGCACCAGCGTCGCGGTGGCCTGCGGTCCGTATTCGGCGATCACCGGCACGCTGACCGGACTGTCGGTCGCGCTGACCACGGTCCCGACCAGGCCGTTGACCAGGGTGCTCATCCCGTTCTTGGGTCCGCCCACCACGACCAGCCGCACTCGGGGATCGGCCACCCGGGACCGGGACATGCTCAGCCGGGCGGTCAGGTCCGCCCGCCCGGCCGCACGCGTGAGACCGAGCAGCTCGTCGATCTGCCGCAACAGCGGCGCCATCGCGTCGGGATGTTTGGCCGCGGCCGGATCGACCGTGGTCACAGCGCGATATGCGGGTCGGGGGCGGGGTGGATGAGTACGTGCGCCGGGTCGGCACCGGCTCCGGGAAGCAGACCCTCGGACAATCCCGCGGGCACGGCGGTCAGCCCGGCGTGGCCGGAATCCTGCCAGGGCTGGTAGGCACTCGAATCATGCAGCTGCGCAATGGGTTTCGTCGGCAGGTGCGGGCTCATGGTGGTCTGCGGCAGCGTCGGGGCGGGCATGCCCGGCCCGATACCGTTGCCCGGCATCTGCGGAGCCGTGACCGCGGGGGCAGCGTCGTGACCGGGCAGGGTCGGCACGCTCGGTTCGCGGGACGGCGCCGGAACCTGGTGCGACGGCGTCGAATCGTGCGTCGGCACGGGCTGCCGAGCGGGGCCGGCATCATGGGTGGACGTCGGGCCGTGGCTGGGCTGCGGCCCGTAGCTCGGCGTCGACTCGTGTGTCGACGCGGAATCGCGCGACGGCGTCGAATCCCGTGTGGGCGTGGATGTTTCGCGGCTCGGCGGCACGGTGGCCGGCGCGGTCGCGGAGTCCTGGCCGGGATGCGCGGCGGTAGTCGGGTCGACCGTGCTCGGGCCGGGATTCGAGGCGGTGGTCGCATCGCTCGTGAACGTCGGGCTCGGATGCTCGGCGATGGTCGAGGTAGCGGTGCCGTGCCCGTTCGCCGGCGTGCCCGCCGGAGTCGGTTCGGCGGACGGTCCGTGCGCGTGCGACGGCACGGCCGGGCCGTAGGTCGCCTGCGCCGGCTTCTCGGGGTGCGTGGGGAAAACACTGCCCGGTTGCGGGAGGGGCGGGATGCTCACATGCGGGATCGGTAGGTGGTCGAACGCCCCGGTCAAGGGCTGCGCGGCCGTCGGCGCGGCGCTTCCGCTGTGCTCTCCGGGCGCGGGTGTGGCCGGCGTCGCCGGAGCGGGCCTGGGCAGGCCGAGAAATGCCGCGGGCCCGACCGCGGCGGCCCCGAGCGGAATCGGCCCGAGATGATCCGGCAGCGCGCCGGCCAGTACGTGCGCCGTCGCGTCCGGATGAACCGCGGGTTGCAGTGGCGTGGTGACGACCGGTTGCGGAACCGGCGGCGCCGCGATCGCCGCGACGGCGGGCTGGGGCGCGGTGGCGACCGAGGTCGCGACAGCGGGCGTGGTCACCGCCGCGGGCGCGGCGACCGATGCGGGCACGGCCGAGGCGACGGGTCCGGCCGTGGGCAGTGC
The DNA here is from genome assembly GCA_966435935.1 of uncultured Nocardia sp. Classification (GTDB taxonomy): domain Bacteria; phylum Actinomycetota; class Actinomycetes; order Mycobacteriales; family Mycobacteriaceae; genus Nocardia. Next base: position 25,941 of record CBJNFW010000034.1, read on the forward strand.
CGGCGACAAGGCGGCGGTGGCCGGGACGACCGGCGCGGCGGAGACGACCGGGCCCGCGAAACTCAGCGGCATCGTCGCACCTGGCACGCCGGACTGCACGATCCCCGAGCCGGGAAGCACCGGGCCGTGGGCGGCGGGTCCCGGCCCCTCCGAACCGGGAATGCCCATGCCCGAACGTATTCCGTGCGGCTGCCCGGTCAGGCCCGGGGTCAGCGCCGACTCCGGATCCGGCGCCGCGGCGGGTGCGGGATCGCCACCGCCGAGCCACTGACCGTAGCTGTCGATCTGCTCCCCGATGCCGCCGACCACCCCGCCCGCGGCCTGCGCATCGGCGTGCAACCAGACGCCGTCCAGCCCGGCGTGCGCGTCCAGGTGCACCTGTACGCCGGCGTAGATGCTCAGCTCGGCGCTGCCCACCCCTTCGAATCCGGAAAGTAGGTGCAGCGCATCGTTTTCCGAGCCCAGCGGGCCGAAATTCGTTCCCCCGCCGGCGGCCGCGGCATCACCCAGATCGATCGGCCCGAAGCCGTTGCCGGCCTGGGAAATCGAAGCACCGGACGGATGGAGCGGATTCGCCTGCCCCGCGCCCTGGCCGGACTCGGCCGCGATCGGCGCGGCCGCCGGGTGGATGCCGGGCAGATCGAAATTCGAACCGCCGTTGCCGGAATTCAGCTTGGGGATCTGGAATTCGGGAACCGACGGGACACTGGGCATCGCCGGAACGCTCGGCAGGTCGAACGGCGAATCACCGGTACCGGGCGTATTCCCGAATCCCGGAATACCGTTGCCCAGCCCCGGGATCTTGTTACCCAGACCCGGCACCCCGTTGCCCAGACCGGGCACGGTACCCGTACCGGGCAGATGCTCGTCGCCCGTCCCCGGCACCGCCCCGTCACTGTGACCGGGAACCATGCTCAACCCCGGTGTGCTGCCATCGGTTCCGGGCATCTCGTTCATCCCGGGGATCTTGCTCAGGTCCGGCTGCTGGTCCCCGGCGGCCGCCGGCCCGGTCTCGATCCGGACGTGGAATTCGAAGCCCGGCGGGAGATTCGGGAACGCGAGCGGCGGATGGTCGGCGGCGGCCGCCCCCGGATGGCCCAGGACCGGCGGAACCGAGTCCGGAGCCGGATCCGGATAGGTGATGACCGGGCTGGGCGCATTGGGCTGCGGGTCCTGCAGTGACCAACCCGCGATTCGGCTGGCGTCGTGGGATTCACCGTTCTCCGGCGTATCGCTGCCCTCGGCGACCAGCGCGCCGCCGGTGACGTACGCCCCTGCCCTGGCGACCCGCGCGACGCCGGTCGCGACGCGGTACGCGGTGTCCCCGGCGTGATCGCCCGGGTCCTCCGCGTCTGCGTCGAGGGGCAGGTCACGCGTCATACACACTCCACTCTCAGGTGTCCGGCCCGGAGGACCGAACGGGTCTTGCCAGCTGTCGACAAACTGGTATCACCATATTTCCGGATATCCCGGCTGTCACATTCTCCAGACACGGTGAACACCGGATCATGGTGCGCCACACCAGGGTGCCAGTGCGCGGTTCGATTCGAAAGCCCCGAAATCGACCGGCCGGGGTTACTTACCCTTCGGCTTGTCCGACGACGCCTCGGTCGACAACGCGGCGACGAAGGCCTCCTGCGGAACGTCGACGCGTCCGATCGTCTTCATCCGCTTCTTGCCCTCCTTCTGCTTCTCCAGCAGTTTGCGCTTGCGGCTGATGTCGCCGCCGTAGCATTTGGCCAGCACATCCTTGCGGATCGCCCGGATGTTCTCGCGCGCAATGACCTTCGAGCCGATGGCCGCCTGGATGGGCACCTCGAACTGCTGGCGCGGAATGAGTTCGCGCAGTTTCGTCGTCATCTTGTGGCCGTAGGCCTGCGCCGCGTCGCGGTGCACGATCGCGGAGAACGCGTCCACGGCCTCGCCCTGCAGCAGAATGTCGACCTTCACCAGGTCGGCCTCCTGCTCACCGGCCTCCTCGTAGTCCAGGCTCGCGTAGCCGCGGGTGCGGGATTTGAGCGAGTCGAAGAAGTCGAAGATGATCTCCGCCATCGGCAGCGTGTACCGCATCTCGACGCGGGTCTCGGACAGATAATCCATCCCGCCGAGTTCACCGCGCCGGGATTGGCACAGCTCCATGATCGAACCGATGAACTCGCTCGGCGCGATCACCGTGGTCTTGACCACCGGCTCGTACACGTGCCGCAGTTTGCCCTCGGGCCAGTACGACGGGTTGGTCACCACGTGTTCGGCGCCGTCCTCGAGCACCACCCGGTAGACCACGTTCGGCGCGGTGGAGATCAGGTCCAGACCGAATTCGCGCTGTAGTCGTTCGCGAGTGATCTCCATGTGCAGCAGGCCCAGGAACCCACAGCGGAACCCGAAGCCCAGCGCCACCGAGGTTTCCGGGGTGTAGGTCAGCGCGGCATCGTTGAGCTGCAACTTCTCCAGCGCGTCGCGCAGATCCGGATAGTCCGAACCGTCGACCGGGTACAGGCCGGAGTAGACCATCGGACGCGGGTCCTGATATCCGGCCAGCGGCGCGGACGCGCCGTCGCGGGCGGTGGTGACGGTATCGCCGACCTTCGACTGCCGCACGTCCTTCACGCCGGTGATGAGGTAACCCACCTCGCCGACGCCCAGACCCTGCGTCGGCTTGGGCTCCGGGGAGACGATGCCGATCTCGAGCAGTTCGTGGGTCGCGCCGGTGGACATCATCTTGATCTTCTGGCGCGGGGTGAGCTTGCCGTCGACCACTCGCACGTAGGTGACCACGCCGCGATAGGTGTCGTACACCGAGTCGAAGATCATCGCGCGGGCCGGGGCGTCCGCCTCCCCCACCGGCGGCGGCACCTGCTCGATCACCGCGTTCAGCAGTTCGGCGACGCCGACGCCGGTCTTGCCGGACACCCGCAGCACGTCCTCGGGCTCACAGCCGACGATATGGGCGAGTTCGGCGGCGTAGCGGTCCGGATCGGCGGCGGGCAGGTCGATCTTGTTCAGCACCGGGATGATCGTCAGATCCTTGTCCAGCGCCAGATAGAGGTTGGCCAGCGTCTGCGCCTCGATGCCCTGCGCGGCGTCGACCAGCAGGATCGCCCCCTCGCACGCCTCGAGCGCCCGGGAGACCTCGTAGGTGAAGTCCACGTGACCGGGCGTGTCGATCAGGTGCAGGACATAGTCCGAACCGTCGACGGACCAGGGCAGCCGCACGTTCTGGGCCTTGATGGTGATACCGCGCTCACGCTCGATATCCATCCGGTCCAGGTACTGCGCGCGCATCGCCCGCTCCTCGACAACTCCGGTGAGCTGCAACATCCGATCGGCCAGGGTCGATTTCCCGTGGTCGATGTGCGCGATGATGCAGAAGTTCCGAATTTGCGATGGATCGGTGAACGTGGTATCGGCGAAGCTGGGCACTGGGCTCCTGGTCACGAAGGGTATTCAGGCGGCATCCATGATCCCATGCGCCCATACCGCGCCCGCCCCGAGGTCCGACTGGGCCTCGGCAACCGGGTCACGACCGGCCGGGGGCGACCGGCGCGCACCGGACCATCCGGAGAGCACCACGGCGAGAACGGGCGCGTTCACGTCGCATTAATCAACTATTGGGCGTCTCGCCAAGCTTTGTGCACCTGCCGTGCGGATCCCGCGAACACCTCGGAATGTAATGTTCGTCCGGTAGGAAAATCGCGATCATAGAACCGAAAGATATCCTCGAGCCAGCAATGAAGTTTTCGTCGATGGATTTACTGGATAAACGCGCCACGGCACCGAGCCTCGACATTTCCGCAATAGTCGGCTCCCGGGCGATATGGGAACGCGAGATGCAATTCTGGGATGCTCGGCGCTGGCATCCCCGCACGGTGTCGAAGCGAATGCGGACGTGGGTCGGCGCGACCAGGCTGCGGCGCTGGACGGCCGGGATCACGGTCCTACTCACCGTGTTGTTCCTGGTGCCCGGCATCGTCGGGGCGGCGGCGAGGGCGCAGACCGGCGTCGCGGCCGGTTCCGGGCAGACCACCGGCGGCACCTCGTCGGTGATCAGCGCGCTGAGCTGGATGGCGATCAAGGATTCCTCGGGCGCGCCGCTGTCCAACTATTTGTTCGTGACCGATCACGGCAGCCTCTTCCATCCGGGAAACACCATTCTGTCGGTCATCATCGGCCTGGAATTCATCGGCTGGCTGGTCATCGTGATCACCGCGATCTGGCTGATCGGATTCGCACTGAGCTTCCAGTGGTTGAATCTGGTCGCCAAGGCATTGCACGGCGTGGCCGACAGCCTGACCGGACAGCTCGCGACACCGCTGATGCTGGTGACCGCGGCGACGATCGGCGCGTTCTTCGTGGCGTATTTCGTCGTGCGCGGTTTCTACAGCAAAGCGACCGTGCAGGTGGTGACCATGATCGTCATCGCCATGCTGAGCCCGCTGTTCCTGGCGAATCCGCTCGCGGACGTCCTGGACTCCGACGGTTTGCTGGCCCAGGGCCGTAATGTCGGCATCTCGGTCGCCGCCGGGCTGAACGGGGACAGCAGTCCGGATCCGACCCGGCTGGTCGCGACCATCGAAGCGGATATGGCCGACAATTTCGCGCGCAAACCCGCCGAGGTGTGGAATTTCGGGCACACACTGTCCTCGACCTGTCAGAACTACTATTCGGCGGGCATGACCTCGGGCAGCGAGAGCGCGATCAAGAACGGAATGAAGGTCTGCGGTGACACGTCGGCCTATTCCGCCTCGTCGAACCCCACCATGGGCCAGATCGGCTCGGGGCTGGTCCTGCTGATCTCCGGCACCATCATGCTGTTGTGGGCCGCCTATCTGGCGATCAGAATCATCTGGTCCGCATTCGACGCCATCTACCACGGTTTCCTGACGATATTCGGATTCGCCGCGGGCGGCTACGTGTACGGGCCGACCCAGATATTCACGATCCACAACATCGTGGACGGATTCATCGCCGCCGCGCGGATGATGGTCCAGGTCATCGCGCTGGGGGTGTACGTGCTGTTCATCGGTGATCTGTTCACCGAGGCGAACGGTCAGGTCATGACGGTGTTCGTGATCGGAGCGGTCGTCGAGATCATCTTCATCTTCCAGTTCGGCCGGTTGACCGCGGCGGTGACCCGTGGCAACGGCTGGGTGACCGGGCATCTGACCGCGGCGATCTCATCCGGACGCGGCGGATCGGGCGGGGGCGGGAGTGGCAGTGGCAGTGGCACGCCCCCGCCTTCGGCGCACACCCTCGCGGCCAATCGGATGCTGCTGAATCTGAGCGCGCTGAACTGGGTGGCCACCTCACCGGTGACGGCCTGGGCGATGGGCAAGACCCGCAACCCGCTGAATCCCTATGCGCGGATGGAGAAACGGGCCCAGGTGAAGGACTGGACCTACAAGAACACACCGTGGTACCTGCAGGCGCAGTCCCAGCAGTACATCGACCGTCGCGAGTACATGGAGCGGGCCCGCGCGGCCGCGAAGGCGAACGGCGGCGTGCGCAGCTATCGCGGCGCCGGTTACGCACTCGCGGCGCTGCGTCACCGCGGCGTGAACCCGTACACCTCGTACGGCCCGATGGAAATGGCCGGGATAGATGACCGGGATATGGTCGACAATGTCATCTCGGCATGGGTGCAGGCGGGTTTGATCTCCGATTCGAATACCTTCAAGGACAAGAATCTCGGCCTGCTGGTGGCCGCGACCCAGCGGACCATCAACTCGGCCGACGCGCTCGTTCGGGGGACCCGTGGGGCGACGGCCGGCAAGGCGGCGGGCAATATCGCCGCAATGCAGCAGGCCATGCTCGAATACCGGGACCGCATCAGGAAATTCGGAAATGTCACGCTGGACGAGGGCCGGGCGAACGGAGCGGAGCGGCAGTACGTCGAGGACTACATGCTCGCCCCGACCGAGGCCAAGATCAAGGCCCTGCAACAGTGGTCCAACGGCAATCATCGAATCCCGCCGTTGAAGAAGGACGATCCCCGCGATCCGGATACGAGCGCCGAGAATTACGAGCTCGTCCAAGCGTTGACGCGGCTCGACGGAATGGACGCCACCCAGGCACAGCGCATGATGAACTGGGTCGCCACCAACGAATCGCAACAGATCGAGGGCGCGGTCGAGGATCTCGTCGCGGATCCCACGAATCCGGAGACCTTCCGCAGGGCGCGGCAGGTCATCAACGCGGCGCAGAACACCGACCAGTGGCTTACCGGATCCGCCCGGACCGGCGCGAACTCGTTGAACCCGCCGGGGACGCGCCCGCCGTCCGACCCCGGCCACTGGGCGCGAGCCCTGCGACCGGTGGCCGATCTACTGCGCTGACTTCGCACCTACCAGCCGGGATGAGAACGGCGGGTTCCGCCGTTATGCTCGCGGACTATGGCCGGTACGTGGAGCTCACTAGGCAGGCAGCTGGGAACCCTCGCCCGGGAACAAGGGCCTCGGATCGTCCGACAGCAGGCTCCCAAACTGGTCGATCGAATGCAGCGCGCGGCGATCTGGGATCGGGCGGCGGGCAAGCGCCGACCGTCCGGGGTGGCGGTGCGACCGGCGGCCTCGGTTCCGGTGCCGACCCGCGAGCGGGCCCGCCAGGTGGTCTACTGCCCGCGTCTGGACGGGCGGGCCGATCCCGGTGAGATCGTGTGGACCTGGGTTCCATTCGAGGAGAATCCGCGCGAGGGCAAGGATCGCCCGGTGCTGGTCGTCGGCCGGGCGGGGACCACGCTGCTGGGGTTGATGCTCTCCTCGAACCCGGAGCGTTCCCGCGATCATCACTGGGTCGAAATCGGTTCGGGCCCTTGGGATTACCAGGGGCGTACGAGTTGGGTGCGACTGGATCGAGTGCTGGACGTCCCCGAGGAGGGCATCCGGCGCGAGGGGGCGATCCTGCCGCGCCGTACCTTCGACGTCGTCGCGCACCGCCTGTGCCGGGAGTATCAGTGGCAGTGACCTGGGCGATTTCACTCGGGGTCCACCCGGCTGGTACTCTCGATCGTCGGTGCGGCGCTACCCGGTCCTCGTGATTCCGGTGTAGTGCGCCCAGAGACTTCTCGGTAGTACAGAACACACCACACAGACGACAGGAATCAGAGGAACCACGCGTGGCCAACATCAAGTCCCAGATGAAGCGGATCCGCACCAACGAGGCGGCGCGTCTGCGCAACCAGTCGGTGAAGTCCGCGCTGCGCACCTCCATCCGCAAGTTCCGTGAGGCCGCCGCGTCCGGCGAGAAGGACCAGGCCAAGGAGCTGCTCGTCAGCGCGAGCCGCAGCCTCGACAAGGCCGCGTCCAAGGGCGTCATCCACGCCAACCAGGCCGCCAACAAGAAGTCGGCGCTGGCGCTGGCCTACAACAAGCTCGGCTGATTCGTCGCGGTAGCACCTACCGCATACGCTTTACGGCCGCCGTGGCAGAGGGTCTGTGTCAGCAGACGACCACGGCGGCTTTTGTCGTGCATGTCCCCTCTGCGGCGGACGTGCACGGCCACAGGCGATTCAGACCGCGCCGTGCAGGTCCAGGATGGTGGACAGCGCGTGTTCGAGGGCGTAATCCGTATCCGCGGCACCGCCCTTGACGTCGGCATTGAGGGTCGCGACGATTTGCAGGGCCGAGCCGATCGTCGCCGCGGTCCAGCCGCGGGCCTGGCCCTGGGCCTTTTTCACCTTCCACGGCGGCATACCGAGCTGGGAGGCGAGTTTGAACGGGTCGCCGCGACCGGCCGAGCCGACGCGCGCGATGGTGTGCACCGAGTCGGCGAGTGCGTCGGCGAGCAGAACCGCGGGTACGCCGCGATCGGTTGCCCAGCGCAGCGCCTCCATCGCCGCGGGGCGATCCCCCGAGACGGCCAGATCCGCGACATCGAATCCGGTCACCTCCGCCCGGCCCGAGTAGTAGCGGCGCACGGCGGCGATATCGACCTTGCCGCCGGTATCGGCGGCCAGCTGGGAACAGGCCGCCGCGAGTTCGCGCAGATCCGACCCGACCGCCTCGAGAACGGCCTGCACCACCTCGGCCTGAACCCGCAGCCCCGCGGAACGGAATTCGTTGCGCACGAACTCGACCCGCTCACCCGCCTTACTGATCTTGGCGCAGTTGTGGGTGACCGCGCCGGCCTTCTGCAGGGCCGGAGCAAGCGCCTTGGCACGGCCGCCACCGGAATGCAGCACGACCAGGATCACCCCCTCGGGTGGTTCGGCCGCGGCATCGGTGATCACCGCGACCGCATCCTTACCCGCCTCGGCCGCGGATTCCAGGATTATCACCCTGTCCTCGGCGAACAGCGACGGGCTCAGCAACTCTGCCAGCTCGGCGGTACTCGCGTCGCCCGCCCGCAACCGGTCCACCGGTAGCGCTTCGGGATCCGGGGCGACCGCGCGCACACCCGAGACGATCGAGGCGACCGCGCGCTCGATGAGCAACTCTTCCTCACCGAGCACGAGCTGGACGGAGGCAGGACGATCGGTCACGTCCCGCATCCTACGGTGGGTCACCGACACCGCCGAACCTCGCCGCCGGTACGGATCATCTCCCCGGACCGGCCCGGAGCCGTGATTCGGCGCACTGCGGATCGGTCCGGCGATTGATCCGACGGGCGGGTGATGCGGTGCAGGAGGATCAGCAGGCCGGCGACCAGGATCGCGGTGGCGAATCCGCCGCGCGGCCCGTCCGGCAGCGAGACCGAAATCCCCAGTGACGCACCACGTTCGGCGACGAACAGCAGCCACCACAGCGGCGGCCCGGTGAGCCGCAACACCAGCACACCGGCGGGCAGCCACGCACAGGACAGCACCGCGCCGATCGCGCCGACCACGGTGATCGGGGCGATCACCGGCTCGACCAGCAGGTTGGCCACGATGGCGAGAAGTCCGACGTGTCCGGTGAGCGCGACGATCAGCGGTACGGTGAGCAGGAAGGCGGCGGTGGCGACACCCACCGCCTCGGCCGGACCGCGCCGCCAGCCACGCTCCTCGAGCCAGTGCGACCACCGCGGCGCCAGCACGATCAGCCCGACCGTCGCCAGCACCGACAGCGCGAACCCGATGTCCAGCGCCAACTGTGGAGACCACCCGATCAGCCCGATCGTCGCACCACACAACGCGGGCAGAGCCTGTTTGCGCCGGCCGAGCAGCACAGCGAGCAGGGCCACACCGCCCATCACCGCCGCGCGCAGGACCGTCGGAGAGGGCCGCGCCAGAACCACGAACCCGACGAGGGCCAGCGCCGCCAGCACCGCGCCCACGCGCGGATCGATGGTCAGCAGGCGGACCGAAATCAGCACCGCGGCAAGCACGATCGTCACGTTCGTGCCCGAGACCGCCACCAGATGCGAGAGTTCGGTGTGCTGGAAATCCTCGCGCACGTGGTCGGGGAGCCGGGACACGTCGCCGTCGACAAGTCCCGGCAGCAGTCCGGCCTCCGTACTCGGCAGGGCGCGCGAGGCCGCCGCCGCGAAGTGCGCGCGCACCGCCCCGGCCGCGCGCTGCCACCACGGCGGGCGCTCGACGGTGACCGGAGGCCCCTGCGCCCGCAGCACCGCCACCGTCAGATCCCGTCGCCACGGCCGGTCCAGGCGCGCCCGGAACCGCACCACCTGCCCCGGCAGCAGTCCTGGCCACGCCGCCTGTGTGGCCAGGACCATGACCGAACCACCCGCGCGCACCGGCACCCTTCCGTATCGGTACTCCCGCAGATTCGCCTCGATCATCCACTGGCGGCCACCGAAAGACTTGGCGGGCAATGGTTTCGGGTCGTCGGTCGGGACGACCGTGACCAGCAGGGAAGTGCCCACCGCCGCGGTGCGCAACGGATGCGTCGCAACCCGGTACTCCCGCCACGCCGCAGCGACCCCGAACCCCGCACCCGCGACCACAGCGGCCAACAGCACCGCGGCGGCCATCCGCCACTCGGCCCGGCGCACCCGGACCGCGCACGCCCCTACCGCCATCGCCAGCCCGGTCAGAACTCCCGCCACCATCACCCCCACCCACCACCCCGCCAGCACGGTCAGCACCGTTGTCCCCCAACACATCACAGCCGCCGGAACCAGTCGCGCATCGAGCACCTGCGGCAGCAGCACGGCGTCACCGTCCGTCCGCTCCCCCACCTCACGCCCCCTCATCCGCGATCCCCGTTCACGCCGGTACTCGGCCTCATCGGAGCGCATACCCACTCCCTTGTGCCGCGTATGCCGGCGGAAAACTTGTGCGCGGGAACGCCGGACCCGGGTGTGCCGCCGCTCGGCTCGGGTACAGCCACATCCGGCTCGTCCACAACGCGGGATTCTGCCGGGCCGCTCGTTGGTTGCGGGCCCACGGCACCACATCGCGCACCAGTCCGCGCGCCCACGACTCGCGCGTATGAGCCGAACGCGTTGTCGGCCAACACGATCCGATCACCGTCGAGGATTCCGAGCCGAGGTTTTCGGCGCAGCCCACGGTGTCGCGTAGAGCCGCTGACGCCGCGATCGGTGCGGGCGAGCGTGAACTCACCGGGCGTGCCACCCGGGCCGGGCGGGCGGCGGTGATGGTCCGGGGCGAATTCGCGGACAGTCGCGGCCGGAATGCCGGAGTGATTCCGGCCGTGGCAGAACGGGGCCACATCGGTATCGGGAGTGTAAGACAAGCGGGTTCGCCTCCTCCGGTGGTGGAATCGTTGCGGTCCGAGCTGGGGATCTCCCGCCGTCGGATAGGTGAACCGTTAGAACGTCACGAGGTCGCGGAGGCGGTTGAGCCTGGATTGGCCCAGGCCCGGGATTTCGGCGAGTTGGTCGACGGTGGTGAATGGGCCGTGTTCGGTGCGCCAGGCGATGATGCTGCGGGCCGTCGCGGGACCCACGCCGGGGAGTTCATCCAGTTCGGATTCGGTGGCGGTATTGAGATTCACCTTGGCCGCGACGGCGGAGGAGGCGCCCGAAGCAGCATTCGCGTGCTCACTGCCGGATATCACCGCGCTGCCGAGGTGGGGTGTGCCTTCCTGCGGGTCCAGCGCGCCGACGATGATCTGATCGCCGTCGGCCAGCCGCTGGGCGAGATTCAAGCGCGCCAGATCGGCACCTTGCCTGGCGACCGCGATCGACACCGCATCGGCGACCCGGGAGCCCGCCGGAAGATGCAGCAGACCGACATGTTCGACCAGTCCGACAACGCTCACCACCAGTTCCGGCGGTCGGCTCGGCGCGGGCGCGGACGTGGTGGTTCCGGCCGATGTACCGGACGTGGCGGGCGCAGCCGCCGACGCCGAGGTCTGCACCACCGGCAAGGGTGGAACCGGCTGCGCGACAGGCCCTTCCCGCTGTGTCGCCACGACCGCCAGCAGCACCGCGACAACCCCTACGGCCGCGAGAACCAGCACCCCGCGCCGCCCCGGATGCAGCCGCACCCCACGGAACCTCCCGGGCACCAACCGTTCGTGCCACAGCGAGACGCTGCCCACCGGTTCGCTCAACCAGTCCGGGGTGTTCGGCACGCCCGGCATCTCGTCGTCCCATCCCCCGGACGCTTCGCGGTCGGTTTCGGCCTCCTCGAGGTCGACTTGCTCTGCGTCCCACCGTCCCCCGCGCATCGTCGATCGGCCGGGGGCCTGCCCATCGAGCGCTCCCAGCCGCTCCCGAACCCGCATCCGTTCGTCATCGCGCGCCATGTCAGCCACCGTAGGACCGAGATTCCCGCTCGCCGCAACGCCGACCTGCGGTTATATCTGTCCTGTGGACAACCGATCCACTGTGGACAACACACCCGGCCGGGCTCGCAGATGTCAGTGCCCTGTGCTGATGCCGGGAACCCCGGCACTGCCTGCGACTGCACAGACCTCAGCAGATCCGGACAGAGTCACTGCCGCCTCGATATCGAAACAAGTTCTGCGACGGTGATATTCGGGCGTCACGGCAGCCGTGGGCCGCGCCGCGTACGCCGGGCACGCCCGCGGTCAGCCGCAGCCGCCGGGGACCACCAGCACGCCGACCGCGCCCGAGCCGAGGTGCACCCCGAGCGTCGGGCCGAATTCCGCGGTGATCAGTTCGCGGATATCGGGGATCAGTTCGGTGAGCTGGGTGGCGAGGGTGCGGGCGGCGTCGGGTGCGGCGAGGTGTTGCACCGCGATCGCCGCACCCGCCTCTCCGGCCGCATCCACCGCCGCGGCAACGAGTTTCGCGTACGCCTTGGACCTGGTGCGGGCCTTCTCGCGCAATTCGAGGCGGCCCTCGACCATCTGCAACAGGGGTTTGGTCACCAATTCGGTGCCGAAGAACGCCGCCGCACTGCTCAGGCGCCCGCCGCGGCGCAACTGCTCGGTGCGGTTGACCATGATGAACGCCCGGCTCCGGCCCGCCGAGGCGACTGCCGCGTCGTAGACGACGTCCAGCCCCGCGCCGGACCGGGCACGCCTTGCCGCGGCCAGCACCGGCAGACCCGTGCCGAGTCCGGCGCCGAGCGAATCCACCAGCCGCACCCGGTCGGCGGCGTCCATATCGTGGACGGCCTGTCGCCCGGCCTCCCAGGTCGCCGACAGCTGACGGGAGATATGCACCGCCACAACGCCGTCGCCGTCACTGAGTTCCAGCGCTCGTTCGTAGACGGCGCGCAGCTCACCCGGGGAGGCGGCCGAGGTGCTCACCGACGCCGAGGCGTAATCGATGACGCATTCGTCCACACCCTCGCGAATTTCGCGATCGTCCACCAGCACATGCAGCGGCACCACGAGAATGCCGAGGTCCGCGACCAGATCGGCGGACAGGCTGGCGGAGGAGTCGGTCACCACCACGACGGACATTCGCCCCGAGGCCTTCCCATCGTCAGCAACGCACCTCCGAGATCACCTTCACCATCGCCCGTGCGACCGCGGTGTGCCCCTCCCAGCCCCAGTGGATGCCGTCCGGATTCGATTCGCCGTGAAAAACGTTGTCCCGCACGGCCTCGGCCAGATCCACAAGCGGCACAGCGGTTTTCGCGGACCATTCGCGCAACGCCCGCACCGCGGGCTCGCGACCGGTGTGCACCCGGCCGTACGCCTCGCAGTCGTGCACCGACGGCAGCACGCCCACCATCGGCAACTCGGGACGCAACTGCGCCAGCGAGATACGGCACTGCTCGAGGTAGTCGATGCTCACATGCGGCGGGAGCGCCACCGGGCGGCCCAGTTTCGACAACCGCGGTTGCAGCCAGTTGTAACCCTCACGTACCCGCCGCCGCACCGACGGCGGCCGGACGTAGCGGATCAGCTCCCGCAACGCGGTCGGCAGCGGCGAGGGCAGCGAGTCCATCCCGCCGGTCGCGAACACCACCGCACCGGCCCGCGGCACCGCGGCCCAGACCCGCGGATCACCGATCAGCGCCCAGTAGGCGTCGCGGCAGGTCCAGCCGATCCGCCCGATCAGCTCGACATCCCAATCCAGTTCCGAGGCAACGAGATTGGGCCAGATCCGCGGATCGTCGGCGGGCAGGCCGCCCTTGGGCCCGAAGTATGCCAGCGAATCGGCGATCACGAGCAGAACCGGCCGCCCGGAGCCGCCCGCCTCCGGCCCCGCACCGTCGCCCGCCACAGCGCCTTCCTCGGCCACCGGCGCAGCATCAGCGGCGGCCGCGACCTCGGCCCCGTCTGCCGGACGACGCTCGCCCGATCCGGCTGCCGACTCGGCAACGGGAGGTTCGAGTCGGACACCATCCGCTGCGCCTTCCGCAGCGGTGGCCGAGTCCGGCTCGGCGACAACGATATTCGCCGACACACCCGATAGACGTTCGGCATCCACCGGAGCGTCGACCGACGTCGCGGACTCGGCATCGTAGGAACCGCGGCTCGAATCTTCCTCAGCGGCAGCGGAATTCGCGGCAACGAGATAATCCGCGCTCGCGGACTCGGCATCCGACACCGGATCGCCGGAACAACCGGCGATCACAGTCGATTCGGAGCTCACCGATACGCCCGGCGGTCCCGTATCTCCCTCGGAGTTCTCCGAGCCGGTCCCCGGTCCGGCCTCGCCCGCACCCGAGTTCTCCTGCCGCGCGGCCGGTTCCGGAACAGGCCCGCCGAACAGCAGGTCCGGCAGATGGCGCACGGGCACCTCGGACGCCTTGCGCAACAATTCGTCGGAGACTGCCCCGCCGTGCTCGGCGCCCGGCGCGCGCGTGTCCGCATCGGCCGGCTCGCCGGCGGGCCGAGCGGGCGCGGGCCCGCCGAACAGCGCGTCCGGCAGATGCCGGACCGGCCCCTCGGACGCCTTGCGCAGCAATTCGTCCGACACCTGCCGGGTCGTCTCGTCCCGGTCGTTCGGGGTGGGTTTCTCAGAGGACATCAGGTGCTACCTTCGCCGCCGCGTTCCATACATCCAGCCGCCACCCGGGGCGCTCGATGCTCGGACCGTGACTGCTGAGCTGCACCCAGCTGGTATTCGCCAGTCCACCCAGGACGGGCCAGTTCGCCGCAGGCAGCTCGAGCAGCGCGGCGGTCAGGGCCGCGATCAACCCGCCGTGCGCGACGAGGATGATGGTACGGCCGGGCCAGTCGGAACGCGCGGCGAACAATTCGCGCACCACCGGCAGTGATCGCGCACCGACCTCGAGCTTGCTCTCGCCGCCCGGCGGGGTGAACGACGCATCGAGCCGCCACTGCTGGCGGGCGCCCGGATATCGGGCGTCCACCTCGAGATGAGTGAGCCCCTCCCACTCGCCCAGGCCGGTTTCGCGCAGCCGCTGATCGGGCACCACGTCCAGATCGCTGTGATCGGCCAGAGCGGCCGCGGTGTCGAACGCGCGACGCAGGTCCGAGGAGAGCAGCGCGATCGGCTCGACTCCCATCAGCTCCCGGGCCGCATCCTTGGCCTGCCGACGGCCGAGCTCGCTCAGATCGGTGTCGTACTGGCCCTGCATGCGGTCGGCAGCATTCCATTCGGTCTGGCCGTGCCGCAGCAGGATCAACCGGCGAACGCCGACGTGCTTAGTCATCTGTATCCGTATCCGTCTCCGACGCCCCAGCCTGCCACCGGGCGGCGCGTGCTCGGCCACGCCGCCGCGGGTCCGTCCGTCACTCGGGCGATCCGTCCGCCGTCCGGGCCTCGCCGACCCCCTCGACCGGCACCTGCGGGCAATCCTTCCAAAGCCGTTCCAGCCCATAGAAATCGCGCTCGTCGCTGTGCTGGATGTGCACCACCACCTCGACGTAGTCCAACAGCACCCAGCGCCCCTCCCGGGTGCCCTCCCGGCGCACCGGTTTGTGCCCGGCCAGGCGCAACTTCTCCTCGACGGCGTCGACGATGGCGTTGACCTGCCGTTCGTTGGGCGCGGACGCGATGACGAAGCAGTCCGTGATCACCAACTGCTCGGACACATCGAGCACGACCACATCGGTGGCCAGCTTCTCGTCGGCGGCACGCGCGGCCACCTGTGCCATCTGCACCGCTTCGGCGGATGCTGTCATTGCGCCCGGCCCACCTTCCCGTTCCCTACCGGCACGTACAGATGCCGCTTCGATATGTAC
>CBJNFW010000035.1:0-41277 GCA_966435935.1 uncultured Nocardia sp.
GCCGGCGTCTCGCGCGGCGCGCAGTACCCGCAGTGTGCCGTCTCGCGCGGGAACGATCACGTCGTCCGGATCCTGCGAGTGGACCATCGGGGTGGCGGTGTGATGAATTTCCTCGCATCCAGCGGTCGCCTCGGCCCAGCCGTCGTCCGCGGTCAATCCGGCGGCGACGACCTCCAGGTCGCTATCGTCCGCGCCGCCTCGCCGCACCGACGCGCGTACCAGGGACTCGCTCTCGAGCGAACGCACCGTCGTGCGAACCGGACGGCCCGAGCGCAGAAGTGCGGCTATCAGCTGGGTGCCCAGATAGCCGGTCCCGCCGGTCACCAGAACTCGGCTCATCGCAATACCATCGCTTCCATTCGGGGGTACATACCTTGGACTCGTTCGTTCGCTTCGGCTTCGGCGGCAGCGTCACCGTGATCGCGGGCATCCCACAGCGCGGCCTTGGCTCGCAGATAGTCCAGGTGGACGTGCAGTGTCTCGATCTCGGCCTCGATTCGCTCGGCGTGGCGCAGCAGTAGATCGCGCTGTTCACCGGCCGCGTCGTGGCCGCGGGATCGGTTCGCCTGGTATGTGCGCATCTCCGCGATGCCAAGACCTACGGCTCGCAGACACGCCAGAATCTGCAGATTGTCGAGATCCTGCTCGTGGTATCTGCGGTGTCCACTGGTGGGATCGCGCTCGACCGGGCCGATCAGCCCGACCTGTTCGTAATATCGCAGTGTCGGTTCGCTCAGCCCGCTGCGCCGGGCGGCGTCCTGGATGGTGAATGCCATATACGCAGGAGAACAGACTTCAAGCGCTTGAAGTCAAGGGCTGCTGTGCTGTGAGTGCGGACACCCACGCGAAAGGGCATAGCTGGTTCGGCATTTCGGCAGCTGAGTGGCGGTGCCGCAGCTGAGGCCAGGCGCGGACGCCCGCGTATTCTGGACGTTGAGGTGGTCCGGGTGTGCTCGCGGGTTGCGGGCGGGATCACCGAATGCTTCGCCGGTGCCGGTCCCGGGGAAGGTGCGGCACCGGCGGAGGTTCGTGGGGGCGTCCTTACGACTTCAGCTGGTCCACCACCCAGGCCACGGTCTCGGGGCTCGAGCGCAGGGTGGAGTGATCGACCGCGGGTGCGGTCGGGAAGCGATCCTCGTACACGGCGTTCACCACTCCCGGCTCCTGGATCATCGAACAGGTCACCGCCGGGGTGGCGATGCGGTCCTTGCGCGTGGCCATGATCGAATACCGCACGCCGGGCTGGGTGACCGTGCCGTCGAACACCGCCCGATACACCTCGGAGGTGGGAGACATCTGCATGGCCGGCGCCATGCCGGGGAACATGATCGCCAACGCGGACACCAGATATGGCGCGACCTCGGCCGCCTGGACCGGAGTCATCGGCGGATTCGTGATGCCGTACTGGGCGAGCAGACCCGCGCCGTCGCAACCGCGCGACTCGGGTGCGAGCAGTACCGCGTCGCGGACGGACGACGCGCCGTGCAGGACCTTCAGGTAGTACTGCGCGACGAACGTGCCCGCCGAATGCGCGACGATGTCGACCTTGTCGGCGCCGGTGGTCCGGCGGACCTTCGCGATGAAATCGGCGACCTGCCGCGCCTCGCTGGGCACATCGCCGGCCCAGCGCTGCCCCTTGATGATGCCGCCCTGGAATACAAAGGCGCAGCCGCCGTCCGCGCGTAACGCCGTGAGCATCGGATTCCATTGCGCCGCAGTCTGTTCGGTGGTCCCGTCGGCGCCCGGGAGAACGATCACCGGATGTGGCCGATGCGGGCCGGGCGTGCAGTTCACCGCCGGTTCGATCACGGTGCCCGCCGGGATCGCCGAGGTATCGGTCCGGATCGGCGACTCGGCACCGGGCGCCGCCGATGGGCCGCTCGGCGCCGCGGCGGCCGGTGTGGCCGCCAGCGCCGCCACCCCCGCCAGCGCGATGCCCGTCAGCGTGATTCGAGCGCGCAACAATGTTGTCCTCATCTGCGGCACAGCCTTTCGATACTGTCCGAACCATCCCCGGCCCGGTGTTACCGGCGCGTCGTGCCGCCGACCGGACTCCGTGGCGGGACGGGCCCCCTACCCGTACATCGGGCCGCCCCCCGAAACTGTCCCTATCGCACCAGCGTCATCTGCCCATGTCAATGGGTATACGGCGTGGTGACGCAAACGCGCCGCTGGAAGGGGTGCGTTCGCCGCCGCGGGGTCCGCGCGGACGGCGCTCGAGGCGGCGGTGGCGGTTCGGGGTGCGCGGCGGCGGATTCGCGCGATCAATATCGCGAGGGCATGCCGTATGGTTGCTGAATATTTATGAAAACGTAATTCTTTGATCTACTTACAACTCTGTGAGTTGTGTCTGCAAACAAGCGAACGAAACATGGTCGGCGTCTTGTTGTCCCGTCACCCCGGCCGGTCATACCCGCCTTCGGGCATATCGCCCGTCTCGGAGCATTAGTCTTTTGTCTTCGGCGAACCTCCCGTTTGGCGCGAAACGAGGGCCGTAGCTCGAACGTAACCCAAGGTGCGGACAGGTTTTGTTAATGTCGGCATACGCTGTTGATCCCGAGTTGAAGGTTGGCGTCAATTCGATCCGGAGTCGTTCGGAAGAGTGTCTCGGAAATGCGTTTCGAGGTTGTCGTACGAAGGGGTGCGCTGTAATGAGCCAGAGCTGGAACCGGCGGCGGAACGTCGCGGAGATCCTGGTGGAACAACAGTCAGGAGATGTGCTGGTGTTTAACGACAGTGGATCCGCCGAACCGAGTGCGGCGGGTTATTACCTGGATCGTGACGGAGATGTGTGGGAGAAGGAGGCGCAGGGCTGGCGGTTGATCCTGCAGCGCGGCGTCGCGGTGGATCCGGTGTCGCTGTGGGATTGGGTCGAGGGGCATGTGCGCGACTACGCGCCGTTCATGCCCGTCGTGATGAACTGATCATTCGAGGCGGAAGCATTGCCGCGCCGCCTGTTATCGTCAGGGTGACGATTACAATCTCGGTCATGGCCAATGCTTTTCGCCTCAACGCAGCGGTCGCCGTCGATCTCGTCGTGCTCACGCTCGGCGCCCGGAACGCGCCCAACGACACCTTGTGTGCCCTGCTCGTGCAGCGGTTGTACGCACCGTATCGAGGCAGGTGGGCGCTGCCGGGCGGATTCGTGCAGACCGACGAGAGCCTCTCGGCGGCGGCCGTGCGACTGCTGCGGGAGGAGACCGGCATCCGCGCGGACCGGATGCATCTCGAGCAGCTCGCCACCTATGGCGAACCGGGCCGCGATCCGCGCGGCAGGGTCATCAGCACCTCCTATCTGGCGCTGGTGCCGAATCTGCCCGCGCCCACCGCGGGCGGGGATGCCACCGCCGCGGCGATCTGGTCCGCCGAGCAGATACTGGCCGATCCCGGGCGGCTGGCCTTCGATCATCACCGGATCCTGGCCGACGGGGTCGAGCGGGCCCGGGCGAAATTCGAATACACGCCGTTGGCCACCGCGTTCTGCGGCCGCGAGTTCACCGTGGCCGAACTGCGGCGGGTGTACGAGGTGGTGTGGGGGACCGAGATCGATCCGCGCAATTTCCATCGCAAGGTGACCAGCACAGCCGGGTTCGTCGAGGCGACCGGACGGACCAGCACCCGCGACGGCGGCCGTCCGGCCCAGCTGTACCGGGCCGGACCGGCCCTGGCGCTGCGTCCGCCGATGATGCGGCCACAGGCAGCCTGACCCCGCCCCGCCGCTGGACATATGTCCCGCACAGCAAGTTCCCAGCCACGGCACAGCGAGCCTGCCAGACGGGATTCCTACGCTCTGGCGGACGAACGGGGGAATCCGTGGAGAAAGGCGGGAAGATGGTGTCGATGTCCGGCGTCGGCGACGTGTCCGAGGGCTACGCGGATGCACCCGGAGCGCGGACGGGGCCGGCTCCCGGTAGAGCCCGGCCACGTTGGGTACGCCCGGGTCTGGCCGGACTGCTGATCGCGACGGCCGTGCTGTATCTGTGGGGGCTGAATTCCGCGGGCTGGACCAATCCCTTCTACGCCGCGTCCGTGCAGGCGGGCACCCAGGATTGGAAGGCGCTGCTGTTCGCATCGCTCGACCCGGGCAACGGCATCACCGTCGACAAACCGCCCGCCGCGATGTGGGTGATGGCGTTGTCGGGGCGGATCTTCGGTTTCACGGCGTGGTCGATGCTGATGCCGCAGGCGCTGATCGGCGTGGCGACGGTAGCGCTGCTGTACGGCGCGGTGCGGCGGTGCGCGGGATATGCCGCCGGGCTGATCGCGGGTGCGGCCCTGGCGCTGACCCCGGTAGCCGCGTTGATGTTCCGCTACGACAACCCCGATGCGCTGATGATGTTGCTGGTCGTCGCGGCGGCCTACTGCGTGGTGCGGGCATTGCGGTCGCCGGGGACGCGGTGGTGGTCGGCCGGTACCGGTTGGCTGGCACTCGCGGGTGTGGCGATCGGTTTCGGGTTCCTGGCCAAGATGATGCAGGCGTTCCTGGTGCTGCCGGGACTGGCGCTGGCCGTACTGGTGGCGATGCCCGGCGGATTCTGGTCCAGGATCGGAAAACTGCTGACCGCCGGTTTGGCGGTGCTGGTTTCCGCGGGCTGGTATGTGGCGCTGGTCCAGGTATGGCCGGCGAACGCGCGACCGTACATCGGCGGGTCCACCGACAACAGCCTGTGGGACCTGGCCGTGGGTTACAACGGGCCGGGGCGGGTCCTGGGCGACAAGAGCAGGCAACACGCCGGGAGTGCGCATGTGGCGGTGCATGCGCAGGCGCCGCAGTTCGGGGGGATGGCCCACGGTGGGACCGGATTGCTGCGGCTACTGCAGAATTTGCCGGCGACCGAATTCGCCTGGCTGGTCCCGGCGGCGGTGATCGGGCTGCTGGCCGGGCTGTGGGCGACCCGCCGCGCGCCGCGTACCGATCCGGCCCGCGCCGCGCTGATCCTGTGGGGCGGCTGGCTCGCCGGGACCTGTTGGTGCTCAGCTATATGAGCAGCTCTTTCCACACCTACTACACGATCGAACTGACTCCGGCCCTGGCGGCGCTGGGCGCGGTCGGCGGGACGCTGCTGTGGCGGCGGCGCGAGCACTGGGCGGCCCGGGCGGGTCTGGCCGCGATGTCGGCGGCGACAGGCTCGTGGGTGTTCCACCTACTGGATGCGACGCCGACCTGGCTGCCCTGGCTGCGATGGACACTGGTGATCGCCGGGTTCGCGGTGGCGGCGCTGCTGCTCGTGCCGGTCTCCCGCGTACGGCGGTTCGGCGTCGTGGCCGCGGCCGTCGCGCTGATCGCCGGGCTGTCCGGTCCGGCGGCTTACGCGGTCGAGACCGTGGCGTTGCCGCACAGTGGCGGGAGCCCCTACAGCGGACCGGTTCGGTTGCGCGGCAACGGTTCCGGGCATGATTCCACGACCCAGAGCGCCCCTCGGCTGGATGCGATGTTGTCCGATGCGGAAAACCGCTGGGCCGCTGCGGCTGTCGGCTCGCAACAGGTCAGCGCCATCGAATTACGCACGGGCGCATCGCTGTTGGCCATCGGCGGATTCAGCGGCCGGGATGATTCGCCGACCCTGGCGCAGTTCGAACAGTACGTCGCCGCCGGGGAGGTGCACTATTTCCTGACCAGCGCCCGCCCGCAGTCGCGCGGCACCGGAGGTACCACCGCGCCGGACGCGGACGACGCGCACACCGCGAGCGTGCACCGAGATGCCACGGCCACCCGTCCCGAAAGTCCGAGCGCCGCTTCGGATACGAGCAGCAGCGGCGGCCGGATCACCGCATGGGTGCAGGCGCACTACACCCCGATCAGCGTCGACCGGATGCGGGTATACGACCTGACGGTCCCGCCGCGCGGGTGAGTTCGCAAGTCCGCGGCGGCAGTGACTCGGCGCGGCGTCGATCACCGGATCGCGTTGCGGCCGAGATCGAGTGAGCGGAGCCGACGATGTGCGGATGCGACCCGGGGCGGTGCTCTTCGTACGGCAGGCTGCGCGACCGGATTCCGGTGCTGTCCCGTTCGGGGGCGGGACATCGCGGACAGGTGTCGGTGTGGCATCTGGTTCGCGCGAGGCAGGGCATTCGCCGGTCGCCGGTGGTACACCAGGGGTATGAGCGAGGTTGTGGCCGACGTGCGGGAGATTCGCGGCTGGTCGGCTGAATACTGGGGATATCTGATGTGGGGTCTGGCGGCGTCGGCGATCGCCGGACCGGAGCTGGCTTCGGTGTTCGGCGTGGGGGATTGGCCGACGATCTCAGCCACCATCGGACATCTCGAGGCGGCGCATTCCTGGGTGCGCCTGGTGGTGGTCTTCGTGATCGTCGTCCTCGGGTATTACGCTGTGCCGCAGTTGCTTACGCACCCGTCCCTACCGCGGGTCGTGGCGGGTCAGCAGACCACGGTGAACGGCCGGGCCACCCGTGACGCGGAGGCCGTGCGAACCGAGGGTATGGGTTGGTACCTCGTGGTGGCCATCGCCGGACTCGTGGCCGGTCTCGTCGTCGCGGCCGGCGCCCGGCAGATGCATCCGGGCAGCTATGTCGGCGCGTACGTGCTCTACGGACTCATCGCGGTGCTGTGGGTGATCGTGCCCAGTGTGCTGGCGATGTTCTTCGCGCGAGAAGTGCCGTTCCCCACGCTGTTTCGCACCATCGGCTACCTGGAGCGCCGCGCGCATCCCATCGCGGCGATCATCCTGGCCCTCCTGGTGATCCTGTTGCTGCACCTGGCGTTCTATCCCTGGCCGCGTTTCGGATCCTGAAGTCGCGCAGGCGAATCGGAGCGCGGCGCAGCTAGTGCGGTTCGCCGAACAAGGTCACCTCGAGCAGGCTGATGACGCGGTCCTGGGGGCAGATCCGGTCACCCTCTCCGAAGACACGGCCCAGATCGACCACGAGGCTGAAGGCGGCCTGGACCAGGATGCGGGCTTGGGCCTGGGACAGCTCCGGACGCACCTGGACCAGCAGCGTCACCCATTCGGCCACGATCAGCCGCTGGACGTTGCGCAGCATGGTGCGCTCCTCGGCCGGAATGTGGCCGAATTCCGCGTAGTAGACGAAGGTTAGCTCGCGCTCGGCGAAACAACCGGCGACGTACAGATCGATCAGCTTCGACAACGCCTCGGCCGGGCTGTTCGACGAGGCGGTCGCCGGTCCGATCGCGCCCGCCATCCGATCGGCGGCCCGCCGGAACGCCGCGGCCAGCAGATCGCTCTTGCTGCGGTAGTAGCGGTACACCGCCGAGGCCGCCGACAGTTCCGCGGCCGCGGCGATGTCCTCGACGCTGACGTTCGGATAACCGCGCTCGTGGAACAGCTCGACCGCTTTCTTCAGCAGCAGTTCGTGTTTGAACGATTGCGGGATCTCCACCGCGCGGGGTGTGCGCGGGTCGGCTCGAGGCTCGGGCAGATCCGCGCGGACCACCGCCCACGCGGCCGAATTCAGCACGGCCGTCAACGGTTTCACCGGAAGTGCGGCGTGGTGGTCACCGATGCTGCTGATCACGCTGAACAATGTCACCGAGCGGACCAGGCTGTCCCGGCTGCTCAGCTCCGGGCGCAGATCGTCGATCAACCTGCGCACCACCGCGATCGATGTGCGGAACTGCTCATCGAGGGTTTCGCGGTCGGTGTCGTCCAGATATCGTCGCTCCCAGCGGGTCAGCGCGACCGTCGGGCGATTGGCGATGGTGTCGGCGATCATCGCGTCGATCACGTGACCGAGGCGCTGTTCCGGAGTCCAGTCCGCCGACTCGTCGGGCAGGGTGACCGTCGCGACGGTGCCCGAGCCCAACCGCAGCAGTTCCTCGCGGAACAGCGCGTATTTGCTCGGATAGTGCCGGTACAGGGCCGCGGAGGAGATGCCGAGGCGGGAGGCGATGTCCTCCATGCTCACGCCGTGATAGCCGAGGGAGCCGAAGGCGGCCGCCGAGGTCGCCGCGATCTGCGCCCGGCGATTCTTGGGGCGGCGGCGAATCACCCGTTCGGGTTTTCCGGTCTTCGATACCTCTGCTGAGTGCGCGGTACCGCGCTGACCTCGGCTCACAGTGCTGGCCTGTCTTTCGGTGACGGCGCGCGCACGCCGGATTTCGGTGCGCGCACGCGGCTGAGGGGTTGCCGTCGCGGTGGGTTCACCGCCGTGGCATTCCCGGAGTGTTCATGATCGCCATGGTAGCCAGCAGGGGATATGTCGCCGACCTGTGCTACCGGCGGCCGTCATGTCGTATCCGTGGTACCACTAGGAGCCCGGTGGCGTCGTCAGCGGGGAGTCGACCTTGTTCACCAGCCAGCGGTCGCCGTCCTTCTGCAGGCGCATCGAGATGGAGAGCTGTCCGGGTTCGGGTTTGCCCTGCGTGCCGAGGCTGCTGATGGACTGCCCGACCACCACGATGGCCTGCGCGGAGGTGGCATCGCCGGAGACGATCGCACACTGCACATCGCTCACCGTGGTCGTCACCTCGCCCTTGACCAGTACGTCGCGCAGGTCCTTGCTGGTGGAGTCGAATTGCTTGTGCCAGTCCCCGGTGGCACCCGCGAGGACAGCGCGGAAGTACGTGTCGAGGTGTTTCGAGTCGTAGGTGGCCAGTACCGGGCCGTATTTGCAGGCGGTGTCGCGAGCCTGTTCCCGCGCGGACAGCGTCTGCTTGCCGTGCTGGTCCTGAAGGTAGAAGTACACACTCGACGCGGCCGCCGCGATGAACAGCACCGCCACCACACCGGATATCGCGATCCGGCCGGCCCGGCCGAGGCGGGGGCGATGGATTCGGCGGGTACCGCCGGATTCCGTCGCGGTCCCGATATCGGCCGACGACTGCGAGTCGGTGGATTCGTCACCGGCGCTGTCGGTTTCGGGAGCTCGGGCATCGCTGCCGGGATCGGCGGAGCCATCGGAGACGTTCGAGGCGGTGGGCTCGGAATCTTTTCCCGGAGCCGGATCTCCCGCGGCCGGAGCGGACGAAGACTCCGCGGACGGCGATTCGGTTACCTTGTCGCTCATGGGTTTTCGGCTCCTCAGTTACCGGAGATGGGGCGGGACAGTTCGTTACCGGTGACGCCCGGGGGCGGGCCGGAGCCGTTGTCGGGGACGTTGGGCCGGGGAGCGTTGGCCGAGCCGCGCACCTGCAGGGCCGGGTTGTCGGTCACGCAGTAGTTGTACAGGCGGACGCGGGTGTCGGCGATATCGGTCGGCGCCACGGGGATCGTCTTGTAGTCGCAGGTCGGGCGCGGCCAGGGATCGATGAGGGTGTGATAGCTGCCGTCGTGAGCGGGCACGCCCAGTGCCTGGATGCCTTGTCGCAGTGCGGGAAACAGCGCTTCGATGGCCGGCTGACGCAATTTGGCCGCCTTGGTGATGGCGACGAAGTTGATCACCAGATCGGTCATCGGATCCTGATTCTGCGTGACGACCCCACCGAGGGTGGCCAGCTCGCCCGGTCCCTGGTCCAGCAGTTTGCGAATCTCCCCGTCGGCCGCGCCGGCCTGCTGGAACAGCGCGGTGCCGCGCGCGGTCAGAGTGCTCAGATCCGGTTGCGCGTGCTGGGTGGTGTCGGCGATGACCTCGAGGTTCTCGATCAGCTGCCGGGTCTGCGGCAGCAGATTGCTCAATCCCGCTGTGGCCGTGCTGATTCCGGCGATCATGTTGCGCATCTTGTCCGGGCCGCCGGCCAGCGCCTCGTCCAGCTCGTCGATCACGACGTCCAGCCGGTCCGGATTCATTCCGCTGATCAGCCCGCTCATATCGGTCAGCACGTTCTGAATCGGGACGGGCACGCTGGTGCGCGCGCGTTCGACGGTCGAGCCGTCGGTCAGGTAGGGACCGGTGTCGGCGTCGGGGCGGAAGTCCAGGTACTGCTCACCGGCAGCGGACAACCGGCCAACGTGTACGGTGCCGCCGATCGGGATCCTCGCACCCGCATCGATGGCGGCGACCGCCGTGATGCCGTCGCCCGAGACGCGCACATCGCTCACCTTGCCGATGCGGGTGCCGCGGAAGGTGACGTCGTCGCCGGGCAGCAGTCCGCCGGAGTTCGCCAGATCCACGGTGACGTGGAAGGTGCGCGCAAAGGGGTGCAAGCGCAGCACTTCCCGGCCCAGATAGCCTGATCCGAGCACCAACACCAGGATCAGTCCGAAATTGGCCAGGACGACGCGCCTGCGCACCAGCCATTGCCACAGCGGCGGATTCATCGCGCACCGCCCTGCACCGGAACCCCCGGAATCGGTGATGGGAGCGCGGGATTTGTTGTGCTGGAGGGTGTTCCAAGAACAGCCTGCGGGGGACTGGTGACGCGTCCGAACACCTTCGCCAGCACCTGCGCGAGACTGCCGATGAACGCGGGCACATCACCGACCTCGGGCCAGCGGCTGCCCTTCGGATCGGTCAGCGCGCCGACGCTCAGATAGGAAACCGTCGCCGCGACCGCGAGAACCGGTCCGCGCAGACTCGCCATCAGCGAGGGATACAGCGTGTGCAGTTCGGCGAGCGACTGGGTGAAATTGTCGCCCATCTGGGTGAATCCGGACATCAGCTGCTGAATGCTGTCGAACAGGCTCAGGAATTGCGGTCCGGTGGTTTCGGTGAAATCGCCCATCGCGTCCATCGTGGTCGCCACCTTGGTGGTCAGGTCCACGATGCGCTGGTCGTTCTCGTCGAACAGGCCGAGCAGTTTCGGAAACGTATCGGCCGCCGCGCCGAGTTCGGCCTTGTGCCTTGCCAATTCGCCGGACAGTGCGTTCATCCCGGCGAGCGCGCCGTCGATATCGCCGGTGCGCTTGTTCAGATCGGTGATCACGGTGGTCAGCTCGGACAGCAGATGCGCCAGTTCCGGTGCGCGCCCGCCGAACATGGAGTTCATCTCCGCGGTGATCTGCGCCGCCTGATTGATGCCGCCGCCGTTGACCAGCATGGCGATCGACATCATCAGCTGCTCCACCGAGGCCGCGGTGCCGGTCCGATCCAGGCCGATCGTCGCGCCCGGCTTCAGCTCGGGGCCGGCCTGCTGCGCGGTGGGCAGCGTCATCGCGACGAACATGTCCCCGAGCGGGGTGGCCTGGCGCAACTCGGCCGTGGTGCCGGTGGGGAGCCGGATGTCGTCGCGGATCCGCATCTGCACGTCGGCGATGAAATTCGTGGTCGTGATCCCGGTGACGGTGCCGATATCACTGCCGCCGATCCGGACGTGCGCGTGGTCCGGCAGGTTGAGCGCGTCCTGGAAGGCGGCGTGCAGGGTGTAGCCGGGCCCGCCGATACCGGGTTTGGGCATCGGCAGGTTCTGCACCGTCACCGCACAACTCGACGCGCCGCACAGTGCGGCGGCCGTCACCAGCGCGGCCGCGGCCCGGACTCGGATGTGTCGCATCATTTTCTCGTGACCCCCAGCAGTGCGGCGGTGAGCCCGAAATCCGGGCCGAAATCTTCGATCTTGCCGGTGCGGCAGCCGTCCAGGCGCATCTGCACGCGTTCGCAGAACGTCGAGAGCGCCTCGCCGTCGAGCAAGGATTTGTCCAGCAGGCCGTGCAGGCGCAGCGCCTGATGTTCGGTGCTGGTCGCGTTGGCCAGGTTCTGGAACATCAGCGGGCCGACGTCCACGACCTCGGTGAGATTGCGTGCGTTGGCGCGCATCTGGTTGCTGATGGCCACGAACCGGTTCAGCGCACCGGCCAGTTGGTCCTTGTTCTGCCCCACCACGGACGAGGTGTTGGTGACGAACGCGTCGAGCTGGGCGAGCACGGCCTGCAGACCGGGCGCCTGACGTCCGAGCAGATCCACCAGTTCGGTGAGCCTGCCGCTGAAATCCCGTACCGTCGAGTCGTTCTGGGCGATCACCTGGGTGATGTCGTTCAGTTTGACGATGGTCTCGGAGATCTGGTCCTTGTTCGCCAGAGTGGTCTGGAAGGCCGAGGACAGATCGTCGAGGGTCTGATGCAGCTTGTCCCCGTTGCCGTTCAGCAGCGGGAACAGGACCCGGCTCGCCATCGGCCCGGTCTGGTCGTCCCCCTTCAACGCCGTGCCGATCTGGTCGAACGTCTGCAGGATGCGATCGAGTTCGACCGGAGTCCTGGTGCGCGGCAGCGGAATATGGGCGTTCTCGGCCAGCACGGGACCGGAACCCGAATACGCGGGCGACAATTCGATGTGCCGGTTGGTGATCAACTGCGGATTCACCAGCGCGGCCATGGCATCGGCGGGAATCTGCACGCCAGGATCGATACTCATCGTCACCTGGACGAAACTGCCCTGGGCCTCGACCGAGTCGACCTTGCCGACCGGCACTCCCAGCACGTCCACCTCGTTACCGGCGTACAGCCCGGCGACGTTCTCGAAATCGGCGCTGATGTGCCGGTGCGAGCCCAGATACTGACCCGACATCGAACTCAGGCTGCCCGGTAGCAGCGAGCATCCCGAGGCCAGCCCGGTCAGCGCGCAGACCGCGGCGAGTTTTACCAGTGCGCGCACTCTCATCACTTGCACCCCTGTACGGCGTGTGCGAAACACAGCCAGTTGTCCGGGAACACCCACGGCGCGTAGACATCTCCGTACGGGCCGTTGCCGAGCACATTGTTGAACTGACGCAGGGTGACCGGCATGATCTGGTACAGCCGGTCCAGGTTGTCCTTGTTCTTCTGCAGGCCCTCGGACATCGTGTTCAGATCGCGAATCGTCTGGCCGAGTTGGGAATTGTTCTCCAGACCCATGTCCTGGAAGAGCTTCGACAGGGCCGCGACATTGTCCAGCAACCGCTTCAGCAGGGCCTGGCGTTTCTGCACCGCCGCGCCGATCGCCTCGCCGCGGGTGAGCAGCATCAGCACGCTGTTCTGGTTGTCCGCGGCCAGTTTCGAGACCGAGTCCATCCCCTTCAGCAGCGAGTCGACCTCGCCCTTGCGGTCGTTGATCACCTTGGCCAGCTCGCCGATGCTGTTCAGCGCCTGCACCGCCAGCTGCGGAGAATTGCCCATCTGCTTGTCGAGGGCGTCCAGCGCGGTGCGCATCTGCTGCGGGTCGAGCTGCTCGATGCGGTCGAAAGAGTTCTTGTACTCCGGATCCCGGATGACCTTGCTCAGATTGTACGGGACGCTGGTGTTGCTCAGGCGGATCGTGTTGTCCGGCAGTCCCTTTCCGTTGCCTGGTGTGAGATCGACGTGCAGCCGGCCCAGGATGGTCTCCAGTTTGATCGCAGCTTTCGCGTCGGGGCCCAGCCGCAGGTCGCGACGCACTCGCAGGTCCGCGACGACCTTGGTCCCCGCGAGCCGGACCGCACGCACCGAACCCACCTCGATACCCGAGACGTCCACGGTCGCGCCCGCGCGCAGACCGGCCGCCTGCTGGAATTCGGCGTGAATCGTCTTGTCCCCCAGCTTGACCTGGGTCAACGCACTGGAACCCACCAGCAGGACAACCACGACGGCAGCCGCGAGCAGGCCCAGCCGCAGGAACTTGTTGCCGAGGAATCCGGGCAGTCGCACCGGCCGCGGTCGGGGCAGCGGTATTCGTGCCATCATCGGCACACCTCCGAATGTGAGTTGCCGCCGACCTGGGAGAACAGCCCCGGCGGGAGCAGCACACCCCACAGCGAGACGTCCAGGCTGCACAGATAGGCATTGCCGTAGGCGCCGTTGCCGGAGAACTGCGCCACCCGGTTGAGGAAGTTCGGCAGTTCGACCGCCGCGTTGTCCAGCGCCGCGCCGTTGGTCAACAGCAGTGCGATACCGCTGGTGGCCTTGTTCTGCGCGGCGGCCACACCGGGTTTGACCCGTGAGATGAGCCCGACCAGCGAATCGGTCGACGCGGCCACCCGATCGACCGAACTCTTCAACGCGGAGCCCTGTGCGTACAGGCCGTCCATCAGCGAACGGGTCTGGGTGATCAGCGTTTCCAGGTCGCCGCTGCGGTGCGCGAGGCCGCTGATGACCGAGCTGAGGTTGGTCACCACGTCGCCGAGGATCTTGTCGCGCTGGCCGAAGGTGGTGGCCAACTGCGCGGCCTGGGTGATCAGCTCGCTCATCGATACGTCGTTACCCTGCAAGGCCTGAATGAGCGTCTTGGACAACGAATTCACCTGATCGGGCTGGAGTACCGAGAACAGCGGCTCGAATCCGGACAGCAGCGCCGAGACGTCGAAGGACGGTTCGGTGTGCTGGACCGGGATCGTTCCGCCCGGCGCCAGCGGCGTACCGGGTTCCGGGCCGGGCATGAGCGCGATGTACCGCTGGCCGATCAGATTCTGATACCGCACCAGGGCCTTGGTGGTATCGGTCGGATGCTGATCGGATTCGATCCGGAAATCCACCTTGGCCTGGTAATCGTCACCGAAATCGATCTTGTCGACCCGGCCCACCCGGACCCCGGCCATCCGGATGTCGTCGCCGACCCGCAGGCCGAGCACATCGGTGAAGATCGCCGAATAGCTCTGCGTCGAACCGGAAACCGACCGTTGCAGAGTCGAGTACATGGTGTAGGTGAGCAGCACCGCTACGATCGCGAAAAGGCCGAATCCGGCTGCCGCCTTACCCGATCTCATCGCGCCGCACCGCCTTCGCTCACCGTCAGGTGTCCGCCCGAGAGCACCGGGCCCAGGAGCAGTACCTGCGCCATGTTCGGTCTGCCGCCGACCACCGCGTCGACCGCGGCCATACCACGCAGTGATGCGGGATGCGTTGCGCCGGAGTCGGTTCGGTCGTGATCGGCCGCCGGTGCGGTGATACCGGGAATCCGGGGGAGCCCGGGCAGCTGCGCCGCACCGGGCAGCAGCGGCTGTGCCGGTCCGGGGACCGCGGCGGCCGGAGCCGGCGCCGGCAGCGGTTTCGGCCCGGCCGCGTCGAGCCACTGCGGGAGCATCGAGGCCGGATACTGCTGCGGCGGTGCGACGGCCGGGACGCTGGGCCCGCCGCAGCGGGGGCCGCGCAGACTGCCGTAGTGCGGGCAATCCTTGGCCGTGTACTGCTGGAACGGGGTGAAGGTGACGTCCATCGTCCACACCATCTGTTTCTGCGGGCCGTAATGGAAAGCCGCCTGCAACCGCCGCAGCGCGGTGTTGAGATTCGCGGCGGTGAACGGGATGGCCTGCGGGTCCTCGGCGAGGCTGCCGAACAGGCCGTCCAGACCCGAGACCAGGTATTTACCGGAATTGGGATTCCGGGCGAACAGGGCGTTCACCGAATCGACCGCACCGGACGCATTCGTCAGCAGCGCAACGAGATTCGAGCGCTTCTCGGTCAGGGTCCGCGCGGTGGTGACCGACTGCGCCAGTACACCCACCAGATCCGGCGCCGATTGGCTCAGCGCCTGCGAGGCCCGGCCCAGATTGCCGAGCAGATCGCCGATGTGCGGGATGTCGTGCACCTGGGTGAGCCAGGTGTCCAGGCGCTCGACCGTGGAGCCGGGGGCGCGGGCGGAGGGGTCCAGTGCCGCGGACAACGTCGCCAGCACCCGGCCCAGTTTCTCGGGTTGGATCTTGTCCAGCACGTTGCGCAGCGTGTCCAGGGTGGTCTGCAGGGCGATCGTGGGCGCCCCGGTGTCCTCGGCGATGGTCATCCCGCTGTGCAGGGTGGCCGTGTCCGGTCCGTTGTCGACCAGTTCGATCGCGGTCACGCCGAAGATGTTGCTGGGTATGGCGCGTGCGGTCACGTTGGCCGGAATCGTCTCGGCCACAGCCGGTTTCAGATTTATCAGGGCACGTTGCCGAACCCCCGCGGCGACCACGTCCACAGAATCGACCGTGCCGACCAGCATGCCGCGGAACTTCACGTCGGCATGTGCGGGCAGTCCGTCTCCGGTGCTGGTGAGCATCGCGGTGACCGGCACCTTCTCGGTGAAATGGCCGGTGTAGCGCAACATCAGCAGATACAGCAACCCGGCCAGCGCCAGGATCATCGCGATGCCCGCCAGACCGAGCCGGCGGGCGGTGGCGCCTCTGCCGCTGGGATCGAGAATCATCGCCGCACCCCCTATCCCGAGATCCGGAAGCCGGGGTCGATACCCCAGATCGACAGGGTCAGAAACAGATCCGCGAAGACCGTCACGACGATCACCATCTTGATCGCGCGCCCGGCCGCGGTGCCCACGCCCTCCGGGCCGCCGGTGGCCACGAAGCCGTAATAGCACTGGATGAACGTGGCCAGCAGCGTGAACAGTACGACCTTCAGCAGCGAGTAGAACAGGTCGTGCCCGATCAGGAACTGGTAGAAGTAGTGGTCGTAGGTTCCCGCGGTGGTGCCGCCGAGGAACAGCACGGTGAGTTTGGTGGCCAGGTATGCCGCGGCCAGGCCGATGCTGTAGAGCGGCACGATGGTCACCGTCGCGGCGATCATGCGGGTGCTCACCAGATACGGAAGTGGCCGGATGGCAATGGATTCCAGCGCGTCGATCTCCTCGGAGATGCGCATCGAACCCAGCTGCGCGGTGAAGCGGCAGCCGGACTGGATCGCGAAGGCCAGGGTGGCCAGGATCGGCGCGAGTTCGCGGGTCGTCGCGAATCCGGAGATCGCGCCGGTCAGCGGGCTCATTGTGAGCAGGTTCAGCGCCGTGAACGACTCCATCCCGACGATGATCCCGCCGAACGCGCACAGGATGAACACCACGCCGATGGTGCCGCCGCCGACGATCAGCGACCCGTTGCCCCAGCCCACGTCGGCGGTCAGCCGCGCGACCTCGCGGCGATAGTGCCTGAGCGCGAACGGAATTCCCGCCGCTGCGCGGAAGAACGTGATCGCCTGATGGCCGAGCCGCTGGTTCGCCTGGACCGGCGCCATCGCGACCGTGCCGACCGCTCGTAGCGGTCGCACCGCGGGCGGTGTGTAGCTACTGGCCACCTCAGACCACCTTCGACGGGAGCAGCGTGTTGTCGAGCTGGGTGAGAATGATGTTGGTCGCGAACAACATCAGCGCCGAACTCACGACCGCGGAGTTGACCGCGTTGGCCACCCCGCCGGGGCCACCGTGGGCATGTAGTCCGATGTCGCAGGCGATGATCGCGGTCAGCACCCCGAAGATCGCGGCCTTGGTCAGTGCGACGAGCAGATCGTCGGCGACTGCGAACGAGGCGAACGAGCCGATGAACGAGCCCGGCGTACCGGACTGCGCGTAGACGTTGAACATGTACGCGGTGGCGAAGCCGACGAAAACCACGAAACCGCACAGCAGCATGCTCACCAGCACCGCCGCCGCCATCCGCGGCGCGACCAGCCGACGTATCGGATCCACGCCCATCACCATCATCGCGTCGATCTCCTCGCGAATGGTGCGCGAGCCGAGATCGGCGCAGATGGCCGAACCCACCGCGCCCGCGATCATCAGCGCGGACACCAGCGGAGCGCCCTGGCGGATGATGCCCAGGCCCGCGACCGCACCGATGAACGTCGTCGCCCCGACCTGGTTGACCAGCGCACCGACCTGGATCGAGACCACCACCGCGATCGGAATGGCGACGAAAACCGTTGGCGCGGCGGACACATTGGCCATGAAGGCGCACTGCTTGACGAACTCTCGATACGGAAATCGCCGCTGTACCAGGGAGAGCACCAGTTGGATGACGGCATCACGGCCGAGCATCACCTGGCGGCCGAGGGTTTCGAGGGACTGTTGCGGATGGCGTCGCCACAGACCGTTCACCGCATCGGTGATCCGCCGCAGCTCGCCCTCCGCAGGTGGGTAGGGGCGCTGCGAGGGCGGCAGCGACTGCTCTGGAACCGGGGTCCGGGTCCGCACAACAGGATTGGCCTTCGTTCGGCCACCGAGAATCCTGATCGCGATCACCAGGATGTCGATGAGCCACACCAGCGCCAGCATTACGTCATGCACACATTCGAGAAGGTGAGCACGGGCCAGCACACGATGGATCCGAGGAACGAGACCACGACGTCGATCCCGTGCATGTTCCGCAGATGGGTGGTGTGGGTGAGGCTCCAGATCACCCCGACGATCCCGTACGGGATGCCGAGCAGGATCAGCGTGCCCACGAACTCCGAGACCCGCATCTCGTAGCTCAGTAGCCGGTCGAGCCGTTTCAACATGGTGGTGTCCGTCCTTTCGGATGCGGGGCGGTCGCTGCGGAAGGCGACTGCCCGCGGCTGCGTATGTTACGGACTATTCTCACCGAAATGGAAGGCTTTGCCTCAGATTTTCTCGATCGGTCCGCAGCTCTTCGGGTACATGGCTCGCTCAGCGAAAACAGCCAGATAGATAAGTTGTCGATGATTCTTGTAGAAATTCTGTCCGGTTCCGGTCCGTTCGGGGTGCGGTCGCCGCTATGCTCGGCGACTGTGCCGGTAGTTTCGAGCGCAGCGCCGGCGGCTGCGAGAAGGGTGGGGTGGCGATGACCGCTGCACGGGCGTTCGAGCCCTCCGATGTCGAGCCGTTGACCGTCGAGCAGACCCGGATCCACATCCCGGACGGACATCGACTGGAATCCAAACGTCCGCCGCGACTGGGTGACGCGCTGGACTTCTGGCAATTCGCCGGTGCCGCGGCCAATGTCGCGATGCAGATGTCGCGACCGGGGGTCGGACACGGTGTCGCGGACAGCAAGGTCGAATCCGGTGCGTTGATGGTCCGCCCGTGGAAACGCTTGCGTACCACCGCCTCCTACCTCGCGGTCGCGGTTCTGGGGTCCGAGCAGGAGAAGGCCGCCTTCCGCGATGCGGTGAACGTCGCGCACCGGCAGGTCAAGTCCGAACCCGGTGCGGCGGTCAAGTACAACGCGTTCGACCGGGATCTGCAGCTGTGGGTGGCGGCGTGCCTGTACATCGGATTCGAGGATTCGTACCAGCTGCTGCACGGCAGGATGAGCGCCGAGGAGGCCGAGGCGTTCTATCGGACGTCGTCGCCGCTGGGCACGACTTTGCAGGTGCCGCAGGATATGTGGCCGTCCACGCGCGCCGAGTTCGATGTGTACTGGAACGAGGCGTGCCGGTCGGCGGTACTGGACGACAAGGTGCGCGCCTACATCGACGACCTGCTGAATCTGCGGATGATCCACTGGTATCTGCGGGTGTTCTTCGGCGGTCTGCTGCGCTTTCTGACCGCCGGATTCCTCGGACCCTACTTCCGTGAGCAGATGGGCGTGCGCTGGCGTCCGATCGATCAGCGCCGGTTCGAGAACCTGTTCGCATTCGTGGGATTCGTCAACCGGTTCATCCCTCGATTCGTGCGGTTCGCACCCACGTATGTGCTGATGTACGACGTGCGCAGGCGAATGCGCAAGCATCGCGCTATGATCTGAAAAGCGTGCTGTCACAATCTTTTACGTGATGGCATGGGTCGCGGACCGGTCTCGAAAGCGCATCGATTCGACCCGGCGCCCTGGTTCGCCGGGGGCGACGCATCGTAGGCTGCGCTGCGAATCTTCCAACCCTGATGAACGGAGTCCTGATCGATGCGCACGGTGAAGCTGGAGCGCACCATCCGGGCACCCCTCGCCGATGTATTCGAATGGCTCACCGATGCCACCAATTTCCAGCGCGTGCCGATCATCCGCCGGGTGACGCCGGTGCGCCCTGGCGATCTGGTCGAGCACGGCGTCGGCGCGGTGCGGCTGCTGGTAACGCCGCTGGTCCGGGTCACCGAGGAGATCGTCGAATACGATCCGCCGCGCCTGATCCGCTACAAACTGCTCAGCTCCTACCCGCCGATGCGAGTCCAGGACGGTTCGCTGGAGTTCAAGGAGACCGAGGGCGGCGCCTGGATTCGCTGGACGGCGCATTTCGAGGTCGCGGCACCGCTTTTCGCCGACGTGTGGACCGCGGGCATGGCTCCGATGGTCCTCGCCGGAATTCGCAGCGTGCTCGTCACCGCCGAGAAGGAACTGCGCCGGCACTGAGGCGTCGAATGGGCCGGCGAATGGCGCTGTCTGCGCATCCGGGGGTCGTATTGTGGATGCACCCGGTGATTCGGCAGGTGCGGCGTGTTCCGCATGGCGCTCATCGACGAGCGGTTGTGCGGGCTCGCTGCCGGGTCGACGGGGTGACGCGCGGTCGGCGAACGTGCGATGGATTGCCGGTGCAGGAAGGCGAGTTGATCAGTGATGCAGCCGCAATGGGTGCCCGAGGACAGTGATGTCGCGAAGGCGCGAATCACCGATTTCGCGCGATTCGTGACCGATCGCACCGGAACCGAATTCGCGGACTACTACGCGCTGTGGGAGTGGTCGGTCCGCGATCCGGACGGCTTCTGGGGTGCGCTCTGGGAGTATTTCGGCCTCGGGCCCGCGCCCGAGCAAGTGCTTGCCAATCCGGAAATGCCTGGGGCGCAATGGTTTCCGCAGACGCGGTTGAATTATGTGGATCAGGTCGTACGGCAGGCGCGCACCGACAGGCCGGCGATCCTCTCGGCTACCGAGGGCGGTGCGCTCACGGCGGTGTCCTGGCGCGAGTTGCTCGGCCGGACAGCGGCTTTCGCGCGCACGCTGCGCGAACACGGGGTGGTGCCCGGTGACCGGGTGATCGGCTATCTGCCCGATATCGCCGAGACGGTGATCGCCTTCCTGGCCACGGCATCGATCGGCGCGGTGTGGAGCGCGTGCGGACAGGACTATTCGGCCAAGGCCGCGCTGGATCGGCTCGGCCAGCTCGAACCGGTGGTGCTCGTGACCGCCGACGGCTACCGGTACGGCGGCAGGAGTCACGACAAACGCGAGGATATCGCCGCGCTGCGAGCGGGCCTGCCGGGGCTGCGGGCGACGGTCGTGGTGTCCCGCCTCGGCGGGGAGATACCCGATTCGCTGGACTGGGCGCGGGTCAGCGCACCCGGCGAAGCCGAAATCGTCACCGAGGAAGTGGCATTCGACCATCCGCTGTGGATCCTGTTCTCCTCGGGCACGACCGGCCTGCCCAAGGGTATCGTGCACGGTCACGGCGGCGTACTGGTCGAACACCTGAAAGCTACTGCCCTGCAATCGGATATCGGCCCGGACGACGTGTTCTTCTGGTACACCAGCCCGTCCTGGATGATGTGGAACTTCCAGGTCGCCGGACTGCTGGTGGGCGCGACCATCGTCTGCTACGACGGCAGTCCCGCCTATCCGGCGCCGGACGCGCTGTGGGACATCGCCGCTCGCACGCACACCACCGTGCTGGGCACGAGCCCCGGCTACGTGCTCGCCTGCATCAAGGCAGGGGTGCGGCCGAGTAGGGACCATGACTTGACGGCGCTGCGCACGGTCGGGATCACCGGCGCCTCGCTGCCGGAATCCTCCTCGCTGTGGCTCGGGGAGAACGTCGGCGAACATGTGCAGGTGTCCTCGATCAGCGGCGGAACCGATGTGGTCTCGGCGTTCATCGGCGGTGCGCCGAACGTTCCGGTGTGGCCCGGCGAGCTGTCGGTGCCGTTCCTGGGGGTGGCGCTGGACGCCTGGGACGAGTCCGGCAAGCCGGTGCGCGGCGAGGTCGGTGAGCTGGTGATCACCGCGCCGATGCCATCGATGCCGATTCGGTTCTGGCACGATATGGACGGATCACGTTATCGCGCAGCCTATTTCGAGATGTTTCCCGGCGTGTGGCGGCACGGCGACTGGATCACCGTCACCGACCGGCGCAGTGTCGTGGTGCACGGCCGGTCCGATTCGACCTTGAATCGGCACGGTATCCGGATGGGCTCGGCCGATATCTATCAGGCCGTGGAATCGCTGCCCGAGATCGCCGAGGCGCTGGTGATCGGCGCCGAACAACCCGACGGCGGCTATTGGATGCCGCTGTTCGTGGTCCTGGCTCCGGGCGCCGAACTCACCGACGAACTTCGCGACCGGATCAGATCAGTGATCCGCGCCGATGTCTCACCGCGCCACGTGCCGGACGAGATCATCCTCGCCCCCGGCGTCCCGCACACCCGCACCGGCAAGAAACTCGAGGTGCCGATCAAGAAGTTGTTCCAGGGTGCGCAGGCCGATCGGGTCGTGGAACGCACCGCGGTCGACGACCCCGCGCTGCTGGACTGGTACTCGGCGGTTCGGATGCCGGGTGCCGCCGGCTAGCGCTCCTCGCCGCGGGGCGCAGACCACCGGCGTGCCGTCGGCCGCGATCCGGCCCTGATTGGCGAGTATTCGCGATCGCGGTGGTACCGACTCGGCTGCTGGGGCAGACGGCGCTGCGCGGCCCGCGATCGTGGGTCTCCCGTCAGGCGGCGAGTTCGGTGTCGGCGGCGGTGAGTCGCCCGTCGACCATGCGGTATACGGCATCCATCCGGTGCAGGTGGGCACGGTCGTGGGTGACCAGGAGGGTGGGAGCGGCGCGGTCGCGGACGATGCCCAGGATGAGGTCCATGACGGCGGCGCCGCGTTCGGAGTCCAGGGCGCTGGTGGGTTCGTCGATGACGAGCAGCTCCGGGTCGTTCATCAGCGCGCGGGCGATATCGATGCGCTGACGTTGCCCGCCGGACAGCTGGGGCGGGCGCTTGTGTCCGTGGCCCGACAGGCCGACGGCATCGAGCAGATTCGCTGCCCTGCCACGTATTTCGCTGCTCGTGCGGTACCTGCCGGTGCCTCGGTCGCCGAGATGGGCCATCACCTCGAGCTGTTCGGCCGCGGCGAGCGAGGGGATGAGGTTGGGTTGCTGGAAGACGATGCCGATCCGCCGGCGTCGCAGTGCGGCGGCCTCGCGCCGGTTCAGTTCCGTCAGATCGACTGTGCTGCCGTGGGTTTCGATAAGCACCCGGCCGGAGTCCGGGCGCAGCAGCGTGGCCGTCACGGCCAGCAGGCTGGACTTTCCCGAACCGGACGGCCCGGTGATGGCGGCGATCCGGCCGCCGTGCACTCGCAGATTCACCGAATCGAGGGCAGTGACGCGTTCGCTGCCGTCCGGATAGCTGAGCGTGACGTTGTCGAGGGTCAAAGTGGTCATCGAGAACTCCTGTGCTTCAACGTGTCCGGTCGAGAGCGGTGAGCGGGTCGGCGGTGGCCACGAACCGCAGGGCGACCGCCGCACCCAGCAGGCCCAAGGCGATCAGCACCGCGCCCGGCGCGAGAGTCGTTGCGGCACTGAGCTCGAACGGCATCGCAGTGCCGAGCATGGTCCCGGCGAGCGAGGTGCAGGCCAGACCGATGCCGACGCCGGTCAGCAATACGATCAGCGCCTGACCGAGGGCATCGGCGACGAGGGAGCCGGTGGTCGCGCCCAGGGCCTTCAATATCGCGATATCGGCGGTTCGCTGAATCGTCCACACCGTGAAGAAGGCCCCTATGACCAGCGCGGATATCGCGTACAGCAGGATCGTCATCAGAGTGAGCGAGCTGTTCTCCGCGCGGTAGGAGCCGATTGCCCGCAGCGAGTCCGCCGCGCTGGTCGTGACGGTGTGCGCCGCGGCGTTCACCGCACTCGCCTCGGGCACGTCCGAGGCGAGCAGAATCGTCGCGGCGCCGCCGTGCGGAGTGAGGGCTTGCCAGTCGGTGAGCGTCATCCAGACGACCGGCATGTGCGCGTACCAGTCGTCGCCGCCGATCGCGGTCACGGTGAAGATCGCATTTGCGAGCGTGATGTGGTCACCGGTCGTCGCGGACAGCTCCCGGGCCGCGGGCGCGCTCAGCACAACCGAGCCGGTATCGATTGCCGATCGATTGCCGAATGTTGCTCCCGCACTGCCGAACAGCGCAACTTGCACGGGCGGCCCGCTGTCCCGGCCGGCCCGGGCGCGGCTGATGCCGACCGGATCGGCGTGTGCGGCCTGCCGCCAGGTCCGTACCTGATCCGCGGTCAGCGCGGAGGAGTCGAAGGACGGCGCGGTCCCGGTGTCGGCGAAGACGACCGTATCGCCGGGCAGCTCGCGCAGGGCGGAGACGTTCTGCTGGGCCAGGCCGGAGGCGAGGCCGCTCAGGAAGCTGACAAGGACGGCGACCAGGACCACGACCAGCGTGATGAGCGCGAAACGGCCGCGCGCGGCCCGCAGGTCTCTCAGTGCGACGAACATGTTCTCACCGTGCCCGGCTGCCCGGCTCGGCACATCGGCGGTGCGATCGAATCCGTGACCGGCCGAGGATGGGTGTCCGATTCCATCTTTCGTTGGATGCCGTCGATGTAACCCCGCATAAGCTGGCAGAGTGCACCGCTCCCCGCTCACTCCCGTCTTCGCCGCGCTGCAGGTTGCCCTGCATGTGCTGATGGTGGCGTTGACGATCTACGTGATGGTCCGCGCCCTGGTTCCGGGCGGGCAGCACCGGATCGCGGTGGTGGTGTTTGCGGTGCTGTTCCTGCTCATCTATTTCGGCGGTGCGATGCTGCGCTCGCGGCCCGTCGCGGCGCGGGTGTGGCTCGGGGCGCTGACGGTGCTGTGGCTGGGGCTGGTGGCGTTGGCGCCGGAGGCGATCTATCTCGTCTTCGGTTTGTTCTTCCTGTATCTGCATCTGCTGCCGCGGTTCTGGGGCCTGATCGCGGTACTGGCCGCGACCGTCGTCTCGGTCGTCGGGTTCGCGTTGCACGAGGGGTGGACCGCGGGCGGAGTTATCGGACCGGTACTGGGCGCGGCCGTCGCGCTCGCGATCGGATTCGGGTACCGGGCGTTGTACCGGGAGGCCGCGGATCGCCAGCGGCTCATCGACGAATTGCTGGCCACCCGCGCCACCCTCGCCGAACGCGAGCGCACCGCCGGGAAACTGGCCGAGCGCCAGCGGCTGGCCCAGGAGATCCACGACACGGTGGCGCAGGGATTGTCCAGCATCCAGATGCTCCTGCACGCGGCCGAGGGGGTCGCGCCGGATCACCCCGCGTTGCAGAAGATCCGGCTCGCCCGCGAAACCGCCGCGGACAATCTCGCCGAAACCCGGCAATTGATCGGTGATCTCACTCCGGCGGCTCTGGAGGGACAGTCCCTGGCGGGTGCGCTCGAGCGAATCGCTCAACGGGCCAGTGCGCCGGGGCTGGACGCACACGTCCTGGTGGAGGGCGAGCCGGAGCGGTTGCCCATGCCGATCGAGGCGGCGCTGGTGCGGGTAGCGCAGGGGGCGGTATCCAATGTGGTGCGTCACGCCCACGCGCAACGGATGCGGATCACGCTCACCTACGGCGAGGACGGTGTGCACCTGGACGTGGTCGACGACGGAATCGGTATCGCCCCCGAGGTTTTCGCGCAGGGAACGTTCGGCCTGAACGCGATGCGCAGCCGCGTCGAACAGCAGGGCGGCAGTATGGATGTGGAATCCGAGTCCGGGCACACCGCGGTCACCGTCTCCTTCCCCTCCTCGGCGGCATGATGAATGCCATTGCCGGAGAGCGGATTCGGTTGCTGCTGGCCGACGATCACGCGATCGTGCGGGCCGGCCTGCGCGCCCTGCTCGATGCGGCACGGGACGTCGAGGTGGCCGGTGAGGCGGCGACCGCCGAGGAGGCCGTATCTGCTTGTGCCGCAACACCTGTCGATCTGGTGCTGATGGATCTGCGGTTCGGTCCCGGGAAATCCGGTGTGGACGCCACGCTGGCGCTGCGCGCGCTGCCCGATCCGCCGAATGTTCTGGTGGTCACCAACTACGACACCGATGCCGACATCCTCGGGGCCATCGAGGCCGGGGCCTGCGGTTATATCCTCAAGGACACCCCGCCCGGGGATCTGCTGGCCGCGGTGCGCGCGGCGGCGGCGGGGGAGAGCGTGCTGTCGCCGTCGGTGGCCTCGCGGCTGATGACCCGCGTGCGCAAACCCGATACGACGTTGAGCCCCAGGGAGATCGAGGTGTTGCGGCTGGTCGCCGAGGGGCATTCCAATCGGGAGATCGGCCGCAGCCTGTTCCTGAGCGAGACCACCGTGAAATCCCATCTGGTGCACATCTATGCCAAGCTCGGGGTGAAATCCCGCACCTCCGCGGTGGCCCGCGCCCGTGAGCGCGGCGCGATCTGAGCGCTTCTCGCGCGGTTGCCGCGCATGGCCGCCGCCCGCCCCTACGCTAGGACACATGGCCCTGACACTCGCTGATCCGAAGGTTCGTGAATTCCTCTCGCACGGCAGCCGCACCGGAAAGCTCGCCTTCACCGCCACCGACGGCCGTCCCGTGATCAACCCCGTCTGGTTCATCCTCGAGGGCGAGGAACTGGTCTTCAATACCGGTAAGGACACCGCCAAGGGGCGCGCGATCCTGCGCGACCCGCGCCTGGCCCTCTGCGTCGACCTCGAGGAGCCGCCGTTCGGGTACGTCCAGGTGCAGGGCGTGGCCGAGGTGTCCGAGGATCCGGCCGAGTTGTTGCGCACCGCGACCGCCATCGCCGGTCGCTATATGGGCGCGGACCGGGCCGAGGAGTTCGGCGCGCGCAACGGCGTACCCGGTGAACTGGTGGTCCGCCTGCGCCCGGCCAGGGTGCTGGGCGGCTTCGATATGACCGGGTAGCCGCGCGCGGCGATGCTCGATACGGTCACCGAAGTGTCCGCGACCGGAGATCAGGCGGTGATGGTGAACTCGACGGACCGATGTCGCTCGGCGACGAGTGTGGTGTGGGGTGCGTTCTCGGGTCGTGCACGGCCCGGGGCGCCGTATGGAGGTGCCCGGTGACACCGCGCGGTCCCGGTGACCAGCTCGACTACCGATTCACCCTGGCCAACGAGCGCACCTTTCTGGCCTGGATCCGGACCTCGCTGGGCCTGCTGGCCGGCGGCGTGGCGGTGCACACCCTCGTGCAGCCGTTCCATAATTCCGGATTTCGTCGGGTCATCGCGGTCAGCTGCATCGTGCTGGCCGTGATCGTGGCCGTCGGCGCATACCGGCATTGGCGCAATGTCGAGGACGCGATGCGTCGCGGCGAACCGCTCACCGGCACCGTCATGGTTCCGTTGCTGGCGGTGGGTATCGCGGTGGTGTCGGTGCTGGCGGCTGTCGCGGTGCTGTTCGTATGACGCGGTGGACGGTCCGGTGAATGCCGACACCGGTATGGCCCGGGAGCGAACAGCGTTGTCCTGGCGTCGAACCGCCGTCGCGTCGATGGCCATCGCAGTGCTGTTCGTGAACCATGCGGTGGTCAGCGGTTGGCGCCACGCGGCCGCGGCCCCACTGGCCGCCGCTCTCATGCTGATCGTTCTCGCGGCCACGAGCCTTCAGCGCAGTCGTGCCCTGCGTCACGGCGAACGCGGCCCTTCTCGCACCGAAGTCCCCCTGACCGCGACGGTGGTCGTCCTGGTCTGCGCCGTCGCCCTCCTGATCAGCTTGGGCGCTCCGCCGCAGTAGCCGCTTCACCGCGTAGCCGACTACGACGGACATCGTCTGCGCCACGCCTGAAACCCTTGTCACGCAAGCAAAGTCGGCGACACTCTGTCAGCTTCCTCGCCCCCGAAGTCCCGTCAGCCGAAGATGGCGTCGATGGTGTCGGCGGTGATGATGCGTCGGCTCCAGGTTTCGAGGTCGGGGAGGGTGGCTTCGCGGACGGTGCGGCGAACCGTTTCGGAGAGGTCGCCGAATTTGATGGTGAGTTGATCGAGGAGGGTGTCTGCGCGCCCCTCCGCGCGTCCCTCCGCGCGGAGCATGTCGCCGGTTGTCATGGTGGCCTCCTGGGCTTCTGGTCCGAGTAGGTCGATTATCTGCGTTATTTGGTCGATGGGCGTGTCGGCAACCGTGATTATGTACGTCAGTATGGCGTTGAGGTCGTTGACGCCGTGTGGGCCCTCGAACATTGTGCCGAGCGGGGTGAGCATGAGTGCGAGGGTTTTGTCGAGGCAGGTGTGGCCGGGTGCCTCCTTTTGGAGGACGAGCATTGTCCCGATTATCGGGGTGAGTGGCCGCTGTAGGAGGGTCGGTAGGTCGATGGTTGTGAGGTCGTCGACCTGGTAGTGGAAATGCGGGAGGAAGTCGGCGACAGCGTCGGGGGTGGGGCCGGTGTCCAGGAGGTCCGCGATATTCAGTGCCGCATTCCAGTGGGTACTGGTGCGGGATGCGTAAATGACCAGCGGGATCACCACCGGTAGGTGAGTGGCCTCGGGATGCGTCCGGAGGTGGTGGTTCCAGATGTTGATCGTGTATTCGAGCATGCGGAGGGCCATGAAGTCGTCGACTGTGCTCTGGTGCTCGACCAGGACGTGGAGGTAGCCGTCGTGGCCGTCGATGCGGGCCTGGAAGAGGACGTCGCTGCGGCGGTCGCGCAACTCGGGGGAGACGAAGGTGTCCTTGCATACGCGGAGGGTGTCCCAATCCACTGCTGCGACAGTCTTTTCCGGTAGTACCGCGCGGAGTTCGGACGCGGCGTCGGTGGCGCGGGTGAAGGCGTGCCGGAAGAAGGCGTCGTGCGGATTCGACGGAATGGTCCCCATGAGCGCGAAAGTAGCGGCGAATTCGACAGATGTCGAACTTTGGTATTCGTCGAAATAGCGTGTGCGAAAACATCTTTCGGTTATCTGGTCTTTGTCGAAACGGCTGGTTTCAGGGTGGTCTGTTTCAGAGTGATCGACTCTGGGAGAGGGTGCGTCGGCAGGGGTGTTGGCGCAGGTGTGACGTCGCACCTCCGGCAGGGCTGTGCGGGGTGGTAGCCG
Source organism: uncultured Nocardia sp. (assembly GCA_966435935.1). Lineage (GTDB taxonomy): Bacteria > Actinomycetota > Actinomycetes > Mycobacteriales > Mycobacteriaceae > Nocardia. Next base: position 28,405 of record CBJNFW010000035.1, read on the forward strand.
GTCGACCCCGGTGTTGTGGTCCGCCTACACTCGCCCGCATGACCGTGCATTTCATCGGGGCGGGCCCCGGGGCCGCCGACCTGCTGACGCTGCGTGCGCTGCGGTTGATCCGGGAGTCGCCGGTCTGTCTGTATGCCGGGACGTATCTCGATCCGGAGGTGTTGGCGCAGTGTTCGGCGGGGGCGGAACTCATCGATACCCAGGGGCTGGACCTGGATCAGATCATCGGGCACTGTGTACGGGCCGATGCCGCGGGACGCGATGTGGCCCGGTTGTGCTCGGGGGACCCGTCCTTGTATTCCGCGCTCACCGAGCAGACTCGCCGTTTGGACGCGCACGGTATCGCCTGGGATGTCACACCGGGGGTGCCCGCGTACGCGGCGGCGGCCGCGGCGCTCGGGGCCGAGCTGACAGTTCCGGAGCTGGTGCAATCGGTGGTGCTCACCCGGACGCAGGCGCGCTCGACCGCTATGCCCGACTCCGAGGCGCTGGCCGGTTTCGCCCGCACCCGCGCCACCTTGGTGCTGCACCTGGCGATCACCCGGATCGGCCCGATCGCCGCGGAGTTGACCGCCGAATACGGGGCGGATTGCCCAGTGGCGGTGATCTATCGCGCGAGTCAGCCCGAACAGCTCGTGTTGCGCGGCACCCTCGCCGATATCGCCGATCGCGTGGCCGAGGCCGGGCTGCGGCAGGCCGCGGTGATTCTGGTCGGTGGCGCGGTCGGGGTCCCGGCGCAGTGCGCACAATCGCATCTGTACGACCCCGCCCGCGAACGGAGCGCGGCGATGTCGCCGGGTGCGTCGGCCACGACGGAGGCGAGAGGTGGTGCGGTTCGGTTGTGAGAGTGCGGACGGCTATCGCCCGTATCACATGTGACCGGGGTCGAACCGCCGCGAGGTGGAATCGTGAGCGCTACCATCTCCCGACGAGATTTGATACGGGGACGAACGCCGTGAGCTGAGCTGATGTTTCGCGGCTATGAACCTTTTTGGCCGTACACGGGATACGGACGGTAGATTGGTTCGGTGTTCATCAGTGAGGTTCGACGGAGGGCCGTGCCGTGGCCGGCGAGCGTGGTCGGGTCGATGTAACAAGATCGGCCCGAGCGACGGATAACTCCTTTGAACACGTATGTCTGATTGAGATTCGAAGTGAGCCCCGACCGCTGGACGCCATGCTGGGACAGATGTGCGTTCGCGTCGGTGTGCCATTGGGGAGCACTGCAGGGTGTTCCGGAAGTGAGGTTGCGGGTTGGACCGGCGGGAATTCGGCGGGAACGGCGAAACTGGCAGCGAGATTGCGGCCGCGCCGGACTCCGGGGAGGCGCTCTTCCCGTTGTCGCCGGCGCAGCTGGGTATCTGGTATGCCCAGCATCTGGACCCGCAGGTGCCGATTACGATCGCCCAGTACGTCGACCTGCACGGCGACCTGGATGTCGACGTGCTCGAGCGGGCCAGTATCGATGCCTCGCGTGAGCTCGGGTCGGGCTTCCTGCGCATCGTCGAGCGCAACGGCGAGCCCCTGCAGTGGATCGATCACTCCATCGCCGACTACGACAAGGTCACCTATGTGGACCTGCGCGACGAGGCAGATCCCGAGGCCGCCGCGCACGCCTGGATGCGCGCGGAGTACAGCCGCCCGCTGAATCCGACCACAGACCGGCTGATCGCGGTCGCGGCCCTGCAACTCGCCGACGACCACTGGTTCTGGTACTCCCGTGCCCACCACATCGCACTCGACGGCTTCGGCGCGATGACCAATCAGAAGCGCATCGCCGAGCTGTACACCGCGTATCTCGCCGGCGTCGAGCCGAAGCCGGCCAAGGCCGCGGATCTGCGGTCGCTGGTCGAATCCGAATTCGCGTACCGGGACAGCACCCGTTTCCAGTCCGACAAGGAGCACTGGGCGCAGCGGGTGGCCGGACTCGAGGAGGGCTCGAGCCTGACCGGCCGCTCGGCCCCGCCCGCACCGTTGAACGGCGTGGTGTCCGAGGCGCTGTCCGATGAGCGCGACGAACTGCTGGATACGGCCGTGCGCGGCCACGACTCCTCGCCCGCGGCCCTGCTCATCGCGGGTTTCGCGGCCTATCTGGCGCAGTGGACCGGCGCCGAGGACGTCATTCTGAGCCTGCCGGTGACCGCCCGCACCACCGCGCTGATGCGCCGCTCGGGCGGTGTGACTTCGAACATCGTGCCGCTGCGCCTGCACGTCGGCCACGAGACCACGGTCGCGGATCTGCTGCGTTCGGTGACCGTGGAGGTCTCCGGCGCGCTGCGGCACCAGCGCTACCGGCACGAGGACATCCGGCGGGACAGCGCGGGCGAGGGGGCCGCGGTCACCAAGGAGTTCTTCGGTCCCTGGGTCAACATCATGCTGTTCCAGGACGAGCTCGCCCTGGGTCCGCTGGTCGGGCAGCTGCATGTGCTCTCGACCGGATCCATCGAGGATCTGGGCGTCAACTTCTATCAGACCGAGGGCGGTGCGCGCTCGCGCATCGACTTCGAGACCAACCCGAACCTGTATTCGGAAGATCAAGCGCGACAGCATCATTCGCGTTTCATGGAGTTCTTCGACCGGTTCCTGGCGGCCGAGGCAGGGCGGCGGGTGTGGGCGCTGCCGATCACCACGGCCGTCGAACTGGACCGGACCCTCGTCGAATGGAACGAGTCCACACACGAGGTTCCCGAGACGACGCTCGCGGCGCTGCTGGACGAGCAGATGCGGCGCACCCCTTCGAACGTCGCGCTCGACTTCGAGGGCGATACGCTCACCTACGCCGAGTTCTCCGCTCGGGTCAACCGGCTCGCCCGGCACCTGATCGACGACGGTGTCGGCCCGGAATCGCTTGTGGCCCTTGGCATGCGGCGTTCGCTGGAACTGGTGATCGGCATGCACGCGGTGCTGCAGGCCGGTGGCGCCTACGTGCCGATCGATCCCGATCACCCGGCCGAGCGCACCGCCTACATCCTGGACTCCGCGGCACCGGTCTGCGTACTGACGGTTTCGGCCGACGAGGTGCGGTTGCCCGAATCGGTGCGGCAGATGCCGATCGACACCCTCGACGTGTCGGGGTACTCCGCCGACCCGATCACCGATGCGGATCGCCTTGCGCCACTGCGTGATTCGAACACCGCGTACGTCATCTACACCTCCGGCTCCACCGGCCGCCCGAAGGGCGTCGCGGTCACCCACCGGGCGATCGTCAACCAGCAGTTGTGGATGCTGGACCAGTACGGTTTCACCGCGTCGGACGTCTACCTGCAGAAGACCGCGACCACCTTCGACGTCTCGCTGTGGGGTTACTTCCTGCCGCTGCTGTCCGGTGCGAAACTGGTCGTCGCGACACCGGACGGACATCGCGACCCGGTCTACGTCGCGGAGATGATCCGCCGCCACGGCGTCACGGTCACCGACTTCGTGCCCTCGATGCTGACCGTGTTCGTCACCTCGGCCTCGCGGGCGGATTGTGCCACGCTGCGCGCGGTTTTCGTGATCGGCGAGGCGCTGCCGCCGGAGACCGCGGCGGGTTTCCGGGCGATCAGCGACGCCGGCCTGCACAACCTCTACGGTCCCACCGAGGCCGCGGTCTCGGTGACCCACCGGACCGCTGCCGACACCGACACCACGGTCGTGCCGATCGGCGTGCCCGAGTGGAACGTCGAAGTGTACGTATTGGATTCGCGGCTGCGCCCGGTCGCCATCGACGCGCCGGGCGAGTTGTACCTGGGTGGCCGGCAGCTGGCGCGCGAGTACCGCGGCCGGGCCGACCTGACCTCGGACCGGTTCGTCGCGAATCCGCACGGCGGGCCCGGCGAGCGCATGTACCGCACCGGCGACCTGGTGCGCTGGAACGCGGCCGGTGAGCTGGAATACATCGGCCGCACCGACTTCCAGGTGAAGTTCCGCGGTCAGCGCATCGAACTCGGTGAGATCGAGACCGATCTGCTCGCGCATCCGGCGGTGAGCCAGGCCGTCGTGCTGGTGGCCGACACCGCGACCGGCCAGCAGCTGGTCGGCTATGTCGTTGCCGCGCCGGGACTTTCGATCGATCCGGTCGAGCTGAGCAGATTCGCCGCCGAGCAGTTGCCCGCCTACATGGTGCCCGCGGCGATCATGGTGCTGGACGCATTCCCGCTCAACACCTCCGGCAAGCTGGATCGAAAAGCGTTGCCGGAGCCGGTGTTCAGCGTCGACGCGGCCGGATACCGCGCCCCGCGCACCCAGGCCGAGGAGATCGTCGCGGGGATCTTCGCCGACGTGCTGAGCCAGGACCGGGTCGGTGTCGACGACGACTTCTTCGAGCTCGGCGGCAACTCGCTGGTCGCGACCCAGGTGGTCTCGCGCATTTCCGCCGCCTTCGGCATCACCCTCGGAGTTCGGGCGCTGTTCGAGACGCCCACCGTCGCGGCGATCGCGGCTCGTGCCGAATCCGCCACGCCCGCACAGGTTTCCAGGCCGCCGCTGGTCGCCCAGCGGACCGGGGAGAACGGCGAGCCGGTGCCGTTGTCGCTGGCCCAGCAGCGGATGTGGTTCATCAACCAGTTCGATCCGACCGTCCCGACCTACAACCTGCCGTTCGTGGTGCGGTTGCGCGGCGCGGTCGACATCGACGCGCTGACCGCGGCGCTGCTGGATGTCATGACGCGGCAGCAGTCGCTGCGCACGTTGTTCCCCGAATCCCCCGACGGCGGCGGCTACCAGCAGGTGCTGCCGGTCGAGGAGATCGACCTCGGCATCGCGGTGCTGCCGATCGCCGAGGCCCGGCTGGCCGCCGCCCTGGCCGAGTTCGCGTCCACCGGTTTCGATGTGACCCGCGAGCTGCCGATCCGGGTGCGGGTCTACAAGGTCTCGGGCGGGTCCAGCGCGTCCGGCGCCGATTACGCGATGGCCTTCGTGGTGCATCACATCGCCGCGGACGGATTCTCGTTCGGTCCGCTGGCGCGCGATGTGACGGCCGCCTACCTGGCACGCGCCGCGGGCGAGCCGCCGGCGTGGGCCCCGCTTCCGGTGCAGTACACCGACTTCAGCGTGTGGCAGCGCGAGGTACTCGGTTCCGAGGACGATCCGGACTCGATGGCGGCCCGCGAAATCGCTTACTGGCAGGGCGCTTTGGCGGGCCTGCCCGATCAGCTCGACCTGCCGACCGATCGCCCGCGCCCGCCGGTGCAGAGTTTCCACGGCAGCCGGGTGACCTTCGAGATCGATCCGGACCTGCATATTCTGCTGTCGAGACTGGCTCGGGCGCAGGGTGTTTCGCTGTTCATGGTGCTGCACAGCGCGTTGGCGGTGTTGCTGGCGCGGCTGTCGGGCACCGAGGACATCGCGATCGGCACCCCGATCGCGGGTCGTGGCGAGCAGGCGCTGGACGATCTGATCGGCATGTTCGTCAACACCCTCGTCCTGCGCTCGCAGATCGACGGCGGCGAGACGTTCACCGAGCTGCTCGCACGCACGAGGGAAACCGATCTCGCCGGATTCGCGCACGCCGACGTCCCGTTCGAGCGGCTGGTCGAGGTGCTCAACCCGGCCCGCTCGCAGGCGCGGCATCCGCTGTTCCAGGTGATGCTCTCGTTCCAGGAGCTCTCGCACGCCACCATGGAGATGGACGGGCTCACGGTGACCGCCGATGAACTCGACGTCGACATCGCCAAATTCGATCTGCAGTGGACCCTGACCGAACAGCGCGGCGCGGACGGCTCCCCGGCCGGGGTTTCGGCGGTGATCTCCTACGCCACGGATCTGTTCGACGCCACCACCGTCGCCACGTTCGGTGATCGCTTCCTGCGGATGCTGCACGCGGTCGTCTCCGATCCCGCCCATCCGGTCGGGGATATCGAGCTGCTCGACAACGCCGAGCGCGCCCTGGTCCTGCGCGATCGCAACGCCACCGCCAGGCCGGTGCCGACCGACGAGACGCTGGCCTCGCTGTTCGCCCGGCAGGCCGAACGCACCCCCGACGCCCCGGCGCTGACCTTCGAGCGGACGACGCTGACCTACGCCGAGTTCGCCGCGCGGGTGCACCGCCTGGCCCGGCATCTGACCGATCTGGGGGTCGGCCCGGATTCCCTCGTGGCGCTGGGTATGCGGCGTTCGATCGACCTGGTCGTCGGCATGTACGCGGTGACCGTGGCCGGCGGCGCGTACGTCCCGCTGGACCCGGACCATCCGGCCGAGCGCACCCGCTACGTCCTGGACACCGCACGTCCGGTGTGCGTGCTGAGCACCGTCGATGACGAATTCGAGGCCGGCACCGATATCGCGGTGCTGGAGATCGACCGGCTCGACCTGTCGGACTACTCCGACGCGCCGCTGACCGACGCGGATCGGCTCGCCCCGCTGCGTCCGTCGAATACCGCCTATGTGATCTTCACCTCCGGTTCGACCGGTCGACCGAAGGGGGTGGCGGTACCGCACGGGGCGATCGTGAACCGGCTGCTGTGGATGCAGCAGGAATGCCGCTTGGACGGCACCGATGCCGTCATGCAGAAGACCCCCGCCACCTTCGACGTGTCGGTGGGTGAGTTCTTCGGGTCATTGCTGTTCGGTGCCCGGCTGGTGGTCGCCAAGCCCGACGGACACCGCGATCCGGCGTATCTGATGCGGCTGATCATCCGCGAGCAGATCACCACGGTGCACTTCGTGCCGTCGATGCTCGCCATCTTCGTAGCCGAGATCGGCGCGGCCTCCGCCGACGAACTCGCCGGACTCGCCCTGCGACGGGTGTGGGCCTCCGGCGAGGCATTGCCCGCGGTGACCGCGCAGCGGCTGATCGAGCTGACCGGCGTGCGCATGTACAACCTGTACGGCCCGACCGAAGCCGCCGTGGAAGTCACCTATCACATGGTGAACGAGCTCGACACCGTCTCGGTGCCGATGGGCCGCCCGATATTCAATACTGCTGTCTACGTTCTGGATTCGCGACTGCGGCCGGTTCCGGTAGGCGTCGCGGGTGAGTTGTATCTCGCGGGCGTGCAGCTCGCACGCGGCTACGTGACCCGGCCGGATCTGACCGTGGACCGTTTCGTGGCCGACCCGTTCGCGCTCGGCGCCGGCGGCGAGCGGATGTATCGCACGGGCGACCTGGTCAAGTGGACCGTCGCCGGTGAGCTGGAATATCTGGGTCGCACCGATTTCCAGGTGAAGCTGCGCGGTCTGCGCATCGAGCTGGGTGAGATCGAGTCCGCGCTGACAGCCATCGAGTCGGTCGGCCAGGCCGTGGTGATGGTACGCACCGACAGCCATCTGGGTGATCAGCTCGTCGGCTACCTCGTCGCCGCGTCCGGGCACGAGATCGATGTGGACGCCGTGCGTGCCGAGCTGACCGAGGCACTGCCTGGATACATGGTGCCGCCGACGCTGGTGGTGCTCGATGCGCTGCCGCTCAACGCATCGGGCAAGCTGGACCGGCGCGCACTGCCCGCGCCGGTGTTCGAGGTACGCGATTTCCGCGCTCCCACAACGCCGATCGAGGAGATCGTCGCGCAGACCTTCGGCGAGGTGCTCGGCCTCGCCCGCGTCAGCGTCGACGACGATTTCTTCGATCTGGGCGGCAACTCGCTGGTCGCCACGCAGGTCGTCTCCCGCCTCGGCATCGCGCTGGACACCCGGGTGCCGGTGCGCATGCTGTTCGACGCGAGCACCGTGTCCGCCCTCGCGGCGCGGATCGAATCGCACGCCGGTGACGGCGGCCGCGAGGCACTGGTCGCCCGCGAGCGTCCCGAGCAGGTGCCGCTGTCGCTGGCACAACAGCGGATGTGGTTCCTGAACCGCTACGACACCGCCTCCTCGGTGAACAACATCCCGGTCGCCATCCGGCTGTCCGGCGAACTGGACGTCGCGGCACTGCAGGTCGCGGTCATCGACGTGATCGACCGGCACGAGTCGCTGCGCACGGTGTTCCCGGAAACCGGCAGCGCGCCGGTGCAGGTGGTGCTGGACGCGGCCCAGATCGTGCCCGACCTGACTCCGATCCCGGTGACCGAGACCAACATCGTCGACCACCTGATCGAGCTGGCCTCGATGGCGTTCGACGTGACCAACGAAGTGCCTTTGCACGCAAGGCTTTTCGAGATCAGCGAGACCGAGTACGTGCTCGGTATGGTGGTGCACCACATCTCCGCCGACGGCTGGTCGATGGGGCCGCTGGCCCGCGACGTGATGGTCGCCTACGCCGCGCGGACCACCTGGGAGCCCCCGGCCTGGGCGCACCTGCCCGTGCAGTACGCCGACTACGCGCTGTGGCAGCGCGAGGTGCTCGGCTCGGAGGATGATCAGAACTCGTTGATCTCCAACCAGATTCGCTACTGGACCCGCGAGCTGGCCGATCTGCCCGACGAGTTGATGCTGCCCTCGGACCGGCCGCGGCCGGCCGTGGCCACCTATCGCGGCGGTACGCACACGTTTGTCATCTCGCCCGAAATCCAGTCCAGTCTTGTGGAATTGGGACGTCGGCACAACGCGTCGCTGTTCATGGTGATGCACGGTGCCTTGGCCGTGCTGCTGGCGCGGCTGTCCGGGACCACGGACATCGCCATCGGCACGCCGGTGGCCGGTCGTGGCGAGGCAGCGCTGGACGATCTGATCGGTATGTTCGTCAATACGCTGGTATTGCGGACCGAGGTGCCTGATACCGCGAGCTTCGCCGATCTGCTCGGCCGCGCACGCAATACCGACCTGCAGGCCTTCGCGCACGCCGATGTACCGTTCGAGCGGCTGGTCGAGGTGCTCAACCCAGCCCGCTCGCAGGCGCGTCACCCGCTGTTCCAGGTCGCGCTGTCGTTCGAGAATCTGCCCGAGCGCAACTTCGAACTGCCCGGATTGCGGGTCACCACGGTCGATTTCGATGTGGAGACCGCGAAGTTCGACCTGTCGCTGACGTTGCGCGAGACCGGCGCCGACAACGCCGGAATGCTGGGTGAGTTCTCCTTCGCCCGGGATCTGTTCGACGAGCCGACCATCGCGGTGTTCGCCGAGCGCTTCATGCGCCTGCTGGAGCAGATCACCGAGCGGCCGGAACTGGCGGTGGGGGATCTGGAGATCCTGGCCGACGCCGAACGCGCCGAATTGCTCTCCCGTCGTGGCGATGCCGCGATAGAGCCGGCCACCCTGCCGGAGATCATGGCCGCCGCGGTGGCGGTCAACCCGGACGGGCAGGCAGTCGTCTTCCGCGACAGGTCGCTGACCTATGCCGAACTGGATGCGGCCGCCAACCGGTTGGCGCGAGTGCTGATCGCGCGCGGCGCGGGCCCCGAAGTCCTTGTGGCCGTTGCGGTTCCGCGCTCGATCGAATCTGTGCTCGCGATCTGGGCGGTGACCCGCACGGGTGCGGCGTACCTGCCGGTCGACCCGGCCTACCCGGCCGACCGCATCGCGCACATGATCTCCGATTCCGGTGCGCGTCTGGGTATCACGCTGCTCGACGAGATCGAAGCACTGCCGCCGATAGCGGGTGCGGGCTGGCTCGCACTCGATGATCCGGAGTCGAGCGCCGCGGCCGAGGCCGCCTCGCCCGCGCCTGTCACCGATGCCGACCGCCCCGGTCCGCTGCGGCCGGGGAACATCGCCTACGTCATCTACACCTCCGGCTCCACCGGTCTGCCCAAGGGCGTCGTGGTCACCCATGCGGGCCTGGCGAACTTCAGCGCGTTGCAGGTGGAACGCTATGGCCTGGACCGTGATTCGCGGGCGCTGGCCTTCGCCTCGCCCTCCTTCGACGCGTCCGTGCTCGAGATGCTGCTGGCCGTGGGATCGGCGGGCGCCCTGGTGGTCGTGCCGCCGGGCACCTACGGTGGTGAGGAACTCGGCGAACTGATCGCCCGCGAGCGCGTCACGGTCGGGCTGATCACCCCCTCGGTGCTGGCGTCGCTGGATCCGGCCGCACTGGCCGGAATGTCGGTCATCATCGCCGGCGGAGAGGCCGTTTCGGCCGACCTGGTCGCCAAATGGTCTGCCGCGCCGAGTGGTTCGGGTACCGACCGGCGGTTCCACAATGCCTACGGTCCGACCGAGGCGACCGTGGCCACCAATATCAGCGCGCGGCTGCGGCCGGGCGATCCGGTCACCATCGGCGGTCCGGTCCGGGGCATGCGTGCCCTGGTGCTGGACAGTCGCCTGCATCCGGTGCCCGAGGGCGTCGCGGGTGAGCTGTACGTCGGCGGAATCCAGTTGGCCCGAGGCTATTTCGCGCGCAGCGCACTCACCGCGGCGCGTTTCGTGGCGGATCCGTACGGCGGCGAGGGCGAGCGGTTGTACCGCACCGGTGACGTGGTGCGCTGGCGGCGCACCGGTCGCGACGCGACTCCGGTCGTGGAATACGTGGGCCGCAACGACTTCCAGGTGAAGATCCGCGGTTTCCGCATCGAACTCGGCGAGATCGATGCCACCCTGACCAGCCATCCGGACGTCGATTTCGCCGTCACCCTGGGGCACACGGTGGAGAACGGTTCGACCGTGCTGGTGTCCTATGTGCGCGCGGTGCCGGGGCACGCGGTCGACGTGGCCGCGGTCTCGAACCATGTCGCGGACCGGCTGCCGGGGTATATGGTCCCCACCTCGATCATGGTGCTGGACGAGATCCCGCTGACCCCGGTCGGCAAGCTCGATCGCCGCGCCCTGCCCGCCCCCGAGCTGAGCACGCGCGAATTCCGGGCCCCCTCGACACCGCTCGAGGAACTGGTCGCGGGCATCTTCGTCGAGTTGCTGGGCACCGAGCGGATCGGTGCGGACGACGACTTCTTCGCCCTGGGCGGCAACTCGCTGATCGCCACCCAGGTCACCGCGCGGCTGAGCGCCGCGCTGGACGCACAGGTCGGAGTGCGGACGCTGTTCGAGGCGCCGACCGTGGCCGGGCTGGCCGCGCGGGTCAGCACGCAGACCGGGTCCGGTGAGCGCCGAGCCCTCACCGCGCGGCCGCGGCCCGAACGTCCGCCGCTGTCCCCGGCCCAGCAGCGGATGTGGTTCCTGAACCGGTTCGACACCGAGTCCGCGGCCAACAACATCGCGGTGGCGGTGCAACTGCGCGGCGAGCTCGATCTGGCCGCGCTGCGTGGCGCGGTGGGCGATATCGTCGCCCGGCACGAGTCGTTGCGCACCGTGTATCCCTCGCACGAGGGCATCGGCTATCAGCAGGTGCTGCCCGCGGCCCAGGCGCTGCCGGGCATCGACCTGATCGATGTGATCGACGCCGGTGAACTGCACGCCGCGCTGACCGAATTCGCCGGCCGCGGCTTCGATGTCACCGCGGAGCCGCCGGTGCGGCTGCGCCTGTTCCGCAACGGTCCGACCGATCACGTGCTCGCCGTCGTCGCGCACCACATCGCCGCGGACGGTTTCTCGATGCGTCCGCTGGTCCGCGATCTGATGATCGCCTACGTCGCGCGCGGCGAGGGCCACGGGCCGGACTGGGCGCCGCTGCCGATCCAGTACGTGGATTACGCACTGTGGCAACGCGATCAGCTCGGTTCGGAGGACGATCCGCGCTCGGTGGTCTCCACGCAGCTCGACTACTGGCGCACCACGCTGGCCGGACTGCCCGAGGAACTGCGGCTGTCCACCCGCCCGCGTCCGCCGATCGCGTCGTACGCGGCCGGGACGCACCGGTTCCAGGTGCCCGGTTATCTGGTCGACGCGCTCAACGAGGTGGCGCGCGTGCACGGCAGCACGCTGTTCATGGTGGTGCACAGCGCGTTCGCGGCGCTGCTGGCCCGCCTGAGCGGCACCGACGACATCGCGATCGGCATCCCGGTCGCCGGACGTGGCGAGCAGGCCCTGGACGACCTGGTCGGCATGGTGGTCAACACGCTGGTGCTGCGCACGCCGGTGCATTCCGGTACGGCGTTCACCGAGTTGCTTGCCGATGTGCGCGAACGGGACCTGGGTGCGTTCGCGCACGCGGGCGTGCCGTTCGAGCGGCTGGTCGAGGTCGTCGATCCGGCGCGTTCGCAGGGACGGCACCCGCTGTTCCAGGTCATGCTGACCTTCCAGAACATGGGTCCGACCGCCCTCGAACTGCCCGGACTGACCGTCTCCGAGCTGCGCACCGATGCGCCGATGGCCAAGTTCGACCTGCAGCTGACTTTGTCGGAGGCCGTCGCCGGCGAGGGCGCGGACACCGCGATGGACGCCGAAATCGTCTATGCCGCAGACCTTTTCGACTCCGCGTTCGCCCGGACGTTCGGCGCCCGGTTCGTGCGTGTGCTCGAGGCGGTCGTGGCCGATCCGTCCGCCGCGGTGGGCGATCTGGAACTGCTCGACCCCACCGAGCGGATCCGGGTGCTGCGTCGCTGGAACGAGACCGATTTCGAGATCGCCGCGGCGCTGCCGAGCACCTCGGACGATGCCGCGGACACCCTGATCTCCCTGTTCGAGGCACAGGCCGCGCGCACCCCGGACGCGCCCGCGCTCACCTTCGAGGGGACGACTCTGTCCTACGGCGAGTTCGCCGACCGCGTCCGGCGGCTCGCGCGGTGGCTCGTCACCCAGGGCGTCGGTCCCGAATCCGTTGTCGCGCTTGGCATGCGGCGCTCGATCGAGCTGGTGGTCGGCATCTACGCGGTGAGCGCGGCGGGTGGCGCCTACCTGCCGCTGGATCCGGACCATCCGATCGAGCGCAACGAGTACATCCTGGACACCGCTCGCCCGGCGTGCGTGCTGACCAGTGATACCGACTTCGTCGATCTGCCCGGCGCGCGTCCGGGCGCGAGCGCGCCGACGGTGGTCGAGGATCTGGACCTGTCGGTGTTCTCCGGCGATCCGCTCACCGACGCCGATCGTGTGGCGTCGCTGGACGCCTCGAATATCGCGTACGTGATCTTCACCTCCGGTTCGACCGGTCGCCCCAAGGGTGTGGCGGTGCCGCACGGTGCCATCGTG
>CBJNFW010000036.1:0-41236 GCA_966435935.1 uncultured Nocardia sp.
GTTACCCACCCTAGGGGTTTTCGGGCCGGGCTTGGTGCCGCCGGGACGCGGGCCGCCGCCCTGCGCGGGGGCCGGACGCTGCTGCTGACCCGGGCGCGGGCCACCGGGAGTCGGACGCGGGCCGGACCGGTCCGCGTTCGGCCGCGGCGCCTGCTCCTGCGGTGCGGGCTTGGCGGCCGCGGCCGGACCCGGCTTGACCGCGGGACCGGGCTTGGCGGCCGGCGCGTTGTCCTGACGGGGGCTCGGCGTCGGCGCCTTGGCGGCCGGAGCCGCGGGCTGCGACGGGGCCGGGGACGGCGCCGGACGCGGTCCCGGACGGGGCCCGGGCGTCGCGCCGGACGAGGGTTTGGGTCCCGGACGCGCGGACTGCTGTCCCGGACCGGGGCGGGGGCCGCCGGACTTGGCGCTCCCGTTCGCGGGCGCGGACTTGGACGCGAACGATTCCCGCAGACGACGCGCGACGGGTGCCTCCACCGTCGACGACGCCGATTTCACGAACTCGCCCTGCTCCTTGAGCGTTGCGAGTAGTTCTTTGCTCGTGACACCGAGTTCCTTGGCCAACTCGTGCACGCGGGCCTTGCCTGCCACTGCTCTCCTCACTGAGAGGTCGAGCGTGGCGGCCCGTCACCTGTGGACGGGTGGCCCGCACGACCTCGGGTTATCTCCGATGGACGTTCATCGCTGGTACTTCACGGTGTGCTCATGAGTGCTCGTGCCTGTTCTCGACGTAGTGCTCCAGGGCTGAGATATCCAGTTTTCCGGACACTCGTAGTGCTCTGCCGAACGATCGGCGCCGTTCCGCAGTGCTCAGACAAGCTGAAGAGGGGTGCAACCAGGCACCCCTTCCGGGAAGTCTGCGCCGCGGATCGGGAACGACCGCAATGCTGTCCGATTCGGACGATTGCGCCACGACCCGCAACAGATCGGCGGCCAGCTCGCGTTTCCGGCATCCGACGCACGTCCGGACGGGTCCGGTGCGCGGCGAAGCCGAAGACTCGCGCTGAGCCAACGTCCACTGTACCGCTGCCATGTCCGGAACCCCGCATCCAGCCCTCTGGTTAGTTACCAACCTGTCATCCCGTGCGAGAAATCTCTCACCCGCGCTGGGCCTCCGAACGCACCGGACCGGCCGCGTCGGGCGCCGCATCGCTGCGGATGTCGATCCGCCAACCGGTCAGGCGCGCGGCCAGGCGGGCGTTCTGGCCCTCCTTGCCGATCGCCAGCGAGAGCTGGAAATCCGGGACGACGACCCGCGCGGCACGGCCCTCCGCGTCGACGACCGTGACCGAGACAACCTTCGACGGGGACAGCGCATTCCCGACGAAGGTGGCCGGATCGTCGGCGTAGTCGATGATGTCGATCTTCTCGCCCGCCAGCTCGCTCATCACGTTGCGCACGCGCTGGCCCATCGGGCCGATGCACGCGCCCTTGGCGTTCACCCCCGACACGGTGGTCCGCACGGCGATCTTGGAACGGTGCCCGGCCTCGCGGGCCACCGCGACGATCTCCACCGAGCCGTCGGCGATCTCGGGCACCTCCAGCGCGAACAGCCGCCGCACCAGGTTCGGGTGGGTGCGCGAGAGCGTGATCTGCGGACCGCGCGGACCGCGCGAGACGCCCACGACATAGCACTTGATCCGGTCGCCGTGCTCGTACCGCTCTCCCGGCACCTGCTCGGCGGGCGGGATCACCCCCTCGGCCCCGTGCGCCTCGCTGCCGATGCGCACCACGATGGTGCCGCGGGCGTTCATGCGGGCGTCGCGCTGCACGACGCCGCCGACGATATCGCCCTCGTGGGTGGAGAATTCGCCGAAGGACTTCTCGTTCTCCGCATCGCGCAACCGCTGCAGCACCACCTGGCGCGCGGTCGTCGCGGCGATGCGGCCGAACCCCTCGGGGGTGTCGTCCCATTCGGAGACGACGTTGCCGTCCGCGTCGAGTTCGCGGGCCATCACGCGGACCACACCGGACTTCTGGTTGATGTCGATGCGCGCGTTGGGCTCGTGGCCCTCGGTGTGCCGGTAGGCGGTGAGCAGCGCGGACTCGATCGCGGAGATCACGGTCTCCATCGCGATGCCCTTGTCCGCGACGATCGCGCGCAGGGCTTCGATTTCGATGTTCATGCCATGGTCCCTTCGGTCGAAGCTGCCGCTGATTGGATTGCTCCCTGGTCGTCCTGTGCCCCGGGCGCCGGGCGTCCGGGGGCGACTCCCCCGGCCAGTTCCATCTCCGCCGCGCCCGGCGCGGAGAATTCCACCTGGACCACCGCGCGCTCGACATCGGCGAGCGGGATGCGAACGCGGTGTGGTTTGCGCCGTCCGCCCAGTACCAAGGCCACCTCGGTTTCGGTGACCTCGCCGACCCGGGCGTCGAACTTGCCGCTGCCCTCGGGGGTGGGCGCGTCGGACCGCAGCGTGACGCGCACCTTGCGGCCGCGGGCGCGACGCCAGTGCCGCGGCAGGGTCAGCGGGCGTTCCACGCCGGGTGTGGTGACCTCGAGCAGATACGGAGTCTCACCGAAATCCCCCGCGCGATCCAGGTTCTCGGAGATATCGGTGCTCAGATCCGCCACGGCGTCCAGATCGACGGTGGCATCGCTGTCGACGGTGACCACGACCCGCGCCTGGTCCTTGCCCGCGCCCGACACAGCGACGCCCTCGAGATCGAACCCTCGACTCTCGACGAGCTCAGCAACGAGCTGGCTCACCCTTTCCTCGGTCGGCATCGGCATGTGGGGCGGCTCCTGGTTCAGTTGTGGCGGGGTGGAGTTGTCGGTATCGGTCCTGGTCGAACATGGTCGGCGCGCGGCGGCTGCGGAATACTCGCCTCGGAGGTCTAGCGTAACGCGCTGCAAGAGTGTAAAGGACCAGCCTCCGTTCTCAGGTTTCCCGTGCTCACAGCGGCCGCCGCGGGCTCCGATCGACGCGATCGGCCGGTTCGGCGCGAATCCGGGCAGCGAACGCGTCCGGGCCGCAGCAGAATCCGCCGGGCGGATCGCGGACGGCATGGCATCGCGGGGCGGGGTGCGCCCGCCGTCCCCGGTCGGGACCATGACTGGCACGATGTACGCGTGCCGACCAGTCAACGCATCCATCCTCCGGGCAGTTCCGCGCCGCCCACCGCCGGTGCCGGGATTTCCGTCCCGCTCGACCGCCGGGCGTTGCTGCGGGTCGCGGGCGGCGGTGCGTTCGCGATCATGTCGCTGAGCGCCGCGGCCTGCGCGAAGGAAAAACCGCTCGAGCCGGACGCGCTACTCCCGCACGAGGTTTCGGCTCGCACCGACGCGGTGTGGGCCAAGGCCGCCGCCGCGACCGCGCCCGACAAAGCCGCCGCGCTGACCGTCATCGCGACCCAGCGCACCGCCCACGCCGACGCCCTGCGCGCCGAGATCGATCGAGCCATCGGACTGTACGGCGACGGCACCAAACCGAAGTCGGCGAGCCCGCCGGTCACGCCTCCGGTCGCCCCGTCGCCGCCGCCGACCCTCGACGCCCTGCGCAGCCGCCTGGCCGCGTCGCAGAAGTCGGCCGCCGTCGCCGCACCGGCGAATTCCGCCTACCGGGCCGGACTGCTGGCCTCGATCAGCGCGTCCTGCGCCGCCCATGTGGAGGTCCTGCTGTGAGCACCGCCGATCAGCAAGCGCTGACCGATGCGCTGCACGCCGAATACGCCGCGGTCTACGCCTATGGCGTCATCTCGGCCTACGCGGCCGCGGACCGCAACCAGATCGTCGCCGACTTCACCGCCGCCCACCGCGCCCGCCGCGACGCCACCATCGACGCGTTGAAGGCCACCGGGGCGGCCGTGCCCGGTCCGGCGGCGGCCTACCCGCCGCCGTTCCCGGTGAACGATCCGATCCCCGCCGCCAAATTCGCCGTCACGGTGGAGACCGATACGGCGATCGCCTGGCGCTCGGCGGTCGAACGCGCCGAGTCCGAGGCCGTCCGCCGCACCGGCGCGCAAGCGCTCACCGACTGCTCGGTCCGCCTGGCCACCTGGCAGAAGATCCTGGGCACGAATCCGGCCACGGTCGCGTTTCCGGGCAGGGCCTGAGCGACCAGCCGCACCGGTCACCTGCACCCGGACGGTGCGGGCACAGCCGGACACGGCCTGGCGAGCGCAGCCTACTCGGCAGCGCCCGTGCAAAGGTCGCCCCGCGCACCGGACCGAAATTCGGCGCGCGGTATACCGTGCGCCGAAAGTTCTGCGCCGCAGCGAGATCCGCCTCACCTCGGCCTGCCGGTTGCGCCCTGTCCGAGCGTCACCGGCGAATGCCTCGGTGCGGCGGTGTCCCGGGTCGGCACGATCCGGCCGGGCGATCACCGGACGCGGTCACGGCCCGAGATTCCCCCGGCCGGCCGTCCGGCCGGATCAGCCGCGCACCTTGTCCAGGACCGCCTGAACAGCACTCTCCGCCGGAATCTCGTCGCCGGCTCCGGCGAAGCGGTCGCGGAGTTCGACCTTGCCGTCGGCCCAGCCGCGGCCGACGACCAGAACCAACGGCATGCCGAGGAGTTCGGCGTCCTTGAACTTGACGCCGGGCGATGCGGTGCGGTCGTCCAGCAGGACCTCGAGGCCGGCCGAATCCAGCTGGGCGGCAACCTGTTCCGCACCGGCGCGGGCGCCCTCGTCCTTGTTGGCGATGACCACGTGCACATCGAACGGGGCGACCTCGCGCGGCCAGCGCAACCCCTTGTCGTCGTGCATCTGCTCCGCGAGCACCGCGACCATGCGCGAGACGCCGATGCCGTACGAGCCCATGATCAGCCGGACCGGTTTGCCGTTCTCCCCGAGGACGTCGACCTCGAAGGTGTCGGTGTACTTGTAGCCGAGCTGGAAGATGTGCCCGATCTCGATACCGCGCGCGGCCACCAGTGTGCCGCGGCCGTCGGGCGAGGGGTCGCCGTCACGCACCTCGGCGGCCTCGATGGTGCCGTCGGGGGTGAAATCGCGTCCGGCGACCAGGCCGACCACATGGCGCCCGGGTGCGTCCGCACCGGTGATCCAGGAGGTACCGGTCACCACCCGCGGGTCGACCAGATAGCGAACACCGTTGGCCTGCAGCGACTTCGGGCCGATATAACCCTTCACCAGGAACGGGTTCGCCGTGAAGTCGTCCTCGGTGAGCAGTTCCACCTCGGCGGGTTCGAGCGACGCGCCCAGACGCTTGTCGTCGATCTCGCGGTCGCCGGGCACGCCGATGCCCAGGATCTCGGTCTTGCCGTCCGGGTGCCGCAGCTTGACCATCACGTTCTTCAACGTGTCCGCGGCGGTCACCGGCCGGCCGTACTGTTCGGCGATCCCGGCGCCGTTGGCCCAATCGACCAGCGAGGCGATCGTCGGCGTGCCTGGAGTGTCGTATTCCTGTACCGGCGCCTGGCCGTCCAGCGGAATCTCCGCGGGCGCGGGAGTGACGACGGCCTCGACGTTCGCCGCGTATCCCGATTCACGGCAGATCACGTAGGTGTCCTCGCCGACGGGGCTGTCGGCCAGGAATTCCTCCGACGCGCTGCCGCCCATCGCACCGGAAGTCGCCGCGACGATCACATAACTGACCCCGAGCCGGTCGAAGATCCGCTGATATGCCTGGCGGTGGGCGTCGTAGCTGGCCTGCAAACCCCGCTCGTCCAGGTCGAACGAGTACGAGTCCTTCATGACGAATTCGCGGCCGCGCAGAATTCCGGCGCGCGGGCGCTCCTCGTCGCGGTACTTGGTCTGGATCTGATACAGGGTGACGGGCAGATCCTTGTAGGAGTTGTACTCGCCCTTCACCGTGAGGGCGAACAATTCCTCGTGCGTGGGTCCGAGCAGATAATCGGCCTTCTTGCGATCCTGCAGCCGGAACAGTGCGTCACCGTATTCGGTCCAGCGGTTGGTGGCCTCGTAGGGTTCGCGCGGCAACAGCGCGGGCAGCGAGATTTCCTGCGCGCCGATGCCGTTCATCTCCTCGCGCACCACCTGCTCCACCTTGCGCAGCACCCGCAACCCCAGCGGCAGCCACGAGTAGACGCCCGGCGCGATCCGGCGGACGTATCCGGCGCGGACCAGAAGCTTGTGGCTGGGCACCTCGGCGTCGGCGGGATCGTCACGCAGGGTGCGCAGGAACAGGTGTGAGAGACGGGTGATCACGGATGCACAGAGTAGACCGTTGCCTCGGCGCTCGGACCGGCGAGCCACCACCTCCCCACGCAGGCGCTTCGCGCCGGTACCGTATCGGCTCGTGCTGGTGCTGCTGCCTCCCTCCGAAACCAAGTCCGACGGTGGAAAACTCGGTCCGCTCGACCTGGACGAGCTGTCCCTGCCGCAGCTCACCACCGTGCGCGACAAGCTGGTGACCGAACTGGTCGAGCTGGCCGCCGATCCGGCGGCCGCCCGCGCGGCCCTGGGCCTGGGCAAAGCCGCCGATATGGAGATCGCCCGCAATGCCGCGCTGCGCACCTCGCCCACGCGGCCCGCGCTGGAGCGGTACACCGGAGTGCTCTACGACGCACTGGACGCCCGCGCGTTCACCCCCGCGCAGCGCGCGAAGGCGCGCGCCCGGCTGGCCATCGGCTCGGCCCTGTTCGGGGTGGTGCGCGCGGGCGATCCGATTCCGGCCTACCGCCTGTCGGGCGGATCCAAGCTGCCCGGTCTGACCACGCTGGCCTCGCTGTGGAAGCCGGTGCTGACGCCCGCGCTGCGGGAGGAGACCGCCGGGCAGCTGGTCGTGGATCTGCGCTCGGGCACCTATCAGCAGCTGGGCCGGGTCCCCGGCGCGGTCACCGCGACCGTGCTCACCGAGCGTCCGGACGGCAGCCGCACCGTGGTGAGTCATTTCAACAAGCATCACAAGGGCCTGCTCGCTCGCGCGCTTGTGCTCAGCCGCGCCGAGCCCACCGATATCGCGGGCCTGGCACTGATCGCCGAAAAAGCCGGACTGCGTATCGAAATCGCCTCCTCCACCGAACTTCTCGTGCTCACCTGAGATGAATTTCCGGTATCGCAAAATTGAACGCGGCACATCGGAAAATGCAACTATTTTCCCGAATTCGCAAAGCATGCAGGCATTTCCGCAGCAACTGACACGTAACTTATTGTCTCGCTTGGGAACGACGGCGTCCGTGCCGTAATGTCTTCGGGACGCACCGGATAATGCCGCGCATTCATTCCCTGTGATGTCGAGGAGCTCGGCGTGGGTATCCATTCCCTACGTGAAGACAAGGCCGCACGCGAACGCGAAGACAAAGCATTGCGGCAATTGACCGATCGACTGGTCGCGGACTACACGGGCACCCATGCCGAGCAGGACGTCCACACCGCGATCGGCGACGCGCGCAGCCGCTTCGACGGACACGCCATCCGCGACTTCATTCCGATCCTGGTCGAGCGGGTCGCCCGCCGGACACTCGACGGCGAACCCGAGCACACCGCCGAGTCCGCGGAGACAGCGCCGGAGTCGACTGCGCCGCGGGCCACCGGAGCCGACATCGCGGACCGATTGCGTTCCGCGGCAATGGATCTGCTTCCGCCGCCGTGGCGTGGCCGGAACCTGATCGGCCCGGTCGCCGCCGCGATCGTCGCGCTGGTCGTGGTGGCGCTCACCTTCGGCGTCGGCGGCTCACATCAATCCATCACGGCCGCAACGTCTTCGGTGACAACCCTGCACGGCGTGATCGGCTCGGAGAAGCTCGCCTACTTCAACGACCCGAAGGTGATCGACGAACTGGCCCGGCACGGATTGCGGGTGCAGGTCGAGCCGGCCGGGTCGCGGCAGATCGCCACGTCGGTGGATCTGGACAAGTACGATTTCGCCTTCCCGTCGAGCACTCCCGCGGCGGAAGTGATACTGCGCAAACGCAACATCACCACGCGCTACACACCGTTCTCCTCGCCGATGGCGATCGCGACCTTCAAGCCGATCGTCGATCTGCTCACCGCGGCCGGTGTCGTGCGGCCGGGCCCGGTGCCGACCCTGGACATGCAGCGCTATCTGGATCTGGTCGGCACCGGCACGCAGTGGAATCAGTTGCCCGGCAACACCACCTATCAGGTGCCGAAGAACATCCTGGTCTCCACCACCGACCCGCGCAGCTCCAACTCCGCCGCGATGTATCTGGCGATCGCGAGCTATGTGGCCAACGACAACACGATCGTGCGGGGCGCCACTGCCGAAGACAATGCGGTGCAGAAGGTTTCGAAACTGTTTGTCGGCCAGGGTTATTCGGACAACTCCAGTAAGGGTCCGTTCGACGAGTACCTCTCCGGCGGCATGGGCCCGACGCCGATGGTGCTGATCTACGAGGCGCAGTACGTGGAGGCGTCGGTGGCCGGCCGGATCACCCCGGACATGGTGCTGATGTACCCGTCGCCGACGGTGCTGTCCCGGCACACCCTGGTACCGCTGAACACCGACGGCGACCGTCTCGGCAAGCTGCTGTCCACCGATCCCGAGCTACAGCAGCTGGCCGCCGAACACGGTTTCCGCACCGGCGATCCGGCCCAATTCGCCTCGGTGACAACCGAATACCACGTGCCGGTCAACCCTCAGCTGGTCGATGTGGTCGATACGCCCAGCTACGACACCATGGAGCACCTGCTCGACGGTGTGGCGCGGGCCTACAACTGATCGGTCCGCGCACCACCCGATAATTCGGATGCGTCCTCGCGGCGAGTCCCGTACCGTCTGTTCGTCGCTCGCACTCGGTTACGACTCCAGGTGTGGCACAAGGTTTTCCGACGACTGCTGCACGGTACGAGAACGGTGCGGAGGGAGGCATCACCATGACCAAGCTCAATCAGATCATCGCGGTGGAGAAGGGCGTCAAGAGCGGCGCGCTGCGCGAACTCGCCGAGGTCCAGGCCGGCCGAAACACGCCCTCCCTGCTGGCTGGCATCTCGTGGTCGTATCAGCCAAAGGACGAGGAGGGCGAGCAGCTGCCGCCCGAAGCGACTCGCGTGCAGCTGAAGTCGGAGGATGTGCTGCGCCGCACGGCCGACACCCTGACCCGCCTGTTCGACGTCACCGCGACCAAGGACTGGACCAACTGCCATGCCACGGCCGACGTGACCGTCGAGGGCGAGACGCTGCTGCACGACGTACCGGTCACCTATCTGCTGTTCCTGGAGAAGCAGCTCGGCGAGTTGCTGGCCTTCACCAAGAAGCTGCCGGTGCTCGACGCCGCCGAGGCGTGGGTGTTCGACGACTCCGCGGATACGTGGCGGACCGACGCGGTGCGCACGATCCGCACCAAGAAGGTTCCGCGCAACCACGTCAAGGCCGAGGCCACCGAGAAGCACCCGGCCCAGGTCGATGTGTACTACGAGGACATCGCGATCGGATACTGGACCACCACCAAGTTCTCCGGCGCCCTGCCCGCCCGGCGCGTCAACGAGCTCGCCGACCGGATCGAAAAGCTGCGTCAGGCAGTGCAATTCGCCCGCGAGGAGGCCAATGCGACGGAGGTGACCGACCGCAAGGTCGGCGAGGTCGTGTTCGGGTATCTGTTCCGTTAGCACCGGATCCGGGTTTGCCCGGATCCCCATGGAATTCCCCCGCCGCACGGGCGGGGGAAGCGCGAGGAGCGCAAAGCTCAAACTGAACATGAATCTGATTCGCGGTATCAGTGCGGGTTCGAACCCCGCCCCGGGCACGGGCCCGGGTAGCCCAATCGGTAGAGGCAGCCGCGGCAAGCTCAGACTCTCGCTCCAGATTGAGTATTTCGCCGCCGAACTCGAGGAGGCGGGAAACGGACGACCGCGACGAGGTGCCGGCTCATCTCCGGCTCTCCGCGCTCTCATGCGGAGGTGGTCCAACGGTAGGACGCGTCGCCGAGAACCTGATCCGTTCCCGCCTCGCCCGAGCGCGAAATGGGCGGCAACACGGCGCCCGGTGGATGGCAAAGCCGCCGGGCGCCTCCGAAAACTCCCGGTGTTCGCTACCCCGTCACGCCGATGTCCTCGTACCACAGCTGCGGCTGCTCGGCGATGAAGCGGCTCATCATCTCCACACACCTCGGATCATCGAGCACCGTGATCGACACACCGGCTTCGGCGAGCCACTCGTGTCCGCCGGTGAAGGTCCGCGACTCCCCGACGATCACCGCGCCGATGCCGAACTGCCGCACCAAGCCGCTGCAGTACCAGCACGGCGAGAGTGTGGTCACCATGACGGTGTCGCGATAGTCCCGCCGCCGCCCGGCATCACGGAATGCGGCGGTCTCCGCGTGCAGGCTCGGATCATCGTCCTGCACCCGCCGATTGTGCCCGCGGCCCAGGACGTTTCCCTCCGCGTCGAACAGTGCGGCGCCGATCGGAATGCCGCCCTGCGACAGCCCCACCCGGGCTTGATCGATGGCGACGTCCAGCATGCGTTCGGCGATGATCATGCGACTCATGCTGCCCTACCGCCTCGCGGCGGCAACTCGGCAGTTCGTGTTCAGGCGCGTGTCATACCGCTGCGGGCTCCGCGGTGAGATCGCGGATCAGCAGGGCGGTATGCAGGGACGTGCGGATCTCGCCGTCATCCAGATCCACACCGAGGATGCGCTCGATGCGGGCCAGGCGGTCGTAGAGCGCCGGGCGCGAGATGTTCAGCCGCCGGGCGAGTTCGGTCTTGTTGCCCGCCAGATCCAGAAAGCGCCGCAACGTCGGGGTGAGGTCGCCGCGGTGGCGGATGTCGTGGCGCAGCAGGGCGCTCAGCTCGGTCTCGGCGAAACGCTGGACGCCGGGTTCGTTGCGGATCAGCGACAGCAGCCCACGCAGCCGCACGTCGCCGCTGCGGTAGAACGAACGCGGCACTGCCGATTCCAGCGATAACGCGATCTCGGCGACGTGCGCGGCATGGGCGAGTTCGCGCGCGGCGTCCAGCAGCGATTCCGAATCCGCGCCCACACCCACCGCGATCCGCTGCACGCCGTCGGTGCGGCGCAGCTCCGCGGCCAGCGCGGCACAGACCTGTTCCAGCTGAAGGTCCAGCTCGCCGTCCCGGCCGAGGCCCAGAATGAGAGTCAGCCGCAGCTCGTCGGCAGCGCTCAGGGCGGTCGCCCGGCTCAGTGCCACGCCATGACCGGCCGCGTCCAGCAGCGTGGCCGCGCGCCGCTGCCGGGCCACCGGATCCGGCTCACTCACCGCGGCCACCCGGACCGCGACCGGAACGTAGCGGGCGCGACGGGCCAGGCCCAGTGTCGCGGCGCGGGCCACCGCCTCCTGCTCGTCGATCACGCGCCCGGCGACCATATCCTCGATGAGGCCGGTCTGTGCCTGCCGATGCAGCCCGAACCGATCCTTCTCGATCATCCGGTGCAGCGTGAGCGTCTGCGCGGCGCGCTCGAGGACCATCCGCGCCCGGGCCGAGGGGATACTCTCCGAACGCAGCAGCAGGCGTCCCCAACGCTGGGTGTGCGGGCCGACCGGGACGGCGCTGTCCGCGTCGTCGGGCAGCATGCGGGAGGTACTCTCCCAGTTCTCCAGCAGCGCCGCGGCCGAGGTGCCCCGCGCCGACACCGCCAGCACCCGATGCGCCAGATCCTCCAGTACCACTGACGAATTCAGCAGGGTCGCAGCGGTTTTCACGATCTCCTCGAGGGAGGCGCGGCGCACGCTGAGGGTGGTGAAGGTCTCGTGCACCGAGTGGGCGAATTCGAGTTCGGCATACTGGTCGGCCACGATCATCCGATGCACCGCCTCGGTGACCTCCACGAACCGGGTGATCCGGCGCAGCGCGATCACCGGCAGCCCGAGCCGGTCGGCGACGGTCGCGACGAAGGCGGGCAGTTCGGCGACGTACCGGCCCAGTTCCACGACCAGCCCCGCCACCCCGGCAGCGGACAGTGATTCCAAGTAGGCGCCCGTCGCCGGGGCTCCGTATGCCAGCGGCTGACCGGTGGTCAGGATGAGTTCCCCGCCCGAGACGAGGGTGGCCAGATCCGCGGTCTCGCTGACATGCACCCAGCGCACCGGCCGGTCCAGCCCCTGCGCGCCGCCGATCACCCGAGGTTCTCCGGCCCGGACCACGGGCATGTCGAGAATTTCGGCGACAGTGGGCAACACCGACGAATCGTAATACATCCGCGCCCGAGGCCGACATTTCGTCGGGCGCAACTGCGGCCGCGGCGGGACACAGTGGAACCATCAGTCCGGTCCGGATTCGAGGAGAGATATGCAGACCATCGCGCATTGGGTCGACGGCAAACCGTTCGCCGGAACCAGCGAGGCGACCGCGCCGGTGACCAATCCCGCCACCGGCGAGGTCAGCGGACAGGTCGCGCTGGCGGATACCGCCGATGTCCGGGTGGCGATCGAGGCCGCCGCCGCGACGTTCCCGGCGTGGCGCGACACCTCGCTCACCCGGCGGGTGCAGGTGCTGTTCCGCTTCCGTGAACTGCTCAACGAGCGCAAGCAGGATCTGGCCGCCATCATCACCGCCGAACACGGCAAGGTCCTCTCCGATGCGCTCGGCGAGGTGACCCGCGGTCTCGAGGTCGTCGAATTCGCCTGCGGCATACCGCATCTGCTCAAGGGCGGTTTCACCGAGAACGCCTCCACCAAGGTCGACATCTTCTCGATCCAGCAGCCGCTGGGGCCGGTGGCGATCATCTCGCCGTTCAACTTCCCGGCCATGGTGCCGATGTGGTTCTTCCCCGTCGCCATCGCCGCGGGCAATACCGTGGTGCTCAAGCCGAGCGAGAAGGACCCGTCGGCGGCGCTGTGGCTGGCGCGGCTGTGGGCCGAGGCCGGCCTGCCCGACGGGGTGTTCAACGTGGTCCAGGGCGATAAGACCGCCGTCGACGAACTGCTGGACAATCCGGCGATCAAGGCGGTCTCCTTCGTGGGCTCCACGCCGATCGCCCGCTATGTCTACGAGCGCGGCACTGCCGCCGGGAAACGGGTGCAGGCCCTGGGCGGGGCCAAGAACCACATGGTGGTGCTGCCCGATGCCGATCTGGATTCGGCCGCCGACGCCGCGGTCAACGCCGGCTTCGGCTCTGCCGGTGAACGTTGTATGGCGATCAGCGTCCTGGTCGCGGTCGGCGAGATCGCCGACGATCTGGTCGCGCGAATCACCCAGCGCGCCAAGACGATCAAGACCGGTGACGGCACCCGGGACAGCGATATGGGCCCACTGGTGACCCGGGCGCACCGGGACAAGGTCGCCGCCTACATCACCGCCGGAGAATCGGAGGGCGCCACGGTGGCGCTCGACGGAAGGGATGTGCGGCCGGACGGCGGTGCGGACGGATTCTGGCTGGGACCGACCCTGCTCGACAACGTCACCCCGGGAATGAGCGTCTACACCGACGAGATCTTCGGGCCCGTCCTGTCGGTGGTTCGCGTCGCGACCTACGAGGAGGCGCTGGCGTTGATCAACGCGAACCCGTACGGCAACGGCACCGCGATCTTCACCAACGACGGCGGCGCGGCGCGGCGTTTCCACAACGAGGTCGAGGTCGGCATGGTCGGCATCAACGTGCCGATCCCGGTGCCCATGGCCTACTACAGTTTCGGCGGTTGGAAAGCGTCGCTGTTCGGCGACTCCCACGCGCACGGAACGGACGGAGTGCACTTCTACACCCGCACGAAGGCCATCACCTCCCGCTGGCTCGACCCCAGTCACGGCGGCCTGAATCTCGGCTTCCCGCAGAACAGCTGACCACCGAGAGGAGATTTCCGGACGATGGCGCACAGCACCGTACCGATCCCGGACGCACCGCTGCCCAACGGCCTGAGCATCACCGCCGCCCGCGCCGAGGCCGAGCGCGCCTGCGAACTGGACCGCAGGCACGTCTTCCACTCCTGGTCCGCGCAGCGACAACTCGACCCGATGACGATCAGCGCCGCGCAGGGTTGCTACGTGTGGGACGGTGCGGGCCACCGCCTGCTGGACTTCTCCTCGCAACTGGTGAACACCAATATCGGCCATCAACATCCGAAAGTGGTTGCGGCCGTTCAGGAACAGGCCGCCAAGCTGTGCACGGTCGCGCCGCAGCACGTCAACGCGGCGCGATCGGAGGCCGCCCGGCTCATCGCCGAGCGGACCCCCGGCGAGCTGAACCGCATCTTCTTCACCAACGGCGGCGCGGACGCGGTCGAGCACGCGGTGCGAATGGCACGACTGCATACCGGCCGCACGAAGGTGCTGGCCCGCTACCGCTCGTACCACGGCGGAACGGATCTGGCGGTGAATCTGACCGGGGATCCGCGCCGCTGGCCGAATGATCGCGGCGCCGCCGCGGTGGTGCACTTCCACGGGCCGTTCCGGTACCGCTCGCAGTTCCACGCGGAATCCGATGCGCAGGAGTGCGAGCGCGCCCTCGGACACCTCGAGCAGACGATCCTGCTGGAAGGGTCCGAGACGATCGCGGCGATCATCCTGGAATCGGTCCCGGGCACCGCGGGGATCATGGTGCCGCCGCCCGGATATCTGGCCGGAGTCCGTGAACTGTGTGATCGCCACGGAATCGTGCTCATCGCCGACGAGGTGATGTCCGGTTTCGGACGCACCGGGCGATGGTTCGCCATCGAACATGCCGCCCCGGCCGGAGCCACCCAACCCCCTTCCACCGCAGCGGAATTCCGCACTGTCGTGCCCGATCTGCTCACCTTCGCCAAGGGCGTCAACTCCGGCTACGTGCCGCTGGGCGGCGTCGCGATCGCACCGCATATCGCGGCGACCTTCGATGACCGGGTGTACCCGGGCGGGCTGACCTACTCCGGGCATCCGCTGGCCACCGCGGCGGCCGTGGCGACGATCACCGCGATGACCGAGGAACGCATCGTGGAGAACGCCGCCGAGATCGGCGAGCGCGTGCTCGGTCCCGGACTGGACGAGCTGGCCGAGCGGCATCGCTGCATCGGCGAGGTGCGCGGACTCGGTGTGTTCTGGGCCCTGGAACTGGTGCGCGACAAGGAATCTCGCGAACCGCTGACGCTTCGCGGCGGCACCGGGACGGCCGTGCGCGAGGTGGACGCGGCCTGTCGTGCGGCCGGGCTGCTTCTGGCCGTGAACGCCAACCGCCTGCATGTCGTCCCGCCGTGCACGATCACCCGAGCCGAGGCCGAGGAGGGCCTGGCGATTCTCGACGAGGCGCTCGCGATCGCCGACGCCCGGACAGCCTGAATTCGGCCCGCACCCGCGGCCACCCCACCGCCGGTCACCACGGCCCCGACGACCGGGCGCCGCAACTGTCGGCGCGGTATGGGGTGACACTCCCGGCCCGTGCGGCATCGCGTGATCGATACGGCCGGAGACGATTCGCACCGCGGCCCGGCAGCGGAGCGGTACGGTTCGGTCATGTCGCTGCGACCCCAACGATGGACACCGCCCAAGGCCCCGGCGCGCGCCCGTGAGAGCCACAGCGTGCCGCCGATGCCCGAACCGCGATTGCTCGACTTGCCAGGCGCCGTTCCCGAGGACGTGGTGCTCGCGCCGGACGGCCGGATCGTGACCGGGATCAGCGGCGGCGCGATCCTGCTGGTCGATCCCCGCGACGGCGCGGTGGAGCAGATCGCCGACACCGGCGGGCGACCGCTGGGACTGCACGCCTACCCCGACGGTTCCTTGCTGATCTGCGATTCCGAACGCGGCCTGCTGCGGTTGAGCGAACCGCACGGAACGCTGGAGGTCCTGGTGGACGAGGTGGACGGCGAGCGGCTCAATTTCACCAGCAACGTCGTCGCCGACGAGGACGGCACGATCTACTTCTCCGCCTCCACTCGCCGGTACTCGTTCGACGACTACCTGGGCGACTTCTTCGAACATTCCGGCACCGGACGACTGTTTCGCCGCACACCCGACGGCCGGGTCGAAACCCTCTCGGACGGACTGCAATTCGCCAATGGCGTGGTGCTCGCCCCGGATCGCTCGCACATCCTGGTCGCCGAGACCGCCGCCTACCGCATCACGCGCTACCACCTGTCCGGCCCGAAGGCCGGTACCTCGGACCATCTGATCGAGAATCTGCCCGGCCTTCCCGACAATATGGGCCTCGGCAGCGACGGACTGGTCTGGGTCGCCCTGGTGACACCGCGAAATCCGTTGCTGGACATGCTTCTTCCGCTGCCCGGCATCCTGCGCAAACTGATCTGGGCGATACCGGCGAGTCTGCAACCCAAACCCGTGCGTACCGCCTGGGTGCAGGCCTACAGCTTCGACGGCACGCTCGTGCACGACCTGCAACGCGAGGGTGATCGCTACGCGATGGTCACGGGCGTGGCCGAACAGGACGGCACCCTGTATCTGGGCACCCTCGCCGAGCCCGCGATCGCCGTGGTCCGGCTCGCTGCCTGACCGCCTCGACATGCGCGCTCACCGCCCGGTCGTAACCGACGCGACCGGGCGCCGGTACCCGCCACCGCACCGCGACGACAGCCCGCTGCCACCCGGCTCGCGCGAGGCCCAGCCATCCGGCCGGGGCGTGTAGATCGCCGAAAGGTCCAGCCGTACCGGAAACGGCACCGCAGTGGACAACATCCCGCTGTGGATCGGCGTGGGCGCCGGAACGTAGTCACGCGATTGCGGATCGAGCCAATACTGATGAACGACCGGGCGATCGTCCCGCCCGCGCTCGACCCGCCAGAAATTGGCGATCCCCGCCGCGGCGTACAGCCGCGGGGTGCGGACCCGATCGTCACCGCGGGAATCGTCCAGGACGATCTCCACCACGAGCACCGCCGCGGCCGCCGGAATCCCCTCGGCGGCGTACATCTCGACGGCCGACTCGTCGACCACCACGACGTCCGGTCGCAGCACACTGCACTCGCCGAGCACCATGCGCTGGTCAGTGTGAATCGCGTACGGTGCTCGCCGCGCGGATCTCAGCGTCCGGACGAACGCATCTCGAACGAGCCTGTGCCGGTACCCGATTCGACCGCGCACCACAACCACCCCCTCCACCAATTCCCAGTCGTGCGGCAGATCCAGCGCACGCGACTGCGCACGAGACCGCCGCCCGGCTCCGGACTGCTCGCCGACCCCACCGCCCATTCCCGCAGACATGATCCCCTCCGTCCCCTGCGCGAGGGCCCATTCCCCCGACCCGGCCCACCCTAATCAGGCCCAGCGGCAAGCCACCAGCATCAATTCGCAGCCGCACCCGTTGCACAACGAACTCACCCGCATCCCACCATGAATCGAGTGCGTCTACCGAAAACGGGTGCGATGAATTCACGCCCGCGCACGACCGACTCCCCTCGCCGGCGACCGACTGCGTCCAGCGGTCTCGACGACCACCGATCCCGCCTGCACGATCCACAGTCGCACCGGTTACCACGAGATCCGCTGCTCACCGCGATCCATGGCAGCAGCCGATGACGAGTACGGACCCGATCACGAGCGCGCGATCAGAACTGCTGCGATTCCTTCTCCGCGTCCTGAGCGAGCGCGAGCTGTTGCGGGGTGTAGCGCAGGGTGAAGCCGATCAGGCCCACGATGAGCGCACCGAAGCCGCAGATCAGCAGTACCAGGGTGTAACCGCTGCTGAGCGCTTCGATCTGGGCCGCGGTCATCCCCGCCGCACGTCCGGTGCGTCCGCCCATGGACAGGGTGCGGGAGGCGGCGATGGGGGTCAGGATGCCGACCGACAGCGGCGTGCCCAGGCTGAAGATCATCTGCCCGATCGCCGAGAGCGGGCCGACCTCGGCCACCGGTACACCGACCAGTAGGCACAGCGGTCCGGTGACGATCACCAATCCGACGCCGAAACCGGCT
The DNA here is from genome assembly GCA_966435935.1 of uncultured Nocardia sp. Classification (GTDB taxonomy): domain Bacteria; phylum Actinomycetota; class Actinomycetes; order Mycobacteriales; family Mycobacteriaceae; genus Nocardia. Next base: position 17,684 of record CBJNFW010000036.1, read on the forward strand.
CCCAGCAACAGGATCAGCAACGTCGGCCAGTACTGGACACTCCCGTCCAGCGTCGATCCGTAGACGCCCGCGGCGGCGAGGAAGACCCCCGCCAACACCAGCAACCAGCGCGGCTTGACCATGACGACCGACTTGGACGCCACCGCCGTGCCGACACCGGCCCCGAGTGTGAACGGAATCGAGGCCACACCCGCGACCAGCGGGCTGTAGCCCACGACGTTCTGCAGGAACTGCGCGACGAAGTAGGTCATCCCGCCCAGCACACCGGACCCGAGCAGCAACGCGACGAACGTCACCGACCGGTCGCGGTTCTTGAGCAGTGACAACGGCAGCACCGGGTTGTCCGCATACCGCTCCACGGCGATGAACGCCACCAGCAATACCGCGCCCGCGATCAGCGAACCGAGAATCACCGGGCTGGTCCAACCCCAGTTGGGTCCCTCGGTCGCACCGAGGACGACCGCACCGCAGGCCGCGGTGCCGAGCACCGAACCGGGCACATCCAGCGGCAGCCGGTGATGCTCGGTGTCGCGGAGCACGAAGATCGCACCGAGCACGATCAGGATTCCGATCGGCACGTTGATCAAGAAGACCAGCCGCCAGTTCAGCTGGGTGAGCGCACCACCGATCACCAATCCGCCGACCGACCCGATGGCCTGCATGGAGCCGAAGATCGCGATCGCCCGCGTGCGCACCGGACCGGCGGTGTAGGTACTGACCACCAGAGCCATGGCCGACGGTGCCGCGATCGCACCGCCGATCCCCTGGACGCCACGGGCGAGGATGAGCATGATCTCGTCCTGCGCCAACCCGCACACCAGCGACGACAGCGTGAACACCGCCACACCGATCATCAGAACTCGCTTGCGCCCGAACAGATCTCCGATCCGTCCGCCGAGCAGCATGAGTCCGGCGAAGGTCAAACCGTAGGCGGTCACCGTCCAGGCACTGCCCGAACTCGACAGCCCCATCTGCTCCTGCAGCCGGGGTAGCGCCAGAATCACGATGGTCCCGTCCAGGATCACCATCAGATTCAACCCGCTGAGGATCAGAATCGGCAGCCCGAACGCCCGCTGGGTCATCGGATGGTCCATGGTCGCAGCGGGGTTATCTGGCACAGTGAGCCACTGTAACCGATACCGGCCGGGTCAAAAACGCGCCAGTTCCGGCCGCACGCGCCACGTTCGGCTCCCATTCCTCCAGCATCCCGGCACGATCGCACCGGTCGCACGCGACACGCAACTCCGCATGCGCCGACAGTCCGTCCCCGGCTCACAACGAGCGGGACGGACCGTTGGCGCAATTCACTACAGCTGGGCCCAGACCGACTTGGTCTGCAGGTACGCCTCGATACCCTCGCGACCGAATTCGTGACCCCAACCGGACTGCTTGTATCCGCCGAACGGCACCGCGTGGTCGAATACCAGCTGACAGTTCAGGGTGACCGTGCCGGCCTGCAGGCGCTTGGCGATGCGGTGGGCGCGGCTCAGGTTGGTCGTCCAGGCGGTCGCGGCCAGGCCGTAGGTGGTGTCGTTGGCCAGGGCCACGGCCTCGTCATCGTCGTCGAACGGCAGGATCGTCACCACCGGCCCGAAGATCTCCTCCTCGTAGAGGCGGCTGGTGGCGGGGTCGACATTGGTGAGCACGGTCGGCTGGACGAAGTATCCGCGCCGATCGAGTCGTTCACCGCCGGTCACGATCTCGACACCGTCCCGTTTGCCCTCTTCGAGGTATCCCAGTACCCGGGTGAGCTGCTTGGCGCTGATCAGCGGGCTGATCATGGCCCCCTCCTCCTTGGGCCCGCCGAGTTTCAGGTTCTTCGCGATCGTCGCGATGCCCTCGACGACCCGCTCGTAGACCCCGCGTTGCACGAAGATCCGCGAGCCGCACACGCACCCCTGTCCGGAATGGATGAAGATGCCCATCGCCGCCATCATGATGGCCATGTCCAGATCGGCGTCGTCGTAGATCAGCACCGGCGATTTCCCGCCGAGTTCGAGCATGACCTTCTTGAGGTTGCCCGCGGAGGCCCGCACGATCTCCTTGCCGACCTCGGTCGAACCGGTGAAGGCGATCTTCTCCACGTCCGGATGCGCGGTGAGCGCCGCGCCCGCGGTGCGGCCGTAGCCGTTGAGCAGGTTGACCACGCCCTCGGGCACCCCGGCCTCGGCGATGATGCGGTCCAGCAGCAGGGCCGACAACGGAGTCTCCTCGGCGGGTTTGACGATACTGCTGCACCCCGCGGCCAGCGCCGGAGCGATCTTGGCGCACGCGTTGAACACCGGGCCGTTCCACGGGAAGATCAGCCCGACCACGCCGTACGGCTCCTTGAGGGTGTAGGCGTGCATATCGGCGTAGGCGCCGGAAATTCCGCCGGTCATCTGCACTTCGTGCGCGGTGCCGTTGACCTTGGTGCACCATCCCGCGTAATAGCGGAAGAATTCCGCGCAGGTGGGGACGATCATCTGTGCCTGCGCGAGCGGCATACCCGTATTGAGCGAGTCCAGCTGGGCCAGATCCTCCGCGTAGTGATCCATCAGATCGGCGATGCGCCACATGATCTTCGCGCGCTCACGGCCCGGCATGGCGTGCCAGACACCCGATTCGAACGACGCCCGGGCCCGCTTCACCGCCTCGTCGACGGCCTCCGGCCCGCAGTCGGTGAATTCGGTGATCGGCTCCTCGGTCGCCGGGTCGATGACCGGAATGACCTCACCCGTTCCGGGCAGCTTGCGTAGATCGTCCAATACCGACTGCAACGTCATTGCGGTACCTCACTCTTGCGAAATGAAAGTCTGCTTCTCGATCGCGAGAATATCATTTCGCACTGGCATACGTCAGCCCGCGCGGCCTCTCACGGGCCTACGGACGATTTCGGAAACGGACGCCAAACCCGTTGCCGCCGAACAACTTACGGACGCCGATAGCCCCGGCACAGCAGTGCCGGGGCGCTCGCGCCGCGCGGCCGATCACACCCTCGACTCGACAGCGCGAACGCCATCTCCACACGGGCACAAGGGCTTTGCTGGATCGACCCGCGAATTCACTTGGCGGAGACGAGATCTCCGTCGTATCTACAACTCGGCGGCGGCAGCTCACGAGTGCGGAACACCTCGGTCATAGCGGCCGATTCGCCCGGCAAGCCCGCAGCGGCCAGCGCGCAGGTCTTGAATACCCGCGCCGCGTTGCTCATCCGGCGAGAGACCGGCTCGATCCGCTCGTCGAGTTCCGTCGGCAGTCCATCCCCCCACAGCGCGACCTCGACGGGCCGGCTGTCGAGATATTCGTGCACGCCCTCGCGCACACGATCGTCGGACAGATACGTCTGCGAGGCCACGGCCACCGCGTTCGGATGCATATCACGCTCGAGGACGGTCAGGGCCTGCTCCAGATCCAGGACCGTCGCGCCGAGAATTCCGAGGGAGCGAACATTCGAGCACTCGGCCACCAGGGCGGTCACCTCCCAGCCCGCACTCGTCCGGTCGAAAACCCATCCGCCCGCGCACCGCACCACTTCCGCGGCAGTCGGCGCGATGACGACCAGGTGATAGCGCAACGGATGCCTACGTACATGAGCCCGCCAGCGGGCAACCTCCCAGACACCTCGGCCAATGGGATCGACAGATCGTACAGCCATATTTCCATCCCGCTTCTCGAACGTGAAGATCGCGGCAGGTCCTTCGGCCGGGCCACTACGCAGCACCCCGCCGTCGCGACGACCGGCAGGGGCGATCAGCCCCCACCCGAGGGTGACGGCCACTCGCGACGCCGGGATCGCACCGGAGAGCATGCGACAGATCAGGGCTGGTGACCGTAGCGCCGCATTGCCCCACGGGGGAATCTACCGATCACACAGTAACCCGGTTACCTGGAATTGTGGCAAGTCTGACACAACTTGATATGTGATCCACGTCACACAGAAATCGCGTCGTACAATCCCGCCCCGAGAACCGCGAGAACTTCGGAAAATACGGCCATAACCGCTGATCACAAGCGAAACCCGATGGCACGCCGGAACACTCGGCGACGATTACTCGGCCGCGGCGATCCGCGCGGAATCCGGTCTCGCGGCATCGAACCCGGCGGTCGGTCCGATGACGATGATCGCGGGCGGCCGGATGCCCTCGGCGCGTACCCGTTCGGCGACACTGGACAGGTCCGCGCGCAGCACGCGCTCGGTGCGCAGACTGCCCTCCTGCACGACCGTGACGGGTGTATCGGCGGGCCGCCCACCGTCCAGAAGTGCGGCCGCGAACTTCTCGATCCGCTCCACCGCCATCAGCAGCACCAGCGTTCCGCGCAGCCGGGCCAGCGCGGGCCAATCCACCAGCGAATCCGGGTGATCGGGCGCGATATGCCCGCTGACCACCACGAACTCGTGGGTGACGCCGCGATGGGTGACCGGGATCCCGGCCAGGGCGGGCACTGAGATGGCGCTGGTGACCCCGGGAACGACCGTCACCGGAACGCCCGCGGCCACACATGCCTCGAGCTCCTCGTAGCCGCGCCCGAACACGTACGGATCGCCGCCCTTGAGCCGCACGACGAATTTTCCGGCCTTCGCGCCCTCGACGAGTGCGTTGTTGATGGCCTCCTGGGCCATGGCCCGCCCGTACGGGATCTTCGCCGCGTCGATCACCTCGACATCGGGGGCGAGTTCGGCGAGCAGTTCCGGTGGTGCGAGCCGGTCGGCGACAACGAGATTCGCCCGTGCCAGCAACCGCCGTCCGCGCACGGTGATCAGATCCGGATCGCCGGGCCCGCCGCCCACGAGCGCCACGCCGGGTGCGGCCGGTTCGGATTCCCCGGCCACCACACCGGATTGCAACGCCTCCAGCAGAGCGTTGCGCACCGCGGCCGAGCGGCGATGCCGCCCACCGGCCAGGACGCCCAGGGTCATGCCGTCGTACCGGGCGGTGGCCGGAGTGACCGCGGTGCCCAGCCGGGCGTTGTCGGCGCGCACGCAGAAGATGCGCCGCTCGGTCGCCTCGGCGACGATCGCGGCATTGGTCTCCGGCTCGTCGGTGCAGGCGACGGCGTACCACGCGCCGTCGAGATCCCCCGGGGCGTAATCGCGCAATTCGACGTCGATCTGCCCCGAGGCGGCCATCCCCTCGACCGCCGGGGTCACGGTCCGGCTGATCACCCGCACATCGGCGCCGGAGGCGATCAGCAGCCCCAGCCGGCGCTGGGCCACCGAACCGCCGCCCACGACGACGACGCGGCGGCCCACGAGATCGAGCCCGACGACATAGTTCGGGTCACCTGTTTGCTGGTCGTCCTGCGTGTTCGGCACAAGTTTCGAGCCTACGGGCCGCGCGTTCGCCTCCGGCAACCACCCACGACCCGCCTTGCGCCGTTCAGAGACGTCCGCGCACCGCCGTGGGGGTGACGCGCACGATCACGCGCTCACCGTCGTTCAACGAGGCCGGGTTGAACTCGGCGTAGGGCTTGCCGGTGTACTTGTGCGACAACCTATCCGGCAGCTCGCGGGCGGTATCGGGAGTCACCGTGACGCTGCCGCGGATCTCCGCGTAGACGTACGGATCGCCCGGCGGCACGATCATCACCGTCACGCGCGGATCGCGCACGACGTTCTTGTACTGCTGTCGGTCCACCGTGGTGGAGTAGACCAACTCGTCGCCGTCGCGTTCGAGCCAGATCACGGTGAGGTGCGGTTGCCCGTCGCGCCCGACGGTCGCCAACGTCGCGAAGACCGCGGTGTCGTCCAGCAGCTTTTTCAGATTTTCGGAGAACTCGGCTGTCATACCGAATGCGAACCCGGCGCGGCGCAACGGAATTCCCGCGCGTCCTCGCGACGACCGGCGAGCCGCACCGGCCGAATCGTGGCGGGGACGTCCCGGCGGACCCGGCCCGACGGCGAACCGCTGTCCTAGGGATGCCGCGGATTGTTCTGAACCCAGTGGAATCCGTTGCTGCGCAACGGCAATCGATCGGCATCGAAGTGCTCGAGCGAAACGGTCACCGGGTGGCCGTTCAATTCACCGGTCAGCACCGCGCGATCGGGCGCGGGCTGCTGGAAGGTGAGAACACCCGTGGGGGCCGGGAAACCGGGCACCGTCGTGATCGTGATCCGGTGCGTCGCCGGATCGACCGTTACGGGCAGACTGTCCAGCGTGCCGTCCATATGCTGGAACCCGAGCACGCCCGGATAGTCGAACACGACCCGGAACCAGCGGTCCCCGTCGGTGACCAACGGTGGCACATCCTGCCCGTCCCGGGTGAACCGGGTGACCGTCCATATGCCGTACAGCGGCGGTTTCGGCCGGCCGGGGCCGTACGAATGCCAGTTCAGCCACTGCATGTGGCCCAGGCCGATAACCACCCAGACCGCCAGCAGCACCTGGACCAGTGCCGCGATCCGCCGGGACCGCGCCGTGTGGAACGGATACGGCGCGGTCGAAGGTCCGGCGGCGCGGCCGAGCAGCAGCACGTCGACCAGCCGCCGGGCCTCCGGTGCGAGCAGGATCAGGCTCATCAGCAGCAGATGTCCGGACAGGATCTTCACCGGCACATCGAAGGTCAGGTTCAGCAGGAACACCTGGGCCATATCCACCAGACTCAGCATCGCGCCCAGCACGGCGGTACGCGGGATGAACAGCATCAGCCCCGCCAGCACCTCGGCCAGTCCCAGTGACATCTCGTACGGATGGGACGACCCCACCTGATTCCACAGCACCGCCATCGGATCGAAATGCCCGTACGGCTCGAGCAGCGTGCTCAGCGACGGAGCGCGCATCTGCGTCGGAATCAGTTTGACGAATCCGTAGAAGAGCATCTGCCCGCCGAGGAACAGTCGCAGCGCCAGCAGCGCCCAGCCCGCGAGCGTGCGGTATTCGAGCCGGCGCCGGTCCAGTAGCGACCACACCGCTGTGGCGAGGAGCGTCACGACCAGCAAGCAGAAGACCTGCACCCAGTAGATCGCCTGGTCACCGCTCCCATTCGGATAGAACCGCACATCGTTCGCACCGAATACCGTGCGGCCGACCCAGCCGAACACCGGTTCGAGCGACTTCGCCGGCCCGGTCACCGTCCGCTGTGCCGACCAGGTGTGCAACCAACCCGCGAATACGGCCGTGATCTGCGGGATCGTCAGGCACAACACTCCTGCGTAGCTGAAAAAGAACCGAAAAGCAATGCGGGTCAACGGGTTCCACGCGGTCGAGTCCTGCCTCTGCGGCCGGATCTCCGATACGTCGTCCCGCTCCTGGACACCGTCGCTCATGCTCGCCCTCCCGATCGAATCCACGCAGCCGAAATCGATTCCCGCCGGACCCCCCGCGAATCCTCAGGTTCTCTTGATACACCCCGCAGCGGCATCCTCAGCAGGCCGCCCCGGCGACGGCAACCACTCATCCCGGTCATCGGTACCGGCGAAAAAGCCCTGCCGAATTCCACCACGCGTAGCGACTGGAACGCGTTACATTCCCTCCATGGTGCCGCCCGCGCACGCGCCGCGCCCGCGACACGCAGGCATTTCCACAAGCCAGGAGGTCCCGATCATGTCGGACGATTCCGAGCCAGATCCCGAACAGCGGCGACAACTCACCACCAGCGCCCGGGATCTCTACGACCTCGCCGAGCGCCTCACCGGCTGGCTGGCCGACAAGGTCGGCTGCGACGGTACGCCGGTGCTCACCGACCTGCGCCGGCCTCGAGCCGGTGGCATGTCGAGTTCGTCGGTCCTGTTCGACGCCTCCTGGCAGGTGGACGGGAAGACGGTCGGCGGCTCCTACGTGGCGCGGATGGCGCCGGAGGAGGATTCCTTTCCCGTCTTCGAAACCTATGATCTGGCAAGGCAATACGGGGTGATGGCCGGGGTCGCCGAACACAGTTCGGTGCCGGTGCCGCCGCTGTGCTGGTTCGAGGCGGACGAATCCGCGCTCGGTGCACCGTTTTTCGTCATGCAGCGCGTGGACGGACGCATCCCCGAGGACAATCCGCCGTACGTATTCATCGGCTGGCTGTTCGATGCCACTGCGGAGCAACGAATGCTGTTGACCCGCAACACGATCGACATCATCGCCGATATCCACGCCATCGCCGATCCGGCGGCGAAGTTCCCGGCGCTGGCAGAATCCGGCGACTCGCTGCGCCGTCATGTCGATGCCACCCGCGCCTGGTACCGCTGGGCCCTGGCCGAGGACGGATACTCGATCCCGCTGCTGGAGCGCGCATTCGACTGGCTCGAGCAGCACTGGCCGGAACATCCGGGCGCCGATGTGCTGAGCTGGGGCGATTCGCGACCGGGCAATATCATCTACCGGGAGTTCGATCCGGTCGCGGTGCTGGACTGGGAGATGGCCGCACTGGGTCCGCGCGAACTCGACGTCGCGTGGATTATCTTCATCCACCGGTTCTTCCAGGACCTGGCGACGCAGTTCGGCCAGCCGGGACTGCCGGATTTCCTGCGCCGCGAGGATGTGGTCGCGCTGTACGAGCGGGCCACCGGATATCGCCTGCGGGATCTGGACTTCTACCTGGTCTACGCCGCATTGCGGCACGGCGTGGTGATGGCCCGGGTCAAACGCCGGATGATCCATTTCGGCGAGGACACCGACACCCCCGATCGGGACGACTACGTGATGCACCGCAAGAGCCTCGAGGCTCTGCTCGACGGCACCTACGAATGGGATCGACAGCTATGAGCGCATCCGACGGCCGCGGCGTCGGCCCGGCCCCCGCACCGCTGGACGAATATCCGATCCACCAGACTCCGCTGTCGCTGGCCCGGGTCGGCACCAGCGACCGGAACTTCTACGACCGCAGCTATTTCAACGGACACGACCGGGACGGGGGCACCTTCCTGGTGACCGGTCTCGGGGTCTATCCGAACCTGGGCGTCATCGACGCGTACGCGGCCGTGCGACGCGGGGAAACCCAACGTGCCGTGCGCTTTTCGACCGAACTCGGCGAGCGTGGCCTGGACCAGCGGGCCGGCGGCTACCGCGTCGAGGTGCTCGAACCGCTCGATCGCATCCGGGTCGTCTGCGAGCACGAGGATCTCGGTTTCGACCTGACCTGGTCCGGAGCCTTCCCGGCGATCCTGGAACAGCCGCATCTCATTCTGGCCGGCAATCGGCCGATCATCGACGCGTCCCGGTTCGCGCAGGTGGGCTCGTGGGCGGGCACACTGCACGTGGACGGGACCGATATCGCGGTGGATCCGCAGATCTGGACCGGGAGCCGGGACCGGTCGTGGGGTATCCGGCCGGTCGGGGAGACCGAGCCGGCCGGGCGCGCCGGCGCCTCCGGACCGGGCGGCTTCTGGTGGATGTACGCGCCGCTGCGGTTCGAGGATTTCGCCATCGTGGTCATCGTGCAGGAGAATCCGGACGGATACCGCACCCTCAACGACGCCACCCGGATCTGGGCCGACGGTCGCGTCGAGCAACTCGGGTGGCCTCGCGTGCACATCGACTATCGTTCCGGCACAAGGATTCCCGTGGGCGCCCGGCTGGAGATGACGGCCGCGGACGGAAAACCGGTGGAGGTGCTGATCGAGCCGCGCACCTTCATGGCACTGCATATCGGCTGCGGCTACGGCGGCGACCCGGATTGGCAGCACGGCATGTGGAAGGGGGCGGACTGGTCGTCCTCCAGCAGCTACGATCTGACCGATCCCGCTGTCGCCGGACGCATTCCGTGGGGTGTGATCGACCATGTCGCGAGCGCTCGATGTGGTGACGCCGAGGGCTGGGGCCTGTTCGAACACGCCAGTATCGGGCGGCACGATCCGACCGGCTTCGCGGATTGGACATCGGTGGCGCCCTGACCGGACGCGGCGATACGACGGGTCATCGGCCCCGGCCCGCACCGTGAATCGGGGCGCGGGGACTGTCGCCGCCGTGTTCTATGGTTCATCTCATGTCCAAGCTCCGGCGTCGGGTGGTCGCGGCCGCGGAAGCGGCACTGGCCCAGCACAAATACGTGTCCACCGTCGATGTTCTGGTCGGCTTGGGCTGGTTGACCTCTGCGCACGTCGAGCGGTGGCGGCAGGGGCGTGCCCCCTCGCTGGTGAAGCTGGCCCCGGTGGACGCGGCGCGGTTGCGCGACGTGGCGGATCTGCTGGGCGAATGGGCGCGCGAGGGCGGTCTCACCCCGAGCGATACCGCCTATCTGTCCGGTAGCCGCGATCGTGCGCCGCTGATCTTCGTCGGCGACGAGGACGAGGCGGTGTTCCGCACGCACTGGCTCTCCCCCGACCTCACCCCGGCCCGCCGCGAGCAGATGCGGCAGCGCCAGAACAAGGCGCCCGATCTCACGGTCGTCGCGGCCGCCGGGGACTGGACGTGCGCGGAATGTTCGGACACCGGGCCGTATCAGATCATGTCCGACGCCGGGCCGCTGTGCCTGACCTGCGCGGATCTCGACCATCTGGAATTCCTGCCCGCCGGGGACGCGGCCCTGAGCCGCCGCGCCAAGAAGGAGAGCACCTTGGCCGCGGTCGTGGTGCGCTTCAACGCCCGGCGCAAACGCCACGAACGCGTCGGCATCCTGGTCGAGGAACAGGCCCTGGCCCGCGCGGAGGAACAATGCCTGGCCGACGAGGACGCGCGGCTGCGCCGCCGCGAACGCGACACCGCCCGGCGCGCGGCACAGGACGTCGAGTTCCAGCTGCGGATGGCCGCCGAAATACAGCGGCTGTTCCCGAACTGCCCGCCGGAGCGCGCCACCGAGATCGCCGATCACGCCGCGGTGCGCGGCAGCGGGCGCGTCGGCCGCAGCGCGGCCGCGAAAGTCCTTGCCGCCGAGGCGGTGACGCTCGCGGTCATCGCCTCGATCCGTCATCTCGACACCGACTACGACCGGCTGCTGATGGCGGGTATGCCCCGTAAGGAGGCGCGTGCGAAGATCCGCCCCGCGCTGGACCGGGTCCTCGAAGCCTGGCGGGGGCAGTAGGGCGAGCCGATCGCGCTCCGGCTCGGTGGTGGCCGTTTCGCGGCCCGGTCAACCTGATTCGCAGCGGGCCACCGCGACCGTCACCGAGCCCCGGGAGGTCTTCGGTATCACGAGATACCCTGTACCGCAATACTTCTCGGAAGCGAGCAAGGCCGCAGCCTCGGCGACGCTGGGGGTGGCGACAGCGGCTCTGGTTCGCGCCGCGGGGTTCGGGACGTGCACCGCGGCGAGTTCGTCCGGAGTGAACGCGGCCACCGGAACACCGAATTCGGCTGCGGCCGCGGAAAATCCCGGCTCGGCCGCTCTGCGGTCGATCGTCGCCAGACAGCGGAACTTCTCCTGTCCCAGCACCGCGCGCACCGCACACACGATTTCCGCCGCGCCGGTCGCCGGCCGGCACCCCACTCCGACGACGAGTTCGCCGCTGCCGGAACGTGGTTCACACATCGGCGCGCACGGCGGCGTAATCGGCCGCGGCCGCGACGAATCCGGCGATGGTCGCGGGATTTCCCGCGGGATGGGTGTGCAGGTAGGAGGCGTGCACTCGATGGGTCACCGCGCCCTCGCGCACGGTGGCGCCATCCGGGGCGCGCCATGCCCACGCCGGGGCGTCGGCGGTGGCGGAAATGAGTCTGGTGCGGTGGAATTCGTGTCCGCGCACCCGTTGCCCGGCGGTCCAGAGCGGAGAATCGGTCAGCGTCACCGCATCCCGATAGCCCAGCGTCAATCGCGGCCCGAACTCGGCGGCCGCGTCGACCACGCCGGCCATGCGATGTCCGTCCAGACTTCGGGTCAGATAGAGCAGTCCCGCGCATTCGGCGTGCACCGGCATACCGGCCCGGGCCGCGGCACGCACCGCGTCGAGCAGCGCGTCGTTCGCCGAGAGCTCCGCCGCATGCTCCTCGGGAAATCCGCCCGGCAGCACGACACCCGCTGTGCCGGTGGGCAAGTCGTCATACAGCGGATCGAAGACCGCCACTCGCGCGCCCGCCGCCGCCAGCAGTTCACGATGCTCGGCGTAGCCGAAGGTGAACGCCGGACCACCGGCCATGGCGATCACCGGTCCGTCCGTGGGCGAGCCGCCGACCGCGCGCAATTCCGCTTCCGGATCCCAGTCCGGCCCCGGCACCCGCGCTTGCGCCAATCGGGCGATCGCGGCCAGATCCACATGGGCGGCGACGAGTTCGGTCATCGCGTCGACCGCCGACCGCGCCGCATCGCCGTGCTCCACCGCGGGAATGAGGCCCAGATGCCGTGAGGGAACGGCCAATTCGGCCATCCTCGGCAGCGCGCCGAGCACCGGCAGACCGACCCGGTCACATGCGGCGCGCAGCACCTGTTCGTGTCGTGCACTGCCGACGCGGTTGAGAATCACGCCACCGAGCCGGATCTCGCTGTCGTAGGTGGCGAATCCGTGCAACAGGGCCGCGAGGCTCTGACTGTGCCCGCGCGCGTCCACGACCAGCACGACCGGTGCCCCCAGCAGCGCCGCGACCTGTGCGGTGGAACCTTCCGCGACCGGCTGCGCCTGATTCTCGTCGATGCGACCATCGAACAGGCCCATCACACCCTCGACGACCGCGATATCGCACCCCCGCGTCCCGTGCCGGTACAGCGGCGGCACCCGCTGCGCGCCCACGAGCACCGGATCCAGATTCCGGCCCGGACGTCCGGCGGCCAGACCGTGATATCCGGGGTCGATATAGTCCGGGCCCACCTTGAACGGCGCGACGGTATGTCCCGCGCGGCGCAGCGCGCCGATCAAACCCGTTGCGAGAGTGGTTTTTCCGCTTCCAGAGGCCGGTGCGGCGATGACCACCGCCGGTGTGCTCACCATTCGATGCCGCGCTGGCCCTTACGGCCCGCGTCCATCGGATGTTTGGTCTTGGTCATCTCGGTGACCAGATCGGCGGCATCGATCAGCGCCTGCGGCGCGTCCCGGCCGGTGATCACCACGTGCTGATTGCCGGGACGGGCGCGCAGGGTCTCGACCACCTCGTCCACGTCGACCCATCCCCATTTCAGCGGATAGGTGAATTCGTCCAGGACGTAGAACCGGTGCTGTTCGGCGGCCAGACGGCGGGCGATCTCGTGCCAACCGGCCAGCGCGGCCGCGGCGTGATCATCCTCGGTGCCCTGTTTGCGGGTCCAGGACCAGCCCTCACCCATCTTGTGCCATTCGACCGGGCCGCCCGCACCGGTCTCCTCGTGCAACCGGCCGAGGGTGCGAAATGCCGCCTCCTCCCCGACCTTCCATTTCGCACTCTTCACGAACTGGAACACCGCGACGTCGAACCCCTGATTCCAGGCCCGCAGCGCCATCCCGAACGCCGCGGTCGACTTGCCCTTGCCGGGGCCGGTATGCACCGCCAGAACGGGCTGATTACGCCGCTGCCGAGTGGTCAACCCGTCATCGGGCACCGTCTCGGGAACACCCCTGGGCATCGACACCGCTCCTTCCGCGCATGAACTGCTGCTCCACGTTGCCACACCCCTTCGACCCCCCGGCTCCCGCCCCGGGCTGCGCCGCGGCAGCGCGGCCGGCTTGCCGACGCCGGCCGACATCGCCGAACGCACCCGGCCGGTCGGCGCCGATGTCTCGATGACTCCCGGACCGCACGAGATGTTCGGCCTGGCCGCGCTCGAGGCTCCGGCGGCCGGGACACCCGTGGTGGGCGGTGGGCGCCGGGCGATGGTCCGCACCCTCGCCGTCGGCCCGCTCTGCGGCATCACAGCCGCCCGCAGCCAACCGGCGACGGCAATCGAGGACAGCGAACGATGTCACCAATCCCGCGCGGGAGGACTCCTCCAGCCCGATCTACGGGATGCCGGTGCTGAACGTGGATCAGGCGCACAGTGTGATCATGTTGAAGCGCTCGGTGAACCCGGGATTCGCCGGAATCGACAACCCGCTGTTCTACGCCGACCACACGGTCGATACTGCTTTCGACCCTGTTACCTGCGTCGCCGCACGCCCGCCCGCGCTGAACGCCTATCCGGCGCGGCGTCTGTCCTCACTCGACAGACGAGTGGGACCCGCGGCACTGCTTCACGCAGCCGGTCGCAGCGAGGGTCGCCGAGTTCGAGCCTGCGGCAGCCATCGGCTCCTCCCGTTGGTCGGCTCCTCGGCACGTGGCCGCGGCCAGCTCCCCAAGGGCGAGCCCGTCGACGAGCCGTACGCTGGATCCATGCCGGAACTTCTGACCGTGAGCGCTGTCGATCGGGTGCTCGACATCGTCGCGGGCCGCCGGGTGGCGGTGTTGACCGGGGCGGGGTTGTCCACCGACAGCGGGATTCCGGATTATCGGGGGCCGAGTTCGCCGCCGCGCAATCCGATGACCTATCAGCAGTTCGTCGGGGATCCGGTGTTCCGGCAACGGTATTGGGCCCGCAATCATGTCGGCTGGCGGCGGATGGATGCCGCGCGGCCCAATCCGGGACATCGTGCGCTGGCGCGGCTCGAGCGCGCGGGCGTCGTCAGCGGCCTGATCACCCAGAACGTGGACCTGCTGCACACCAAGGCCGGCAGTCGCCGGGTGATCGATCTGCACGGCACCTACGCGCGAGTGCGCTGCCTGAACTGCTCGGCACTGATTTCCCGCATGCGCCTGGCCGACCGGCTCGAGGCCGCCAATCCCGGCTTCGCCGAATCGGTCACCGACGGCCTCGAGGTCGCCCCCGACGCCGACGCCGTGGTCACCGACACCGCGAACTTCCGCATGGTCGACTGCGAACAGTGCGGCGGAATGCTCAAACCCGACATCGTCTACTTCGGCGAAAACGTCCCGAAGGACCGTGTCGCGGAGGCGTACGACCTGGTCGAGTCCGCCGAAGTATTGCTGACCGCGGGCTCCTCGCTCACCGTCATGTCCGGCCTGCGTTTCGTGCGGCACGCGGCCAGAACCGCTCGTCCGGTCGTCATCGTGAACCGCGGCCACACCCGCGGCGACCCGCTCGCCACCCTCACCGTCGACGCGGGCTGCTCCGAACTGCTCACCGCCCTCGCCGACCAATTCACCACGGCCACTGCGCAATAGCTCGCTCGGGGCAATTCGCATCCAGCGGTGATCACGTTCGCCGGCCACTCCCATCACCGGGTCCGGCCGG
Organism: uncultured Nocardia sp.; assembly: GCA_966435935.1. Classification (GTDB taxonomy): domain Bacteria; phylum Actinomycetota; class Actinomycetes; order Mycobacteriales; family Mycobacteriaceae; genus Nocardia. The sequence goes on from CBJNFW010000036.1 coordinate 32,714, forward strand.
CAGATCCGCGGACACCGGCACGGGAGGTCGCGGCACTCGTCGGTGGTGCGGCCGGATGGTTCCGCCGGCCGCGAGCGCGGGCAGATCGCCGATCGCGCCACATGACACCGGAGACCCGAGCGGCGCAAACTCGCCCAGCGCCAGGCGGATCGATCCGTATTGCTCCAGGCGCAGCGCCGTTCAGCCGGCCCACCGCGGCCATGCCGCGCTACCTGCCGCCCGCCACGGAACACCGGCCGAACGGACGCAGACCCGCAGGCCGAGCTGAGCTGTTCACGCCGTGCTCGCGAAACCGCACGACGGTCGGCAACCGCACCCGGCGAAACCGGTCAGGCCGCACGGACTCCCGAGACCTGCGACCGCACCACCCCTGCCACGGCATCACCGGTGATCTCGGCCAAGCGAATGTATGTGGCGCGCAGGTCGCGGGCGAGGTCGGCGGCCAGGCCGAGACGGATCATGCCGCGTTCGCAGTCGACCACGACGCCGGTGACGCCGTCACGAGCCAGCACGCGCGCGGCGGCGCGGGCGCGCGGAAGCGGGTCGGCGCCTCCGGTGGCGCGGCCGTCGGTGAGCAGGACGACCATCGCGCGGCGCTGCGGATCGCGCACGCGCTCGCGCCGAACCACCTCACGCGCCTCGACCAGACCGCGCGCCAGCGGGGTCTTACCGCCGGTGCGCAGGCCCGCCAGACGCCGCACCGCGATATCCACCGAGGAGGTCGGCGGCAACACCAGTTCGGCCTCGCTGCCACGCACGGTGATCACCGCGACCTTGTCGCGCCGCTGATAGGCATCGCGCAGCAGGGCGACGATCGCACCGGTGACCGCCGAGAGCCGATCCCGGGCAGCCATCGAACCCGACGTGTCGACCACGAAGATCACCAGATTGCCTTCGCGCCCTTCGCGATACGCGCCGCGCAGATCCTCCGGTTCCAGGGCCAGCGGACCCGTGAACCGGCCGCGGGCACGTTGCCGAGGCGCGGCGGCGAAGACCGTGCCGAGCAGGTGCAGTCCGGCCGCGGCATCGGGTACCGCTCGCACGACGCGTCCGTGCCGGGTGCTCGCCCGCGAACGCCGTCCCGGTGCGCCCTCACCGACGCCCCGCACCTCCCAACGAGGCGGTCGGGCAGTCGAATTCGCCGGTGCGCCCGCCCGGCCCTCGGGCGCACCGCCAACGCCGCCGGGCGTATCGGGACCGCCGTCCGGATCGTCGCCGGGCCCCTCGGGCCGTTCGGAATCGCTCGGCTCGGGCGCGGGGTCGTCGGACGACGAACGCTCGGATTCGCTCGATGGGCCGGAGTTCTCAGCGGAGTTCGGTTCGGCCTCCGCCGCGGCCTGCCGCATCGCCTCCTCCAGCTGTTCCTCGCTGATGCCCGGCTCGTCGAACGGATCACGCCGACGCCGGTGCGGCAGTGCGAGTTCCGCGGCGATACGCACGTCATCGGCTGTCACACAACGACTTCCGCGCCACGCCGCATGCGCCGTCGCGGTGCGGGCGACGACCAGATCCGCGCGCATGCCGTCCACGTCGAAGCTGGCGCACAGCGCCGCGATCCTGCGCAATTCCACATCGTCCAGCTCCACCTCACCGACCAGGTCGCGGGCGATCAGGATACGGTCGGCGATCTCCCGATCGGTCTCGGCGTACCGGCCGGCGAATCCGTTCGGGTCGGCCTCGTAGTCCAGGCGGCGACGCACGACGGCCATGCGCACGTCCACATCGCGGGAGGCGGCCACGTCGACGGTCAGCCCGAACCGGTCCAGCAACTGCGGACGCAGCTCCCCCTCCTCCGGGTTCATCGTCCCGACCAGCACGAACCGCGCCGGATGCGAATGGGACACCCCGTCGCGTTCGATATGCACGCGGCCCATCGCCGCCGCGTCCAACAGAACGTCGACCAGATGGTCGTGCAGCAGATTCACCTCGTCCACGTACAGCACGCCGTGATGCGCGGCCGCCAGCAGACCCGGCCGGAACGCCTGCTCCCCGTCGCGCAGCACGCGCTGCAGATCCAGCGAGCCGACCACCCGGTCCTCGGTCGCCCCGACCGGCAGCTCCACGAGCCGCGCGGGCCGCTGTGCACCGCGTTCGTCGGCGACCGGCGGCAACAACTGCGCCAGCGCCCGAACCACGGTCGACTTCGCGGTGCCCTTCTCCCCGCGCACCAGCACACCCCCGATCCCCGGATGCACCGCACACAGAATCAGCGCCAGCTGCAACTGCTCCTGCCCGACCACAGCCGAGAACGGAAACCCGGCCTCACCGGACGGGGATACGGAGGTTACGGCGACGTCGACAGTGGATTCGGACACGACCCAACTGTATTGCCCACCGGCAGCGCCCCGCACCGCCCCCTCCCGCGATCGGCTTCACCACGCGATCCTGCACGGAAACGCAGCTGATCGGGAATTCGGAAAGGACGCCGCCCTGCGGCATTGAATTTCGGCGACTGCTTTTCGTATTCCCCTGTCGAAGGTGAGCGGGGAGCCGCTGTTGCTCGAGGGCGAGGATTTCCTCGAACCGAAAGTTGCGGTGTCCCTGCCGCAACCTGAGAAGCGATAACGCCCAGCAGTTTCGGAACCTGTGACCCGTACGTGGTTCCCGGCTGCGCCGGAATAGACTGCGCGCGTGCGGGATCTGGCTGCGGGGTTCGGGTATCTGTTGCAGGGGCAGCGGTGGGTGGCGACGCATCGGCGGCGGTTCGGGTACGCGCTGGTGCCGGGGCTCATCGCGCTACTGCTGTATCTGGTCGCGATCGGGGCGGTGGCGTGGTTCGCGGGAGACGTCGTCGCGTGGGCGACGCCGTTCGCGGACCATTGGGCCTCGCCGTGGCCGGGGGTGCTGCGCGGCTTCCTGGACGTGTTGCTGCTGGTGTTGTGCCTGTTCCTGGCGGTGATCACGTTCACGGCGCTGACCTTGGCGCTGGGGCAACCGTTCTACGAGGCACTCGCCGAGCACGTGGACCGGAGCCAGTCGCCGGACGAGGCGCCGCCGGGGCCGGGTCTGCCGGTGTGGCGAATGTTCGCCGACGGCATCGCGCTGGTGCTGCGAGCCGCGGTGTGGGGCGCGGCGCTGTTCGCCGCCGGATTCCTGCCCGTGGTGGGGCAGACCGTGGTGCCGGTGGTGGGCATCGGGGTCACCGGATTCTTCCTGGTGCGGGAACTGACCACGGTTTCCATGCAACGCCGCGGAATCTCTCTGCGCGAACAGCTCAGCTTACTGCGCTCACGCCGAATGCTGGTGTGGGGCTTCGGAATTCCGCTCGCGGCGGCGTTCCTGGTGCCCTTCGTCGCGATCGTGCTGATGCCGGGCGCGGTGGCGGGCGCGACCCTGCTCACCCGCGAGGTGCGCGGCGAGCCGATCTCGCCTCGCGCCTGACAGGCGGTCCCGCAACCACTTCCGGGCTGCGGGACCCGCAGGTCAACCGCGCCGCATCGGGACGTGCGGGATACCGTCCTCGATGTACTCCTCACCGTCGGTGACGAAACCGTGCTTGGTGTACATGTCGATCAGGTACGTCTGCGCATTGAGCCGCACTGTGGCCGAACCGGTTTCGGCGAGGGCGGCCTGCAGCAGCCGGGTGGTGTAACCGTGGCCGCGGGCATGCGGCGTGGTACACAGCCGGCCGATGCGGAACGACTTCACCCCGTTCTCGTGTTCCTCGGACAGGCGCAGCGTGCTGATCGCCTCACCCTCGTCGTCGAGCCACAGGTGCCGTGTCTCCGGCAGCAGGTCGAGTCCGTCCAGCTCCGGATAGGCGCACTTCTGCTCGACGACGAACACCTGGACGCGCAACTGCAACAGCTTGTAGAGCGTCGCGGTGTCCAGATCCGCGGCCCACGACCTTTTGAGAGCAACCGTTGACATCATCGCGTCTTGCTATCACATCGCTCAGCTCTGCGCGAGTTCTGCCGCCGGTGTGTTCTGGTCGAGACCGAGCGCCTTGGTCGACCAGTCCCAGACCTCGTGGTACAGCGCCTGGTTCTCGGACAGCTTGACGCCCAGCGAGGGAACCATGGCCTTGAGCTGCGGGGTCCAGTCCGCGTACTCGCGCGGGAAGCAGCGCTGCAGCACGTCCAGCATGGCCGAGACGCAGGTGGACGCGCCCGGCGAGGCGCCGAGCAGGCCCGCGATGGAACCGTCGGCGGCGGTAATGACCGCGGTGCCGAGTTCGAGCACACCCCCCACGCCCTTGCGGCGGATGATCTGCACGCGCTGGCCGGCCGTGATCAGCTCCCAATCGTGGCCGTCGGCGCGCGGGATGAACTCCTCCATCGCGTTCACCTTGCCCGCCGGGGACTTCAGCAGCTCGCTGACCAGGTACTTGACCAGGCCCAGCTCGGTCACGCCGACGCCGAGCATCGGGGTCAGGTTGCCCGGGCGGATCGACTTGAACAGATCGCCGTACTTGCCGTCCTTGAGGAATTTCGGCGTCCAGCCCGCGTACGGACCGAACAGCAGTCCGCGCTTACCGCCGATGACGCGAGTATCCAAGTGCGGCACGGACATCGGCGGCGCGCCGACCGCGGCCATGCCGTACACCTTGGCGTCGTGCCGGGTGACCAGTTCGCGGTTGGTGCAGCGCAGGAACTGGCCGCTGACCGGGAATCCGGCGAAGCCCGCGATCTCGCGGATACCGGCCTTCTGCAGCAGCGGCAGCGCGTAACCGCCCGCGCCGACGAAGACGAATTTCGCGTTCACCGTACGGGTCGAACCGGTACGGGTGTTGCGCACCTTGACAATCCAGCTGCCGTCGGACTGCTTGGACAGGTTGCGCACCTCGGTGCCGAATGCGATGTCGACGCCCGAGCGGCCCAGATAGGCCAGCAGTTGCTTGGTGAGCGCGCCGAAGTTGATATCGGTGCCCTTGGAACTCCAGTTCAGCGCCACCGGTTCGGCGAAGTCGCGGCCCTTGGCCATCAGCGGCAACCGCCGGGAGAACTCCTCGGGCGAGTCGATGAACTCCATCCCCTCGAACAGCGGGTGCCGGGCCAGCGCCTCGTACCGCTTGCGCAGGTACTCCACGCCGTCCGCGCCGTGGGTGAAGCTGACGTGCGGGATCGGGTTGATGAAGTCCGAGGGCGTGCTCAGCACGCCGTTCTCCACCGCGTAGGACCAGAACTGCCGCGACACCTGGAACCGCTCGTTGATGTCGACGGCCTTGGACACGTCGACGCCGCCGTCGGCGGTGCGCGGGGTGTAGTTGAGCTCACACAACGCGGAATGCCCGGTACCGGCGTTGTTCCAGGGATCACTGCTCTCCGGAGCGGCGGCGTCCAGGCGCTCGAACATCGTGATCGACCAGTCGGGCTGCAGCTGGCGAAGCAGCGCGCCGAGAGTGGCACTCATGATGCCGGCACCGATGAGGACTACATCGGTCTTTTCAGTCATCGCAGCGTTCGGCACGGGTAGATCGACTTCCTTGTCCTTGTGCGCGGTCGCCCCCGGGCGGACCAACCTGGGCATTGTGTTGTGCGTCACCGGAATTCCGGCGAATACGACGAGTTCGAGGTTACCCGCCGTTCACTTCAACCTGATTCTGCCCCTCGGCATGCCCGTTTCCGAAACCGCCACACCTCCGGTGAGCGGGCTACCTGTGCCGAGACGCCGCTGAGCGGGTCGAATATCGTGTTCGCTGTGACGAACGAGACGCCGTCGGCCGGACCGCGGACCGACTCCTGGCAGGCCGATGTCCTCGGCGAGGATTACGAACAGCGCCCGATACCGCTGGGGGCCGACCCGGACGGCGAGGGCACGGTGGAGGCCACCCTGGTCCGGCATCTGGCGACGACCGAGGCGACCGCCGCGGTGCTGTACGTCCACGGATTCACCGACTACTTCTTCCAGCGGCACCTCGCCGAACACATGGCCGCCCAGGGCCACCGCTTCTACGCGCTGGATCTGCGCAAGTGCGGGCGTTCGCTGCGCCCGGGGCAGACCCCGCACTACGTCACCGATCTGGCGATGTACGACGCCGAGTTGAACGAGGCGTTGCGCATCGTGCGCGAGGAGACCGGCCTGCCGGTGCTGGTGATGGGCCACTCCACCGGCGGATTGGTCACCTCGCTCTGGCTGGATCGGCTGCAGGCTGCCGAAGGTGTTGCGGCACAGGGGATTACCGGGCTGGCACTGAACAGCCCCTGGTTCGATCTGCAAGGCCCGGCCTATTACCGGACCATCGTCGGCAATACCGTGATCGGCGGATTGGGACGCCTGCGCGCCATGGCGACCCTGCCCGGGCAGAAGGTCACCACCTACGGCGACAGCCTGCACCGGAGCGCGTCCGGAGAGTGGGACTACGACCTGGACTGGAAGCCACTGAGCGGATTCCCGGTGCACTTCGGCTGGTTGCGTGCGATCCGGCGCGGGCACGCCCAGCTGCATCACGGCCTCGACGTCGGCGTCCCCGCCCTGATCCTGCGCTCGAAGGTGACCAAATTCATGCGCGCGTACGGCCCCGCGGCCGACGTCGCCGATACCGTGCTCGACGTGCGCCAGATCCAACGCTGGTCCGGCTGCCTGGGGCAACGCACCAATATCGTGCCGATCGAGGGCGCCCGGCACGATGTGTTCCTGTCCTCGGAGGCGGTCCGGCGAGAGGCGTTCACCGAACTGGACTCGTGGCTGCGCTGGCTCGCCGGGCACAACGCCTGACGGTTCGTTCGGCTCGCCCCTGACACCCGGTTCCGCCACCCATCACCACTGCCGACACCAAGTTTGCGGCGTGAGCTTGCCGCCACCTGGTTTGCAGCGCGGGCTTGCAGCCCGGACGCGTGGCGGGCGCCAGGAACGAGTGCCCGCCGCGGGGCCGCGCGGTGAGTCTTCGCTCCGCCGCGAAACTCCGCAGCGGGGCGGAGGCCATCGACTCAGCGAACCGACAGAGCGGGGGCCGAGAATTCAACCCCTCACCACTGGCCGCTGCGGAGCACTATTTCGGTGGCGAATTCCTGCGCCGCTTCTGTGGCCGGATCGGTGACATCGACCTGCGCGACGCGGAATTCTCCGTAGACGTGGCGAGCGGCGGCCTCGGCGTCCGCGCGCGACAGGTTCTTGGTCGCGACGACGGTGGTGGGAATCTCCACGGCCGGGCAGTTCGCGTCGGCGACGGTGTCGTCCGCGCCGGGAGCGGCCGGATGTCCCCGTCCGGCGACGACCAGGCCCATGAATCGGCCGAAGCTGCGGGCGGCCAACTGCCACGCCAGATCGGCGCCCGCGCCGTAACCCGCGAGGTTGGCCCACGGGACACCGATGTCGTCCAGGATCGCGTAGACCCCCGCGGTGTCGAGCCCCTCGATCGATTCCAGCACGATCGTGCGCAGGTCCGAAGTGTGCAGGCGGGCGCACACCGCATCGTAGACATCGACCGGAGCGCCGGCGTCGGGCAGCAGGACGACCGTGTGCCGGAACTGGGAACCATCGATTCGAACGGTCCAAGCGCGGTCACCGACCGCGATCCGCCGTGTTTCCATGCCGCCCCACGCTACACGGCTCAGCGGCGGTGAACCTCGTGTCGCTGACCACGCCTCGACGTCCGCCGAGAGCTGCGCCACGGGCCGTCGGCGAATCGTCGCGCAAACCCGGTCGCGGCCGGTCGGAGAGCTGTTCCCACGCGCACGCGGCCTCGGCACCCGGCGGCGGGGATCGGCCGCGAACGCGTCCGGACTCCACGACGCGGCCAGGCCCCGCCACCCGGGCAGAGCCCGGCGACGACCATGCGATCGACCGCTGCGACGCATCAGTGCGAGCGAACCGAAGTTGCCCGGGCAACACTCGCACATTACGGTCCGGAGGGAACGAATATGTTTGGCGCAGTCAGGCTTTCGGTGTCCGCGACGTCGCCGGAGTGGGCAGCCCGGACGGGACGCCGGTGGTGATCAGGCTTTCCAGCGCGGTCGTGTCGAGATGCTCCTCGATCAGATCGGCGAGCAGGTCGAGCTGGGAGTCGCGTTCCGCGACGGCCGAAACATCCTCGGCGACACGGAATCCGGAGCGTCCGGCCTGTGCGGCGACCTCGCGCAGCCAGGCCCGGCGGAAGTCGTCGGACTCCATCAGGCCGTGCAGATGCGTGCCCCGGACCGCCCCGCGCGCACTGCCTTCCGCACGCCCGTCGCCGAGTTCGAGCCAGGCGGGGTCGCCGGTGCGGCGGGCGCGGCCGTAGTGGATCTCGTAGCCGCTCAACGGGATTCCGGAACCGGCCGCCCGGCCGCTGGTGCGGCGCAGCATCTTCGGTTCGGCGAACTCGATATCCAGATCCAGCAGGCCGAGTCCGGCCACCTCGCCCGCGCTGGATTCGACCCGGTCCACGATGCGCCGGGCCAGCATCTGATATCCGCCGCAGATACCCAGGATCGGCCGTCCGGCCGCGGCGCGAGCGCACAGCGCGTCGGCGATTCCGTTGCGGCGCAACCATTCCAGATCGCTCACGGTGGATTTACTGCCCGGCAGCACCACCACGTCGGCGTCGGCCAGCCGGGACGGGTCGTCCGCCCAGCGCACCGACACTACGGGCTCACAGGCCAG